>JBBQJJ010000214.1:0-14384 GCA_038325805.1 Haliangiales bacterium
GTTCTTCTTTGTATGCTCGCTCGCGAGCTCCGCCGCGCTGACGCGATAGCCTGCGGCGCGCAGCAGCGTCATCCGCATCGCATCGGTGATGTGGGCCGCGACCTCGCGGCGGAGATGCGGTGCGTTCCACACGGGTGCGAGGCCACCAGCAGTGTTCTCGAGCTCGCTCCAGCTGCGTGCGAGCTCCGCCTGGCAGCACGGTGCGACGGCGATCAGGGACGCGTTCGCAGCGACACCGAGCGCGATCGCATCGCAGGTCGCGGTATCGCAGGCGTGCAGCGCGACCACGGCATGGACCTCGCCGAGATCTCCCGGCTCGTCGACGGCGCGAGCCTCGAAGCGGACGACATCGTCGAGCTCGGCGAGCGCGGTGCGGCGGCGACACTCCTCGATCAGCGCGGGGTTGCGGTCGATGCCGAGGACGTCGATGCCGAGGCCGCGTTGCTTCGCGACATGCGCGAGTAGCAGCGTGAGGTACGAACGGCCGCAGCCCGCGTCGACCACTCGCACGGTCGTGTGCGCCGCGTGGAGCGCCGTCATCGGCAGCTCGATCAAGCGAACGAGGTGATTGATCTGGAAGAACTTGCGGGCACGATCGGGGGGCAGTGCGCCATCACTGTCGAGCAAGCCGAGTGCACGCAGCAGGGCAGGTGCCTCGCCAGGCAGGATCGCGAGCCGCTTGCCGTCGGCGAGTGCGGCGGTGCGCTCGGGTGTCCAGTGCTCGCGCGCTCGTGCCGAGTACGCAGCTTCCCATCGATCGCGTCGCGTCACGTGAACACGATGGACTGGCAGGTCAGCGAGCCGTCGGCCTTGCGGACCTCGGAGGTCGGTACGAGGTGCACGGTCAGGCCGGCGCGCTCGATCACGTCGCGGGTCGCAGGAAAGCCGTCGGCGACGATAGCGTGGCCGTCGATCGCGACGCAGTTCGCGGCGTAGGTCTCCGCGGCGGGGACGATCACGGCATGCGGGAACAGCGAGTTCTCGAGCGTGCCTTCGGCGAGCAGCACGCGCTCGTGATCGAGCGGCGACACCACGCACTTGAGGTGCAGGACGTTCGGTGGCAGCTCGAGCGCGGTCACGGTCATGTCCGGGAAGGCTGCAGTGAGCGCGGCGATGCCCTCGGGGTTCGTGCGTGCGCTCCGGCCGACATAGATCTTCGCGCCGAGTCGCAGGCAATCACCGCCGTCGAGCGTGGCGGGCTCGAACATCGTCGCGATGTCGAAGCCGGCCTCGCGGAGCGCAGCCTCGATCGCCTCGACCTCGCCTCGACGAGACAGCGCGCCGGTTCGCGTAATCAACGCGCGACCGCCGATGACCACGGCGGTGTCCTCGACGAAGCAGCAGTCGGGATACCGCGCATCACCATGGATCTGGATCACGGTGGCGCCGCAGGCCTCGAGGGCCGTGCGGTACGCGGCGTGTTGCCGCTGCGCGAGCGCGACATCGATCGGCTGCGGGTGCGCCGACAGGGCATCGGCGAAGGCAGGAGACACGTCCCGGATCAGCGCGCGCACGAGCCGCAGTGTACTCGCTGCACGAAAAATCCACGGGACGCCGGGCCGACTTGCGGCACAGTAGGGCCGTGAGAGCGGCACTCCTGGTTCTACTGATCGCGGCGTGCGGTGGCGACGGTCGCAAGGCCGAGCCCGTGGCGGTACCACCGAACCAGCCCGTCGCGACCGACGATGCGATTCCGGCGTCGCCGCAGCGGGTCGGCGATCCGAAGAAGGGTTGGGACGCGCTGACCGGCGAGGGCTATGTCGGCTGCGGCATTCCGCGCTCGCTGTGGAACACGTTCGGTAGTGCGATGGCGGGCGCGACGCGGATCGAGCGACCTCGCGGCGCCGATCTGCCGTACTTCATGAACCCGGGAAAGACGGCGTCTGGCGTCGAGGTGGTGACCGCGAACTGCCTCGGCTGTCACGCCGCGTTCTTGCAAGGCAAGCTGGTGATCGGGCTCGGCGAGGTGTCGACCGATTTCGCGATGGAGGGCTCGGCGGATCCGGTGGCGATGGCGGGGATGATGGTGTCGGGAAACGAGCGAGTCGAGGTGACGCGGATGGCGGGCCGCATGCGTGCGCTCGAGAAGATCAAGACGCGCACCGCGGGTGCGAACCCGGCGGATCACATCGCGGCAGTGCTGTTCGCGCATCGCGATCCGAAGACGCTCGCCTGGTCCGACGAGCCGTTGCTCCCCGTCGAGGACGAGGCGATTCCCGTCGACGTGCCCGCGTGGTGGCTGCTCAAGAAGAAGAGCGCGATGTTCCACACCGGCGCGGGGCGTGGCGATCAGGCGCGCATCATGATGACGGCGTCGGTGATGTGCGTCGATGACGTGGCGCAGGCCAAGGCGATCGATGCGTACTTCCCCGACATCCGCGCGTACCTGCTGACGCTCGAGGCGCCGAAGTATCCGGGCAAGGTCGATGCGACGCTCGCCGCGACCGGCAAGCAGACGTTCCAAGCGCGCTGCTCGAAGTGCCACGGCACGTACGGTGACGGCGGGACGTATCGGAGTCGCGTCGTGCCGCTCGACAAGGTCGGCACCGATCCCAAGCTCGCCGAGCACGCGGGCCAGTTCGCGGCGCCGTTCACGGAGTGGTTCAACAGCTCGTTCTACGGCGAGCTCTCGAAGCTGGAACCCGGCATGGGGTACGTGCCGCCACCGCTCGACGGTGTGTGGGCGACGGCGCCGTATCTTCACAACGGCTCGGTGCCGAACCTCGCGGCGTTGCTCGACAGCTCGCTGCGGCTGCCGAAGACCGCGATCGTGCGCGGTCGTGATGCCTACGAGCTCACCGCCGTTGGCTGGCCGAATCGCGCGCCGGCCGCTGACGCGAACATCCGCTGGATCTACGACACGAGTGCGCCGGGCTACGGCAACGCCGGTCACACGTTCGGCGACAAGCTCACGCCCGCCGAGCGCGCCGCCGTGATCGAGTACCTCAAGACGCTCTAGCCTCAGAGCTCACCTCGGTTGACCTGTCCCCGGCTCGAGCCACCCCGTTCCCCATCATTCGCCTGGTCGAAGGATCGACACAGGCGAACCCTGGGTCAGGAAGCCGCATCACGGCAGATCGATCGCGACCGATCTGCCGTCGGGGTCGAGGGCTTTGCAGGTGACCGCGGCGTCGTGGTTGGCGCTCGGTGACACGCAGGCCGTGATCGATTTGTAGTCACCGACGAAGATCGCGTGGTGCGCGCCGGCCACGTAGTGCCGGCGGCCTGCGTCGGTCGTGCGCGAGCCGATCGGGAGGAGCGGACTCGAGATGCTGTCGAACGAGGTAGCCGCGACGACGTCGAGATCATCGCGACGTGTGAAGCGCGCCGCCATCTCGGCATCGACGAGCCAGGCTGTGGCGCCGGGACCAACCGCACCACGCACGACGACATCGATCGCGCGACCACCGGGCCATGTCAGCCTCTTGTGGGTCGCCGAGCCTGCGGTGATGGAGATCGTGCCACCCGAGATCCGACGTGTCGCGGTACCGGCGGTGCCGATCGCGCCGAGTCGAAACGAGCCGGGTGGCAGGTTGCCGAGATGGAACGAGGCACCGGCGATCGGCGCATGGACGGTCCAGAACGCTTCGCCGATCGGAAGCCGCGCGTACGCATCGACGCCGGCGGTGACCACCGAATCGATTCGCCCGTTGACCTCACCGGTCGGCGAGAGCTCGAGCGTGACGCGCGACGAGGGCAGAGCGATCGGGGCGGAGCGCAGCGCACCACCCGGCGATTCGGCCATCACCACGGTGCCATCGCGCAGGTGGACGGTGAACTTGCCCTCGGCGCCGGTCTCGACAACCTCACCGTCGAAGGCGCGGCGGTCGGTGAATGCACGCACGGAATCCCCGTGGAGCTCGCCGACCCACGCGACCACCACCGCATTCATCACCGGCTTGCCATCGGGACCGACGACGAGGCCGGAGATCGGCGTGCCCGTGATCGCCGGCGGTGCAACGCCTCGATCGGCCCAGCGGTGCGCGACAGCGAGGTCGCCACGCGCGAACGCGATCCGTGTGAGGGCGCGCTCGAGGAGTGGCGACGGCGGAAGCTTGACGCGCTCGAGCGCATCGGCGGCAGCACGCGCAGCGAACTCCCCATCACCGAGCGCCGCAGCATCGCCACGGCGGAGCTGGAGCTCGACGAGCAGCGCTGCGGCCTGCGCCGCACGACGAGGATCGCCCGCAGTCTCGAACAGCGCGCGGGCTTCAGCGGCACGGGCGATCGCATCGCCGAACGACGTCTTGCGCGACCGCTCCGCGAGATCCGCGAGCGCCTCGGCTTCGAGGAACGCGAGCATGCCGACCAGGACCGGCTCGTCGCCCGCTGCCTTGATCGCGGAGCGTGCATAGGTCAGCAGCTTCGCGATCTCGTCGTGCATCAGGTCCGGCTTGCCACCGGCGTCCGGATCCACCAATTCCTCGAGCGAGGCGGCGAGCAGGCCCAGACGCGCGAACGCGGCGACACGTGGGTCCGTGGCTGCGGCGGCGGCGACCGCACCCTCGAGCTGGTTGCGACCACCGGTGACATCGCCCTCGCGCACGCGGCGTATGCCGTCGGTGACGGCGACGAGAGGTCCCAACGGCGCCCAGCTCGCGGCCTTCACGTCGGCACCGGCAAGCACGATGGAGCGCGCGAGCGTGGAGATCACGCGATCGTCGTCGGGAAACGCGATCGGCGCGGCGCCCTTGGTCGCGCACAGCTCCGGTGGTGCGAGGTAGAGGGCGGGATCGATCGCAGCGCGCGCGGCTGGATCCTTCGCGAGCACGGCCGAGACCGCGACGATCCGGCTGCGCACCGCACGCAGGCAGTCGAGCTTTCCGGCGGGGCGCGAAGCCGCCGCACTGCACGTCCCTTCGTAGCTCGCGATCCAGCGGCGCTTGTGATCGTCGAGCGTCGCGGCAAGCCACGGCTGATCGGGGAGCGAGACCTTGATCGCATTGCCCCACGCGGCGTCGATCGGCTCGCACGGTGGCTCGGCGGCGGGACGGGTCGCCTTGTACGCGATCAGCGCGATCGCGATCGCGGCGACGGCGCCAGCGGCGATCCACGGTCGTTTGGGTTTCGGCGGGTGGCCGGCGCGCTCCAGCTCGCGCAACAGCGTGGGCATGTCGGGCCAGCGCTTCGCGGGATCAGGATCGAGCCCGCGCGTCAGCACCGTGCGCATCGGCTTGCCGAGCTCGGCGATCACCGCCGCGACACCTCCGCTCGCCGCCTGGCGGAGCTCGTCGAGCGTGCGGCCATGGAATGGGCGTGCACCTGTCAGCGCCTGCCACGCGGTGACGCAGTACGCGAATTGATCGGTGCGCGGATCCGGCTCCGCACCGGTGAACTGCTCCGGAGCCATGTACGCCGGCGTGCCGATCAACGCGCCGGTCTTGGTCAGCGCAGCGTCGAGGACGTTGTCCTTCGCCCGACCCGAATCGCGGGAGGTCGGCGTGACCTCGGGATCCAGTGATCCGGTGACGCCGATCGGCGCCGTCCAGTCCTCGCCGAGGCCGCGGGCGAGCCCGAAGTCGGTGACCAGCACGCGTCCGTCCTTGCTGCGCAGCACGTTGTTCGGCTTGAAGTCGCGATGGACCAAGCCGGCGGCATGCGCAGCCGCCAGCCCACGACCCGCGGCGAGTAGCGCCTCCATCACCTCGGCATGCGGCGGTCCGAAGGCGAGCCAGTGATCGAGCGGCCCGCCATCGACGAGCTCCATCACTATGTAGTCGCGATCGGCCTCGGTGCCGACGCGGTGGACGGTCAGCACGTTCGGGTGCTTGATCTGCGCCATCGCCTGCGCCTCGCGGAGCAACCGCGTGCGCATCGCCGCCGCGACGTCGCGGCTCTTCAGGACCTTGATCGCGATCGTGCGATCGAGCAGCGGGTCGTGCGCGCACCACACGACGCCCATGCCGCCCTCGCCGAGCACGTACTGGAGCTCGTAGCCTCCGATCGGTGCACCGGCGAGCAGCTTGCCGGGCCGGATCGACTCGGCACGCGTTTCCTCCAGTGGATCGACGTGCTCCCTACTCACCCGCCTCCACGTTACACGCTAGCGAAGACCGAGTTGCTTCGCGAAGAACGTGAAGTTCGCCGCGAACATGAACGCCGCCTGCTCGTTGTCGGCCGCGCCCGCGTGACCGCCCTCGATGTTCTCGTAATAGAGGACGTCGTGACCCTGCTCGAGCATGCGCGCGACCATCTTGCGCGCGTGACCCGGGTGCACGCGATCGTCGCGCGTCGACGTCGTGAACAGCACGCGCGGGTACTTCTTGCCCTGCTGCACGTTCTGGTACGGCGAGTACTTCGACAGCGCCGCCCAATCCTCGGGCTTCTCCGGATCGCCGTACTCCTCCATCCACGACGCCCCGGCGAGGAGCTTGTGGTAGCGCTTCATGTCGAGCAGCGGCACCGACGACACCACCGCACCGAACAGCTCGGGCCGCTGCGTCAGCAGGACGCCGGTGAGGAGCCCTCCGTTCGAGCCGCCGTGGATGCCGAGCTTCGCGGGCTGCGTGATCTTGCGCGCGATCAAGTCCTCGGCGATCGCCGCGAAGTCGTCGTACGCGCGCTGGCGGTTGTGGCCCTTCGCCGCCTGGTGCCACGCCGCGCCGTACTCGCCGCCGCCGCGGATGTTGCCGATCACGTAGACGCCACCGCGCTCCATCCACATCGCACCGCCGACCGGGTTGTAGCCGGGCAGCTGCGAGATCTCGAAGCCGCCGTAGCCGTAGAGCAGTGTCGGGTTGTTGCCGTCGAGCGTGACGTTGTCGCGCGCGATCTGGAAGTACGGAACCTTGGTTCCATCCTTCGAGGTCGCGAAGTGCTGCGTGGCGACGAGGCCCTTCGCGTCGAAGAACGACGGCGCCTGCTTGAGCACCGCCGGCTGCTTGCCGAGGCCGCCGACCGCGAGCGTCGACGGTGTCAGGAAGTCGGCATAGCTCAGCCAGTAGTCATCGCTGCTCGCGTAGGGCTCGACGGCGGACACGCTGGTCTGCGCGATGCCCTCGGCGACCTTGACGCCGAACGGCTGCTTCTTCCACGTGCCTCCCGCCGGTCTCCATACCCAGATCTTGTGCTTGATGTCCTCGAGCTCGTTGACCACGAGCCCGCTCGCGAGCTCGGTCACGCCATACAGCGAGCGGTTCGCCGCCGGCTCGAACAGCATCGTGAAGTTGCGCTTGCCGGCGAGGAAGTCGGCGCGGTTGATCACGAGGAACGCGCCCTTCGGCCACGTCTTGTCACCGGTCGTCCAGTCGCTCCGCAGCTTGAACGTCAGGTACGCCTTGTACGCGGAGACGCCGGCATCGGGCTGCTTGTCGATCTTCGTCAGCTTGCCGTTGTCGCGCAGGCTGACCTCCGACGCGTACGTCGAGATCCCGCGATGCATGAAGTCGACGGGCTTGCCGGCCTCCCACGAGCGCGACCCGCTGACCGAGACATCGGTGGGCTCGCCCTCGAAGATCACCGGTGCGTCGGCGATCTTGGTGGTGCGCTTCCACTCGCGGATCTGGCGCGGATAGCCCGAGGTCGTCATCGAGCCCGCGCCGGTATCGGTCCCGACGTAGAGCGTGTCGCGGTCCTTCCACGACACCCGCGACTTCGCGGCCGGCAGCTCGAAGCCCCCAACCACGAACTGCTTCTTGACCGCGTCGAACTCGCGGATCGCGGTCGCGTCACCGCCGCCCGGCGAGAGCCCGACGAGGCAGCGATCCCACTTCGGATACAGACACGTGAAGTGCTTGTAGACCCAGCTCTGCTTTTCCTTGGTGCCGAGCGCATCGACATCGAGGACGAGCTCCCACTTCGGCTGCGCCTTCTTGTACTCGGCGAGCGTGGTCCGGCGCAGCAAGCCCTTCGGGTTCTGCGCGTCTTTCCAGAAGTTGTAGTAGTGCGGGCCGAGCTTCCAGACGCCGGGGATTCGATCCTTGGAGTCGAGGATCGCGCGGATCCGATCGCGGTTTGCCGCGAACGTGGGAATCGCCTCGAGCTCCTTCTTCGTCACCGCGTTGCGCGCCGTCGCCCACGCGAGGGACTTGTCGGCCATCACGTCTTCGAGCCACAGGTACGGGTCCTCGACCTTCGGCGGTTCGGGCGCGACGACGACCGGCGGTCGATCGGGTTCGACTGGATCCACCGCCGGCGGTGCAGGCCGTGCCGGTGGAGCAGCAGACGGGCCACAGGCGGCGACCAAGGCGACAACGACGACAGCGGCGAACCTCGACATGCGGAGGACCGTTACATGTCAGCGACGGCGGTTCAATCGCGACCGCGACGCGCGAGCTTCGTCAGAACCGCTTGGACGATCGCCGTGAACACGAGGAACAAGCCAAGCGCCAGCTCCATCCCACCGAGCTTGCTGATCGGGTCAGCGTTCGGCGCGACCGCCACCGTGCGGACCAGGCCGAACACCACGAACGCGAGCACGAACCCGACCGCGGCAGCGATGGAGAGCCGGATCACACGGCCTCGGGTGTTCAGGAGATCGACCTGGAGATCGACCTGTTCGACGTCGGTCATGTCCCCCAGACACGAGGGCGATCGGGCGGTTGCACGTCGGGCTTGGCCTCGAATGCGTCTATCAACTAGTGTCGCGGCGATGTCGCGCCTGGTCTGCCTCCTGTTCGTCGTCGCGGCCTGTGCACCCAACGTGGCGCGAGATCAGGCGTTGTCGCGTGCCGAAGCCGCACGGACCCGTGGGGACTACGTCGGCGAGGCGATCGCCCTTCGCGACGCCTGCACGTTCGACCCCAAGAACGGCGATCTCTGCAAACGCGCCGACTCGGCCTGGCAGGGTGCGCAACAGCGCAGTCGCGACGCCGCCCGCAAGCAGTGCACCGAGATCGCGCCCACCCTCGACGCGGTCGACAAGTGCCTCGCCGCGGTGAACGAGATCCGCAAGCTCGCGCCCGATCACCCGGATGCCGCGGAGCTCGCCGACGCCGCCGCCAAACAACACCTCGCGCGCTGCTTCGCGGATTCGCCCGCGTGGCAGACCGCGATCGATTCGGCGATCGAGCTGGTGCGCTGCGAGGAAGCCCGCGCACCGCAGATCGGGCTCGCCACGTACAGTCAACAAGTCCAAGCCGCACGCGTCAACGCACGCGATCAGATCCTTCGCCTCGCCGATCACCCGGCGTATGCCGAACGCACCGGCGCGCTCGCCGAGCTCCTCGCCGCCGCCACGTGCCTGACGCCCACGCCCGATCTGGTCTCGCGCGAACGCGCCACCCGCGATGCGTTCGTCAGCAAGTCGCGCGCGACGATCGATCTCCGCACCACCGGCGCGAGCTTGCCGGAGCTGTGCAACGTCGTCGCCGCCGCGCTTCCCGATCGCGCGGGATGCGGTTCGCCGAAGCAAGGCGCGCCCACGATCACCGTGATCGGCGACATCGCGATCTCGCCCGTCGAGCACGAGGTGTTCGAGACCACCGAGTCGAAGGACTACGTCGCCGGCATCATCCGCTTCGACAACCCGGAGTATCCGTCGGCGGTCAACGACGAGCGCAACGCGAAGCAGTCGAAGGACTCCGCCGAGCAGAACTGGCGGCGGGACGAATCGGATTGTCGCTCTGCCGAGTCGGCGCTGTCGTCGGCGAGCAGTTGCAGCAGCTGCCCCGAGCGCACCGAGAAGGACCGCGCGTGCGAGCGGTCGCGCTCGAGCGAGAGCATGTATCGCTCGCGGACCAGCGACTGGGAGCGTGCGCGCCGCCACCTCGACAGCACGCCCGCGATCAAGGAGCGCGAGGACATCCGCACCGCGCGCTACGTCGTCAAGCATCACGCGTGGCAGACCCGCTGGTCCTCGAACCTGCGCAACGAGGGGCAGGCGCTGCCCGCGAACGGCGGCACGCAGACCACCGATCTCGAGACCATGGGTGCGCCGATCGCCGGCGTGCCTGCGGACCCGATGAGCTATCCCGGCAATCGCTGGTACGTCGCGCCAGTGCGCGATCAGGTGGCGGCGAAGGTCGCCGAGATCGTCGATGGTGCACTGCAACGCCGTGCCACCGAGCTCGCCGCGAACTGCAAGGCACCGCTGCAGTGGACGAACGAGTGGCTCGATTGCTGGGCGCGTGTTCGACTGTGGGCCGCCGGCAAGCGCGAGCTCGATCCGCTACTGCGGCTCGTCGGCATGCTCAAGGATCAGCGGCGCGGTCCGCTGTGGGACCAGGTTCGCTGCGTCGGTCCGTGACCTGACTCGACGGGCGGGTCATGGCACCGGTTCGGCCCACCACGCCAAGCCGATCCCACCGGCGGCGGCGGCGGACATCGCATATCCAGTCAGCGCGGGGGCCATCGCCGAAGCCACGGCGGCGAACCCGACCGCGAAGATCACCGGCACGCAGAGCCGCTGCGCGAGGCTCCACAGATCGTCGGCCACGACCCCGAGCCAGCTTCCACACCCGATCGCGAGCGGCAGCGCGAACAGGAACGTCGCGAGAAAGCGATGCGGCGCGTCGTCTTCGAACCAGAAGGCGAGCTCCGGTGTGCGGCCGAGCGGGGCAAGGGCCTGGAGCAGCGCGATCACGGTCGCGACGGCGACGCCGAGAAGGGCGCCCTTGGTCGGATTCGCGATCACGAGGCTCTCCACACCGCGGTCGCGATCGCGTGCAGGAGGCTGATCACGAACAGGTAGCACCCGAGCGACGGCGACATGATGATGAACACGCAGGAGAACCCGACCGTGTGCACCACGACGAGGAAGGCCTTGAGGATCGGACCTGGCGTTCGATCGTCGAGGATGCCGCCGGTGAAGATGCCGTAGGTGATGCAGAACGGCAGCGCGGGCACCAGGCTGCCGAGGAACCGCAACGTTGCTCCGGCGGATCGCGCCTCGAACCACATCGGCGGAAGCTCGAGGGAGCTGGGCAGTGGAGCGACGGTTTGGAGCGTGGCCACGGCGCAGGCAGCGATGATCGCTAGGAGGGCACCTTTCGTGCGCGTGCAGAGAGGATCCTTCACAACACGATCGCTTTCGGCAGCGTGACCACGCGTGAGGCGGTCCAGCGCGCGAGCGCGATCGCATGGAGGATCGTGATCGGCAAGCTACAGGTCGCGAGACCTGGCCAGAACGGCAAGCACAGTGTCAGGAACAGCAGCGCGATGACGACGAAGATGAACGTCCGCGCGCGCGGGCCGAACCCGGGCGTCTCGAGCCTGGCGAGCAGGATCGCGAAGGTGGTCGAGCTGGGGATTCCCAGGACGATCAGCCCGAAGACGGCCTCGCCCGCGCCGCAGGTTCCCAGCACGGAGGGGCTCGGTCGGTGCCCACACGCGATCGAGATTCCGATCGCAAGAGCGATCGCGAGCGACACCGAGACCCCGACGATCGCGCCTTTGATCCATGACTGCACCCGTGGCGGTCGTGCAGGTGACAGACCACACCGCGCGTCGACGAGTTAGCGCCCGTGCGGCATCAAGAGTGGTCAAGCTGGCGCGTCTCGGTGGAACGGGCTTGCCGAACGGTCTACGCGTCATCGCACGCGGGTCCAGGCCGCGAGCACGAGGGCATGCAGGCTGACGATCGGCACCGCGCAGATCGCGAGGTCCGGCCAGAACGGCAAGCACAGCGCGAGCAGCAGCAGTCCGACGACCATGAACGTGATCGAGCGAAACCTCCGCGTGCGCAAGCTGCCGAGCAGCGCGCCGAACACCACGCCCGGAACGAGTCCCGCGCCGAGAGTGATGATGAACGCTTGCAGCGCGTCGAGCGTTCGCTCGTTTGGCATCAGCGGTGTGCTCGACGACATCCCGCCTGCCACGGCGATGGCCATCGCGATCGCGATCAGGAAGGTTGCCGAGATGCCGGTGAAGGCGCCCTTGAACAGGTTGGTCATGGTCGCGCCCATTGCAGACGCCGGACCGTATGTCTCCCCGCGGGGTTATGGCGGCGCATGGGTCAACCTGACGCCGGCGGCGAGATGGGTCGTGCCGATCGGGCGAACGGCGTGCTAGCGTCGAACCATGTTCGCTTCGCTACACCGTTGGTGGCGCCGCTCCTAACGAGGCGGCGAGTAGCGATTCTGCGTTTCACTTTGCCGCCGAGGTCTTCCTCGACGGTCTGACGCGTCTCTGGGGCCCTCGGCATCCGGAGACAGTCATGATCCAGCGACAACGAATTCTGACCGGCGATACCCCGACGGGTCGCCTCCACCTCGGCCACCTGGTCGGCTCGCTCGAGAACCGCGTGCGCCTGCAGGCGGTCCACGAGTGCTACTTCCTGATCGCGAACATCCACGCGTTCACGACGCGCGCGGATCGCCCTGCCGAGATCCGGCGAGACACCCTCGAGATCGTGCGCGACTACCTCGCGGTCGGCATCGATCCGGCGCAGGCGACGTTCGTCGTGCAGTCGGAGATCCCGGCGATCGCGGAGCTCACGGTCCTGCTCGCGATGCTGTTGCCGTACCAGCGCGTGATGCGTAACCCGACGCTGAAGGACGAGCTCGAGACCAAGGGCCTCGCGGATCACCACAGCTTCGGCTTCCCGCTCTACACCGTCGGGCAGTGCGCCGACATCCTCGCGTTTCGCGGGCAGCTCGTACCCGTCGGCGAGGATCAGCTCGCGCATATCGAGATGTGTCGCGAGGTCGCGAGGCGGTTCAATCAGCTGTATCGCGAGGTGTTCCCGATCCCCGAGGCGCTGGTCGGTCGCGTGCCGCGGCTGGTCGGCACCGACGGGAAGCACAAGATGTCGAAGAGCCTCGACAACGCGATCTATCTCTCCGACGACGCGGCGGCGATCAAGGCGAAGGTCGCGAAGCTCTACACGGGGCGGCAAGCGATCGACGAACCCGGCGATCCCGACAATGCGTTGTTCTCGTACGTGCGGACGTTCCTACCCGAGGACGCCGAGGAGCTCGCGACGCGCTATCGCAAGGGCGGGCTCGGCGATGGCACGATCAAGCAGCAGGTCGCAGCAGCGATCGATCGCGTGCTCGCACCGATCCGCGATCGCCGGCGAGCGAGCCCCGACGATGCGCAACTCCTCGAGTTGCTGCGCGAGCACACGCAGCGCGCGAATTCGGTCGCGGACGTCACGCTGCGCGAGGCGAAGGCCGCGATGTGCCTCGGGCTGTGATCAGCCGCTGCGACCGACGGCGAAGTACTTCGCCTGCGGATGCGCGAAGTACAGCCCCGACACCGACGCCGTCGGGTACATCGCGAACGACTCCGTCAGCGTGACCTGGTGGTGCGTGGCGTTGTCGAGCAGCGCGAACAGCGTGCCCTTCGGCTCGTGCGCGGGGCAGGCGGGATAGCCGAACGCCGGGCGGATGCCACGGTACGTCTCGGCGAGGAGCTCCGCGGTCGACAGCTGCTCCGCCGGCGCGTAACCCCAGTCGAGCGTGCGCACGCGATGGTGGAGCCACTCGGCGGACGCTTCGGCGAGCCGGTCGGCGAGGGCCTTGGCCATGATCGCCGTGTAGTCGTCGTGGTCCTTCTCGTATGCCGAGGCGAGCGCATCGGTGCCGATGCCGGCGGTGACGATGAACGCACCGAGGTAATCGTTCGCGGTGCCGAGCGGCGCGATGAAGTCGGCGAGCGAGTAGCAGACCTCCTTGTCCTCGAGCTGGCGCGGCAGCGGGAACCGCGCGGCCTCGGCGTGCGTGGTCGGATCGAAGACGGCGACCTGCTCGTCGAGCGAGCCGGCACGGAAGAACCCGTACGTGGCGCGCGCCTGGAGCAGCTTGCCGTCGATGATCTTCGCGAGCAGAGCCTTGCCGTCGGCGAACACCTTGCGAGCCGCGTCGCCCTTCTTCGGATCGTCGAGGATCGCCGGGTAGCGACCCGAGAGCTCCCAGGTGTGGAAGAACGGCGACCAGTCGATCCAGTTCGCGAGCTCTTCGATATCGAGCGCGAGGTTGCGCGTGCCGAGGAAGTTGGGCGCGACGATCGTGGAGTCGTCGAACACGATCTTCGGCTTGCGGGCGCGCGCCTGCTCGAGCGTGAGCATCGGCCGCTTCTGCGCGGTGACGTGGGCCTCGCGCACCATCACCTGCTTGGCCTGGACCTCGGCGATGTAGTTGTCGCGGTCCGCCGACAGCAGCTTCCCCATCACGCCGACCGCGAGCGAGGCATCCGGCACGTGGATCGTGGGTCCCGCGTACGCCGGCGCGACCTTGACGGCCGTGTGCTTGCCCGACGTGGTGGCGCCGCCGATCAACAGCGGTTGCTTCATTCCACGGCGCGTCATCTCCGTCGCCACCGAGATCATCTCGTCGAGCGACGGTGTGATCAGGCCCGAGAGCCCGACGAGGTCGACGCCGAGCTCGGTCGCCTTGTCGAGGATCGTGTGCTGCGGAACCATCACGCCGAGGTCGGTGACCTCGTAGCCGTTGCAGCGCAGGACGACCGCGACGATGTTCTTGCCGATGTCGTGGACGTCACCC
>JBBQJJ010000215.1:0-14347 GCA_038325805.1 Haliangiales bacterium
CGATGTGCGCGGCGCTCGCGGAGGCGCACGCCCTCGGCATCGTGCACCGCGATATCAAGCCGCAGAACATCCTGTTCGGCACGGTCGGTCACATCAAGCTGCCCAAGCTCGCCGACTTCGGCATCGCGAAGTGGAGCGTCGACGCCGACGCCGAGGACAGCGGCCAGCGCGCCGAGGACACCGCGATCGTCGCCGGGCAGAAGCTCGCGATGTACTCGCCGAGCTGGGCCGCGCCCGAGCAGCTCGCCGGTCAGCCGGTGAGTGCCGCGACGGATATCTACTCGCTCGCCGTGGTCGCGGTCTACATGATGTCGGGCAAGGCGATCTTCGCCGACGAGGATGTCTACGCCGGTTACAAGAAGCGGCGCGATGCCGACAACCTCGTGCGCGATGCGCTGACTCCGCACGGCGTCTCGAAGAAAGTCATCAAGCTGCTCTCGAAGGCGCTCGCCTTCGATCCGAAAGAGCGCCTGACGTCGGTCGACGACCTCGCCCGCGAGCTGGGATCCAACGTCAGTGCGCCGATCATCAAGCAGGACGAGAGCGACCTACCGCTGACGCCGACGACCCCAGTCGCAGCGATCACCCCACCCGCGGGTACGCCCACGGAGAAGGTCGAGCCGCTCCCAAAACCGCCGAGCCAACCGCCGAGCCAACCACCGAGCTCGTCGCATGCACCGTTGGGGTCGCCAGGATGGAAGCCGCCCGCGCTGCACGAGCCGTGGATGAAGAGCGCGCCGTCACCGACCGGTCCACCGCAACGCATCACGCTCACCGACCAGCCGCTCTTGGTGAGTGATCGCCGCGTGCACTTCATCCAGACTGGTGACACCGCCGATCTCTCCGGTGGTCAGCGCAAAGTGCGGGTCACATATCTATCGAGCCCGACGCACGCGCGGATCATCCATCTCAAGGGGATGACGTGCTTCGTGGCCCCCGTAGGAGGTCGCCCGTCACCAGCGGTCACCCTCGAGCAACCCGGCGACATCGCTCTGGTGACCCCGCGCGCACAGGAGATCGGTCACATCCGAGTCGCCACCGGCGCTGCCGACGGCAACGGACACCTGGTTTTCCCGATCGGCAACGTGCGCGTCGCGGTTGCCACTGAGGATTGCACGGACCCGATTCTGTTCGACTTTGGTCCCGGATCCGACGCGTATTTCGTTTACACTCAAGGACGGCCGATTCCGAAGACGGTCCATCGCCGCCGCTGATCCATGCCGCAGCAGCCTCCACCACCGAACCCGCCTGGCGGGCGCAACAAGGCGCCGTCGCAAGCGCCGATGCATCCGGAGTTCGAGGAGTTCGAGGGCGATCCCACGAACATCAACCAGCAGCTCGCACAGCAGGGATTGCAGGCAGTGCCACAAGGCACGCCACGTCCCCACAACGCGCAGCAACAACACCCGCAGCATCAGCAGTACGCGAGCGGTTCACCCTCGCTCTCACATCTCGGCGCGCAGCCGCAGCACCAACATCATCAGCACCAGCCCCAGCAGCCACAGCAGGGGTTCGGCAACAACATCATGCCGTACACCAACCCGGGCTCGATGCCGGGCTCGGTGATGACGCAGATGCCGCAGCACGAGCAGCAGGGCAATCCGATCGGCCAGGTCTCCGGTATGATCGCGCAGCCCACGCCGTACGTCTCGCGGTCGCGGATCTACGCGTTTGTTGTCGACGAGAACGGCAGCCCGATCGAGCTCGGCTCCGGTCGCTTCGCGAAGTGCTACCTCGGTGAGGAGCGCTGGGTCGAATCGAAGACCACGCTGCGCCGCCCCGTCGCGCTCAAGTGCCTGCAGAAGGGCGTGTCGGGCGAAGATCAGATGCGCTTCCAGATGGAGAAGGAGATCTTGGAGCGCGTCCAGGGTCACCCGAACATCGTCGAGCTCCTCGGCTCCGGTGAAGGCGACAGCAACGGGTTCGTCCCGCCCGCGGTGCGCGATCGCGTCGAGAACGACTTCATGATCCTCGAGCTCCTCGACATGTCGCTCGAGGAACGCTTGAAGGGTGCGCGCCAGAAGCGACGCCGCGACGATCTGCTCGCGGTGCCGCTGCGCGAGCGGATCTTCCGCGTGATGGAGTACATCGTCCCGGTCGCCACGGCCGTCGAGTTCGCCCACCTGGTTCGCGATACCTGCCATCGCGACATCAAGCCGGCGAACATCCTGGTCAAGCTGCCGGATCCGAACCTGCGTGGCTCGCAGATGAAGATCAAGCTGGCGGACTTCAACGTCGGCAAGGTCGCCGACTCCGACATCGACATGTCGATGACGCGCTTCCAGGCCGTCCCCGGCACGCTGTACTTCCAGTCTCCCGAGCAGGAGACCAACACGTTCGAGCTGCTCGTCAACGTCACGCAGGGCTCGCCCGAGGTGGAGTTCTTCGAGGACTTCTACATCGACATCTTCGAGAACGACCACTTCTCGCTGTTCAACCGCAACGAGATGTATTCGATCGCCGCCGCAGATCGCACGCGCAAGAAGATCCTGCTCAACCGGCCGTTCGCCGAGACCTCGGAGATCAACGTCCGTGGTCGCGTGGTCAAGAGCGTCGGTCGCCCGGCCGACATCTACTCGCTTGGCGCGGTGTTCTACTACTTGATCTCCGGCGCGTACGCGAACCCGAAGAACTTGTTCGACGCGTTCCGCAAGTTCGTCGAGTACGAGAAGCGCGACGAGAACAACTCGATCGCCGCCTACGTCGACCACGAGTACCGCACGATCCAGAACATGCGCGCACCCAGGGTCGAAGGTCAGGGCGCCAACGAGCTCGCACCCGAGGATCGCTTCTTCTCGTACAAGCACTACCTCGACGGCAACGGCGAGCTGATCGATCCCACGATCATGCTGATCATCGCGAAGGCGATGATTCGCAACAAGCCGGACTCGTACTGCCTGTCCCACGATCTCCGCACCACTGGCATCTCCGCGATGGTGCACGACCTGCTGTCGCTCTACATCCAGTACGGCATCGACCCGTCAGCACGCATCGCGTATGGCAACGAGACCTACGCGGCGCCGAAGAAGTCCGGGGCGATGCGGCGCGCGTTCGACAAATTCTTCAAGAAGTGAGCACCCTCGAGATCCTGGTCCGGATCTCGGCGGCGGTCGGCTCGTTCGACGAAGTCACGTGGACGGCACCGGGCGTCGAGCTCGTCGTCCGTGCCGAGCTCGGGACCGTGTCCCTTGGCGACGGGTTCGTCGCGGTCACTGCCGGCTACGTGCCGATCGATAGCCACGTCAACCTCGCCGACGGCGAGATCGTGCATGGCGCGGTGATAGGCGGCCTGCAACGCGGGCGCGTGCATGTCGCCGGGATCGTCGACGTCTCGTACGTCGCGTACCACGGCGATCCCGACGTGCTCGTCGAGCATCCGGGGGTCGATCTCGTGAAGCGCGAGGGCGGGGTCACGCCTTCGCTCGGGATCGAGACCGGCTATCGATTCTCGAGCACGGTTGCCGCGGGAGGCTTCGTGCGGGCGGCGTTGCGCGAGCTCACCGTCTACGACGGCGGCGGTGGAGATACCGTGCGTGCACGCCTGGTCCTCGTCGGGGCGTTCCTCGAACTGCGGCTGCGCTAGACCACTAACCCCAGAGACCAGCGGGCCGGCGGCCGGCCACCACCTTGAACGAAAATGAGTTCGCATAGACCGCGAACTCTATTTTCGTGGCAGTTCGCCTGTGTCGATCCTTCGACCAGGCGAATGATGGGAACGTGGTGGTTCGTCCTCGAGCCGGGGACCCGAAGACAATCGGCCGGGTGAGCGCGATAGCGTGGCAGTCCGATGCAGGCTCCTTGCGGGCTCAGATCGGGAGGGACGACGCGTCCGCGAGCTCTTTCGAGGGCTGATAGCAACCAGCGACGATCATCGCGATCCGCGGCAGACGCACGTTCCCTACTGTAGACGAACCTCGACGAGGTCGGAGACCAAGGCTAGCGATCGATGTCGTTGCCGGCGTCGTAGCGCGAACCCTTCGGATTGCCCGGCAGCGGGCGAACGGCGGCGTCGCGCGGTCTCGGTAACGCCGCGTCCGCCGGTGCAGCGTCGCGCGGTGCAACGTCGGCATCCCGTGGCAACCCTGCGTCGTTCGGCGCGTCGCGTGGCAACCCGGGGTCGTTCGGCGCGTCGCGTGGCAACCCGGCGTCGTCCCGCGCGGCGTCTCGCGAGCTTCGGGGCGCGGCATCGACGGCTACTGGGTCCGGCCGTGGAGGTACCACCATCGCGTCGTCGTAGAATGTGCCCTTGGGATTGCCGGGCAACGGCTGGGTCGTGCCCTCTCCGGTCTTCTGCACCGGCTTGTCATTGGTGCAGCCGAACCCCAGCGTCGAGAGTGCCGAGGCTGCGAGAAGGAGACGCCGAGTACGCATGGTGATCACCTTACGCGAGCAACGCCGCGAGCCGATCCGTTGGAAGCTCGATCCCGTACTTCGCGAGCGGAACGACGACTTCTTGTTCGATCGCGCGCCGAGCCCGCGTGGCGTACAGACTCGATTCGGTCCAGCCGAGCTCGCGCACGTGCTCGAGCTGGAAGCCTTCGGTGGTGATGCCGTCGTGGACCCGGCTGGTCAGGCGCTGCCACAGCGGAGCGAACTGCGCGATCGTGTCGACGGCGATGTCACCGAGGCGAGCACGCTCCTCGGCGTCGAGCTGCTCCGTCGCCCAGTCGAGGTAGAGGAACCCGAACCGACCGTGCGGCGCCTCGTCGTGGACGATCCGCTGCAGCACCTGCTTGGTGAGGGGATGAAGCGCGGAGTTATATGCGCTCGCGAGCATCGGCAAGCTGAACGCCTCGCCGACGCAGCAGACGTGGACGACCAGCTGGTTCGCGCGCTGAAACGGAGACAGCTCGGGCGACGGATGGACGCCGAGCCCGTCGAAGTCGATCTCGTACGGTGCCCCGCCGCCGAGCTCCATCGCGATCCGGCTGGTCAGCTCGACGTGGAGGACCTCGTCGGCCATGAAGTCGCTCGCCATGCCGATCAGATCGATCGGGGCCTTGGCAGCGAGCAACGCGCCTAGCAGCTCGGAGAACGCGACCGCGGTGCAGTACTCGTTGTACGCGGCCTCGGTCCACGACACCCGCGCGCGATCGACGAGCTCGATCGGATAGCGCTTCGCATCGAGCGTGCCCCACGGCAGCTCGTCGACGTTCGGGCGGATGCGCCGGAAGTACTTCTCCGAGACGCCGCCCATCCACTCGAGGTCGAACGGTTCTTTCATGGCTCTCCCGCAGCAGCTCGACGCGGCATGTTACTTGGCAGGCTTGGTGAGTCCGTCGTCGTAGAACGAGCCCTTGGTGTTGGCGCGCACGGGGGCGAGCGGCGGACCGATGTACGGATCCGCATCGGCGGGCGGAGGTGCATCGACACCAGCGTCGGTGAGGCCTCGATCGTAGTGACCACCCTTCGGGTTCGCGTAGATCTGCGGCTCCTTCTTCTTGCCGCCGCACGAGATCGCGGTGGTCAGCGCGGCAGTGGCGAGCAGTAGCCTCTTACGCTTCATTGGAAACCTCCTAGGTCGGTGCGCCGACGTCAACCGCACGAGAAATCTCTTAGCTCTTGTTCTCCGGCTTGAGCATCGCGAGCACCGAGGCGATCACGCCGACCACGAGGATGATCACCGCGGCCTTGCCTTTCCCCGCGAGCTCGCCGAACCCCGAGAATTGGTCCCACAGCTTGGTGCGGACCACCGCCACGCCGAAGCCGGCGAGGGCGATCGCCCCGTGCCACGCCTGCGCAGGTGGTTTGAGGAGGGCGAGCAGTCCCATCAGGGTCGGCAGCGCGAACGCGGCGAGCATGATGATCGTGTCGGCCGCGTTGTCACCGAAGTTCAGGCCGTCCGAGATCAACATCCCGAGTAACGCCCCACCACACGCCAGAATCACCAGCTTCAAGTTCTTCACAGGCCCTCCAGCGTCGAGCCTAACTCGCCGAATGGTCGGTTGCGACTTTCATAGTAAGCTCGTCGGGTGGACGGTTTCGCCGAGATGACATCCGAGAGCGCTGAAGACCTGCTCGATGGCAAGCCGTTGATCGCGGCGATGGCCGGGACGATCCCCGAGATGAAGAAGCTCCGCGACCGCTGTCTGCACGCGGGCATCCCAGCGCTCGTCGGGTGCCCACCCGGCGCCGGCAAGGGTTGAGGGACCAAGACCCATCTCCTCGTGCAGGAGATCGATCTTCCCCAGCTCGCCCACCTCGTTCACGGTGACTGGAACGCCGCGCTCGAGGCCGAGGGCTTCCGCGGCATCGAGCTCGATACGTCGAAGGACGAACCGCCCTGCCCCGCATGTGGCACGGCGGCGCCGCTCGTCGAGGGTGCGTGTGGCGACTGCGGCCTCCAGCTCGACCGCTAGTCCCTTGCACGGGGGTCCCCCGCCTCGTAGGCTGCGCGCCTCATGTCCGACGAGCTTCCGGCACCGATCGCGCGACGGCGAACCTTCGCCATCATCGCGCACCCCGACGCCGGCAAGACCACGCTCACCGAGAAGCTGCTGCTGTTCGGCGGCGCGATCCAGCTCGCCGGTGCGGTCAAGGCTCGCGGCGATCGCCGGCGCGCCACGTCGGACTGGATGAAGGTCGAGCGCGAGCGCGGCATCTCGGTGACCACGTCGGTGATGACGTTCGATTACGCGAACTGCACGTTCAACCTGCTCGACACGCCGGGCCACGAAGACTTCTCCGAGGACACCTACCGCACGCTCACCGCCGTCGACTCGGCCGTGATGGTGATCGACGCGGCGAAGGGCATCGAGACGCAGACGCGCAAGCTGTTCGAGGTCTGTCGTCTGCGCGACGTGCCGATCGTGACGTTCATCAACAAGATGGACCGCGAGGGCCGCGACCCGTTCGAGCTGCTCGACGAGATCGCCAAGGATCTCCAGCTCGACGTCACCCCTGCGTCGTGGCCGATCGGCATGGGACGCGAGTTCCGGGGTTGCTACGACCTGTTCGGCGATCGCCTGCTCCTGATGGAGCGCAGCAAGGGCGAGTACATGCAGGAAGGCATCGAGATCTCCGGCCTCGCCGATCCGAAGCTCGACCAGCTGCTTCCCGACACCGCCGTCGCGAAGCTGCGCGAGGACGTCGCGATGGTGCGCGGGTTGTGTCCTCCGTTCGATCACGAGATGTATCTCGCCGGTCATCAGACGCCGGTGTTCTTCGGTTCCGCGGTCAACAACTTCGGTGTCCAGGAGCTCCTTCAGGGCGTCGCCCGACTCGCACCGCCTCCTCGTCCGCAACCCGCACGCGAACGCGCCGTGGCTCCCACCGAGGAGAAAGTCTCGGGCTTCGTGTTCAAGATCCAGGCGAACATGGATCCGAAGCACCGCGATCGCATCGCGTTCGTGCGGCTCGCCTCCGGTCACTTCCTGCGCGGCATGCGCCTGACGGTCACGCGCACGCAGAAGACGCAGTCGGTGCACAACGCGATGGTGTTCCAGGCCAACCAGCGCGAGCTCGCCGAGGATGCGTGGGCCGGCGATATCGTCGGCATTCCAAATCACGGCACCCTGCGCATCGGCGATGCGCTGACCGAGGGTGAGGTGCTCCACTTCACGGGCATCCCATCGTTCGCGCCGGAGTTCCTTCGCCGCTGTCGCGCCGTCGATCCGATGCGGGCCAAGCACCTCGGTCGCGCCCTCGAACAGATCGCCGAGGAGGGTGGCGCACAGGTCTTCAAGCTGTTCCTCGGCTCCGACTTCATCGTCGGTGTCGTCGGCGCGCTGCAGTTCGAGGTGCTCGCCGATCGCATTCGCTCGGAGTACGACGTTCCCTGTCACTTCGAGGGTACCTCCTTCGAGGTCGCGCGCTGGGTCGATGCGGATGACCCGAAGTTGATCAAGCGCTTCGCCGACGCGAACCGCGACAACATCGCCGAGGACCACTCCGGTGCGACGGTGTTCCTCGCGCGCAACGACTGGCAGCTCAATCGCGCGAAGACAGACCATCCGGATCTCCGGTTCCTGCAGACGCGCGAGCAAGCACCGCTCACCGCCGCTGCGACGTGACGCTGCTCTCCAGCGATCAGAGCAAGGTCGATCGCGCCGCACTCGCGGTGCCGTCGGTGATCGACGCGCTGGTCGCGACGATCCACCTCGATCGCGTCGAGCAACTCGAGCGCACCGTCGACAGCGCCAATGAAGCGTGGATGAATCGCGAGGGCGACGAAGGTGCATTCCTGTTCGCCGCGCGCATCCGGCGCGATCTCGCGGAGCTGCCGCGCTACGGAGGGTACGGCTGGATACATCTCGTCGATCGCGCGGCCGACGTAGTCCGTCGGTTCGTCAAGCGTCCGCTCGGCCCGTGGCTGTGGATCGAATTCATGGGCGTGCTGCCGAGTCATCACCGCACCCTCGCCGAAAATCTCGCGATCGTCGGCGCAGGGTTCAAGAATCACCTCCCCGCGATGCGGCACGCGATCGCAAACAAGGTGCCGTGTCGAGGGCTGCTGTTCGAGCGGCTGCAGCGCGAAGGTCAGCTGACGCTCGAGGAGATGGTTGCCGGGCTCGGCGATCCGCCGCTGCGGCCGAGGTGTGAACAGCTGCTCGCGAAGCACGTGGTCGACGTCGCGGAGGAGCTGCGAGCGCGGATCCCGAGTGCCACGAAGGGCGAGCGAGAGACGATCGTGCGCCTGCTGCGGACGGTCGATGCACGCGTCGATCAATCGGGGCAGACCTCGACGACGAACCTCGCCGAGCTCGAGAGTCGCCTCCGCGCCGACCCGCTCGATCGCGAGACCGCACAGGTCTGGGCGGATCACCTCGAGGAGCAAGGCGATCCGCGCGGCGCGCTCCTCGCTCTCGATCTCGCGATCGCCGCAGCGGAGCGGCCGCGGATGCTCGAGCTGTCGGCGGAACGGGCTGCGATGTACCTGCGGGATCGCAAGGCGGTGATCGGGAAGCCGGGTGGCTACCCGTTTCGCGAGAAGTACCTCGGTCGCGGCATGCTCGGCTTCGGCAGCACGTGGCGCGCGATGCTTCGCGGCAAGCCCGAGACCGTGGAGGAGAAGGTGATGGCGTTCTTCGCGAACTGCACCGATTGCGCGAAGCCCGAGGTCGACGGTCAGGTGATTCACGCGATGTTCAAGCTGGTGTGGCCGGGGACCGCGGTGGTGCTGCCGTATCAGGAGCCCGGCCACTACGGTGAAGGCTTCGGGGGGAGCACGCTGCGCGTCACCCTCGGATCCGGGAAGCTCGAGCTCGGATTGCGGTTGCCGTTCGAGCGCTTCGAGGATGCAGGGTTCGTCGAGGTGTACGAGGGGGTTGCCGAGACGCTCGGCAAGATCGCGCTGACGCCGACGGGATTTGCGGTGCTGACGCCGACGGTGGATGGGAAGAAGTTGAAGTCGAAGGGGAAGCGGTACGCAGGTCCGGCGCCGGCGAAGCGGACGAAGAAGCGGCGGTGAGTCGGGGACCGCAGCGCGGGTGGCGCCTCGGGTGGCCGGACATCGAGCGAAGTGAATCGCGCAATTGCCCCCACTCCATGCCGTTCGTACTGGCACGGCGCGTGCTCCGCGCGCGTGTATATGACGACCCGTAGCTTGATCGCGTCCACGCTCCTCACCGCGCTTGCAGCCTGTGCCGACCCTGGCATCGAGGATGACCTCGCCGGCGATGACGCCTCCGAGGGCGACAGCGCCAAGGCCGACGCCGGCGGGACGTACACGTACTATTTCATCGAGCAGGACTCACGGAAATGCGCGTCGCCGTTCTGCGGTGGCATGTTCTACAAGCTCGCGAACGCGTCGAAGACCAAGTGCGTGGATGGCACCAAGCAGGAGCGCTGCTATGCCGCGAGCACCGACTGGGATCGCGCCGGGCTCGACGACAGCGGGTTCGCGAAGGTCAACGAGGGCAAGGGCAGCACGCTCGTGCGCGCCACGATCGGCAAGCGCGACTGGGGCAGTGACCTCGGGGTGTTCGGCGAGCTCCGGCCCTCCGAGATCTGGCCGGGCCAGCTCGATGTCGAGCACGACGGCGTGCTCGTCAAGGTCGAGGATACGGGTGTCCGCTGCATCAGCACACCCTGCCCCAGCCTGCGCGAGAAGAAGCTCAACGCGTCGAGCAAGGCGGATCTCGCCGAGCTCGGCTTCGAGGGCTCGGGTGCCTCCGACGACCAGATCGGACAGGCCCTCGATCAGATGCACTCGACGGGGCTCATCATCTCCGGCGATCGCTACCGGGTGTCGGGACCGGCCGGCTCGGCGAAGGCGCGAACCGTGACCCAGTTCTGGCTGCGCGCGACCAACGAGATCTGTCCGATCATCGACTGCGCGGCACCTCCGCCCGGCTGCAACTACGAGGGCGCCGTGTTCACGCCGTGCTCGCAGCAGACCTGCGGTCACCTCGTGTGTGCTGCCGAGTGAGCTCGAGCTGATCGCGTTCGACGCGAGCTCGAGGCGACTGGGCGCACATCGAGGCCGAGCACGTTCGCCTACAGGAGCGCATTCGGTGCCCGGACTGTTGTTGATGTCGTTCCGATGACTTAGCCCCCCCGCGAATTCCGTGTGCGACTTCGTGCACGAGGTCACCCAGAGAGCCCGTGGAGGCAACGATGGGTCACGGAATCTTTGGGCTGTTCACCCTCACGCTCGCGGCGTGTGTGCCGCTCGGACCACAACCGAGCTACTACGGAACGCAACCCAGCTACGCAACGGCACCGCAACCGACACAGTCCGCGAGCGGGTTGAGCTGCATGCAGCTGTTCAGCTGCTTTCAGACCTGTCAGGACGGCGCGTGCATCCAGCAGTGCCTCGGTCAGGCGGATCCGGGCACGCAGCAAGCGGCCAGTGCAGCGCTGCAGTGCTCGTCGCAGCGGTGCTCGAATGGCGAGGCCAACTGCCTCGCACAACAGTGCAGCGCGGAGGTCGCGGCGTGTACCGGCAGTGCACCAGTCGCGACGTACGACGCGCCGCAGGTGACCGAGCGGATGAAACCGGGCCAGCCTCACTCGACGGCAAATCTATTGCCGTGGATGACGGGCGCCTGGATCGGCACGAACCATCAGTTCGAGTTTCACGCCGACGGCCGCGTCCGCCGCGCGAGTGGCATCGCGCTGGCGACCCGCGACAACGTCTACCACTGCTCCTCGATCGTCAACGACACCGGCACGGTGCACCAGGAAGGCGATCTGTTGATCATGGAGTTCGGCGCCTCGGACACCAACCACTGTCACGAGAAGTCGTCGGGTCCCGCGCTGACGGTGCGCTACCGGATCGATTGGATCCAGCCCTATGGGGAGACCACGTTCTCACAGCTCGTGCTTCGTGACATCGATTGTACGAAGGGCTCGCCGATGTACTGCGACGACACGATGCGGCGGCGCTAATGGTGACCACGCGGAACAAGCCGATCGTCGTCGTCGGCGCCGGGCTTGCGGGGTTGACGGCGGCGATCCATCTGGCGGAGCGCGGGCTCGACGTGGTGTTGCTCGAGGCGCATCCCGAGCTCCTCGGCGGCAGGACACGCGGGAGAGCGCCGTACACGTTCTCGTGGAACGGCGTGGAGCACGAGCACTCGTTCGATCACGGGCAGCACTGCTTGTGGGCGCAGTACTGGAACATGCGCGCGCTGCTCGCGCGACTCGGGCTCGATCGCAACGTGCGGAGCTGCGAGACCACGCGGTATCTCGTCGACGACGGCGAGGTCGTGCATCGGCTGCAGCCGTTCGATGTCGATCCGGCGCGACCCCCGCGATCGCTGTTGCACTTCCTCGTGCACCTCGCCAAGGCGACGCGCGTCCCGGGCTGGAGCCCGATCGATACCGCGCAGCTCGCCACTGCCTTGCCCCGGCTCGCGGCGACGTGGGCATTCGATCATGGCGCCGAGTACGACGACTGGGACCAGATGTCGGTCCACGAGATGTTCGCGTGGATCGGCTTACCGCCGCAGATGGAGCAGATCTTCAAGAGCATGTGCAAGGCGAGCACGTTCCACTCGCACAACGAGATCAGCGCGTCGTGGGGCTTGTCGATGATGGCGACGACGATGATCGGCCACGCCACCGATCACAAGATGTCGTGTTTTCGCGGCGACCTGGGAAGTCATCTGATCGATCCACTCGCAGCGGCGCTGCGAGCTCGCGGTGGGCGGATCGTGAGGAATGCGAAGGCGGTAGACATCGAGCGCGATGGCGCTCGGATCTTCGCGGTGCACGTCGCACCGACCGCAAGCCGCAGCGCTGATCCCGAGGTGCTCGACGCACCGGCGCGCATCCTGTGCGATGCCGTCGTCGGGGCGACGGACATCCCCGGCTTTCAGAAGTGGCTGTTGCCGAGCCTGGCGGATGCACCATCGATCCGCGGCGTGGCGAACCTCGAGGCCGTCGGCAGCGTGACGACGCGGGTGGTGACGTCGCGACCGGTGCGCGCCGACGATCCGCAGATGGGCATCTTCTCGGGTGCGTTCCGCACGCTCGACACCTACTTCCTGCTGTCGCGCTATCAGGACGAGTTCATGGCGTTTCGTCAGCGCACCGGCGGCGAGGTGATCGAGCTGCACAGCTATCTCGCATCGCGGGAGCTCGAGGCGTCATCGCCGTCGACGAGACGCGCTCTCATCGAACACGAGGTGTTGAGGGCGTGGCCCGAGCTCGCCGGATCGATCGTCCATGTCGAGTCGGCCGCGAACGAGCGCACGTTCGACAAGCAGGCCGTCGGTCACGCGCGGTTTCAGCCGCGGATGCGCCCGTGTCCGGAGGTTCCGAACCTCGTGCTGTGCGGCAGCTGGATCCGCACCGACGAAGCGGTGCACGACATGGAGAAGGCGGTGGTCACCGGCCTGCGCGCGGCGAACGCACTCCTCGAGGAGCGTGCGCTGTCGCCGTTTCCGATCCAGCCGCTGCGCCCGCGCTCGACACTACAGAAGCTGGCGGCCCAGCTCACGAAGCGCTTACCGCGGCCGCGGGGCGCGAGCCTCCCCGGATGACGTCAGACCTTTTTATCGGGACCAGGTCCCGAGCCCTTGTCGGCGAGCAGGCCGGAGAGCGAGAGATCGAGGCGCGTCTGCACGAGGCGAATGATCGAATCGATCTCCGTCACCGTGATGCCGAGCTGAGCTCCGACCTCGTTGCGGATCAGCTGGCCGAGCTCGTCGCGCGCTTCGCCGAGCCAGCGCGCGGCGGTGGCGCGGTGGACCCCGTAGACCTGGCCGATCCGATCGATGCTCCAGCCGTCGACGAGCTGGTAGCGCAGCACGGCGCGACTACGACCGACGAGCTTGCCGAGCGCGGTGCGGATCGCCTTCTCGACGCCGTCGTGATAACGCGCGCGGAAGATCGCGAGCTCGGGGTCACTGCCCGGTGTGATCATCGAGAACAGTTGATCGTCGTCGTGCGGAGTCTCGCGACGGCCCCGCTGGACAGCGCGCACGAGCTCGCGCGTGGCCATCACCTTGAGGAACGTGGCGAGCGCGCTGCGACCGGCGTACGAGGCAGCCGCGGCCACGCGGTTGGGCTCGGCGGTGAACAGCAGGCGATGGAGCTCGCCGCGCACCTCGTTGCATTGATCGTCGGTGGCACGCGTCTCGCGAGCCGCGAACTGCAGCTCGCGCGCGAGCAGCTCGATCACCGCCTTGGTCGCAGCAGCGTCACCCGCGAGGGCGGCGATCGCGACGTAGACATCCGCGGTGCGGCAGGCGGCGAGTGCTTCGGGACTGGCCTCCTTGCCGAGGCGGCGCGCCAGATCGCGCGCGAACTCGACGCCGGAGATCTCGACGCCGGGCCACGCAGCACGCGCAGCTTCGAAGCGCTCGACGAGCATCGCGCCCGTCGTAGGTGCGAACCGCCCCGCATCGGCCGTCAGCCCCGCCGCGAACGCTGCCATCATCTCCTGCGTCACCGCCGGGCAGTTTGCGTCAGGACCCCATGAAGGCGCTACTGTCCGTCTCGATGGATTGTCCGGATGCGGAGACGCTCGCCGACCTGGCACAGACCCCGGGTGACCTGGAGCGCCGCGCCGCGATCGCCGATCACGCGAGCGAGTGCGAGAGCTGTCGGGCGGCGCTGGTGGCCGTGTTCGGGGCGCCACCCGACCGCGAGAAGATCGGGCGATATGTCGTGGGCAGGCGCCTCGGGTCCGGCGGCATGGGTGTGGTCTATCAGGCGCGCGATCCGGAGCTCCAGCGCGAGGTCGCGATCAAGATGCTGTATCGCGGCGCCCCGGCAGAGCGGTTGCGACGTGAAGCGCAGGCGCTCGCTCGGCTCGCACATCCGAACGTCGTCGCGGTCTACGACGTCGGCGAGCACGAGGGCCAGACGTTCATCGCGATGGCGCTCGTCGACGGCGAGACGTTGCGGCGCTGGCTCGCGACCGAGCGCACCGGCCGCGAGATCATCCGCGTGCTCT
>JBBQJJ010000216.1:0-14303 GCA_038325805.1 Haliangiales bacterium
ATTCGTATTAGTGAATCTCTCAGTCGAATTCTGACTTACCTACAAACAGTCGCGCAGGCGCTCACTATAAAACTCGAAGCATGCTTCGAACGTTCCCTGGGTGGGTGGCCCTGGGCGTTGTTCTGATGGCGGTCGCGTGCGCGTCGCCCGAAGATCCGACGACCTCTGGTGCTGATTTCGCGGGTCCGCCTGTCGACGAACCGAACCCCGAGGAGCCCCCTCCATCGGATCCGACCGGCGAGCCAGTTCAGACGATCTCGCTCGCGACGAACTGCCCTGCATACGGTCCCGATGTCTACACGCCGTTTGCCGATCTCTCGTCGGTGTCGACCGCGAGTGTCGCGACGCTGCCGTGGCGCGGCAAGAGCTCGAGCTATCCCGACACCAGCGAAGACTTCCGCGCGTACGCGGTCCCGGACACGGTCGAGTGCTCGAACAACAGGGGCGAACGCGACTACGTCGACGTCACCTCCGGCTGTCTCGATGCCGCGATGTTCGGGGGCGACAAGGTCGGCAAGATCCACGGCACCTCGGATGGCTACTACCGGTCGTTCGCCCTGCCCTACGACTCGGCTGCGAATCGTCAGGTCGCATGGGGCGATCAAGGTGTGGAGTACAGATTCAATTACTCCGCATGGACAAATAACGTTAGCGGCCCTGGCTTCAAGGCCTTCGTTCGCTATCTCACGGAGTACGACCTCTACGTCGCGTCGTGGCGCGAGGACGGCGTGGTCCAGATCCAGAAGAAGCAGTGCGGCGAGTACACGGTCCTCAAGCGCAACAACACCTACGGCGCACCCTCGAAGAACACCTGGCACACGATCCGTTTCGAGGTGAAGGGCAGCGAGCTGCGCCTCTACCTCGACGGCACGTTCGCGATGTCGGCGACCGATGACTCGATCACGCACGGCACGGCCGGGATCCGGATCGACTCCGCGGAGAATTCGTACATCGATGACTGGAAGGTCTACGCACCATGAGGTGATCCCGCATCGTGTTAGCCTGTTTGGCCATGCGAGCGATCGATGACACGCCTCTCCGCAAGTTCGAGCGTGCGATCGAGGCGCAAGGAATTATCGGGGGGCTCCGCGTGCTCAATGGCCGCGCTCCTCACCGATTCACCGGCATCTACCGCTACATGCCAACAATCCTGAAGAACGTCCAGCTGATCGATGCATTCACCCCCGAGCTGGTACGAGGAGACGACGTCCCTTTGGAGGATGCGTACTGCCTGTTGCTCTCCGCTCGGCGGCAGCTCGTGTTCGGTGACCTCGACAACCTCCCGTGTGCCGTCAAGGTCGCCAGCCCCGTGGTTTCCTACTGCGGTACGCTGCTCGTCCGGTCGAACGGCGAGCCCTACGGTTCGCTTTGTCACTTCGACGTGAACCGGTGCCAGCACGCAGGGACCGAGATTGCCCTGCTCGAGACCGTGGCGCCGATCCTCATGAACTTGCTCGAGGAACAAGAGCGCTGAGCGCTTGCATCGCGGAGCCCCTCGACGTCCTCGACGAACGTCGTCGCGGGCCACATACTGCGCCGTCGTCGAGACGAGATGTTTGAAGCGTTGATACTCGCAGTCGGGCTTGCGATGGATGCGACCGCAGTCGCGACAGCCCGAGCGGTCTCCGGTGTTCCTCGTCGGGAGTTACTGGTGTTGGCGTTCGCGTTCGGCGTGTTTCAGGCTGGGATGGCCGCCATCGGCTGGGCAGCTGGTGCTTCCGCCGGCGACTTCGTCGAGCAGTGGGATCACTGGATCGCGTTCGCGCTGCTGCTGTTGATCGGCGGCAAGATGCTGCTCGAGGCCCTGCGCGGCGGTGACGTCGACCAAGCAGCGGCGCCTGCCAGGTTGGGAGCTCGAACGATCATCGTGCTGTCGATCGCGACAAGCATCGATGCGCTCGCAGCCGGCGTGACACTCCCTACGCTCGCCGCACCGCCCGGGATCACGCTCGTGATGATCGGCGTCGCCACCTTCGTGCTGAGCGCGGTGGGAGGGATGATCGGTGGCCGCCTCGGTGCGCGCCTCGGCAGCAAGCTCGAGGTCCTCGGTGGCCTCGCGCTGATCGGGATCGGGACGAAAACGCTGATCGATCATCTCACCGCCTGACCCTGCCTGTCGTCAGCCGTTCCCGCAGCCGGTTCGCGATACTCTCGAGGAGCGTGTTTCGCAATTTCGGCGGCAACCTGCGATTTCGTCCTCGTCGGATCGTACGTCCGAGAACGGTGGACGAGCTCGCCGCCGTGATCCGAGAATCGTCGCGGATCCGCGCCGTCGGCGCCGCTCACTCGTGGTCACCGGCGATCGTGACGACCGACACGCTCGTCTCGCTCGATCGGATGCGCGCCGTGATCGAGCTCGATCGCACGCGTGGTCAGGTGACGGTGCAGGCGGGCATGCGGCTGCGCGCGCTGAATGCCTATCTCGACGCACACGGCCTCGCGCTGGCCAACCTCGGCTCGATCGACAGTCAGTCCGTCGCCGGGGTGATCGCGACCGGGACCCATGGCACCGGGGGCGCGTTCCGCTGCCTCAGCACGCAGGTCGCGCGGCTCGAGCTGATCGATGGCACCGGACGCGCGGTCACGCTCGCGCGCGGCGAGCCGGAGTTCGACGGCGCGGTGGTCGCGCTCGGTGCACTCGGCATCGTGCACGCCGTGACGTTCGACGTGGTCCCCGCGTTCCGGCTTCACGACCTCACGTCCATCGAGCGGTTCGAGGACGTCATCGAGCGGATCGACGAGTACGTGGCTGGCTGCGATCACTTCAAGCTGTGGTGGTTCGCACCAGGCGCGCACGTGGTCGTGTTTCGCTATCGACGGACAGCAGAGCCGGCGAACGACAGCGCGGCTCGCCGGTGGTTCAAGGAGCGCGTGATCGGCGTCGCGGCCTACCGCAGCCTGCTCGCCGCTGGACATCTCAGTCGGCGACGCTGGATCCCCGCGATCAATCGGTTCCTGACGAGCCAGGCCGGCAAGCCGCTCGACCGGATCACGCCGAGTCACGTCGGCTTTCTGACGCCGGTGCCACCCGTTCACTCCGAGACCGAGTGGGCGTTCGAGCTCGGCGCTGCGAAGTCGCTGCTGCGCGAGTACCGGCGGCTGATCTGCGAGAGCGGCCACACGTTCAACTTCCTGCAGGAGATCCGGTTCACCAAGGCAGACGAGCTGTGGCTGAGCCCGGCCTATCGACGCGATTCGATCTGGCTCTCGCTCTACAACATCGATCGTCGTCGCTGGTCCGCACAGCTCGCGATGTTCGAAGCGTTCGCGCGTGCGCACGGAGGCCGCCCCCATTGGGGGAAGGAAGCGGCGTTCGATCGCGCGTACCTCCGCGGCCAGTACGCGCGGCTCGATGACTTCGGCGCGCTGGCGGCCCGCTACGACCCGCACCACAGGTTTCGCAACGCCTGGCTCGAAGGCATCCTCTAGCAGGCTGCGGAGAACGCGAAAGCGTTTCGAGGTCAGGTTTGACCGTGCCGGTGCCCATGCCGTGCCCGGTCTGCTCTGATGAGGCGGACCAGCATCGAGACAACACGAATCACCAGGTCTCGCGCGGGCTGTAGGGATTCGGGCGACGGGCCATTCGGTAGATGTTGGGCGTTAGTTGCCGCGGAGCATCTCGTTCAGCGTCGCGACGTGAGCCTGGAGATACGCGAGCTCGGCCTTCGCCTTGACCGCCTCGAACCAGATCGTCTCGCGGAACCGCCGCGCGTCGACACTCTCCGCCGAGCTCAGCGCGGCGAGCTGCTTGTCGAGATCGCCCGACAGCGCCTGGATCTGCGTCAGTCGCTTCTGCTGGACGTCGAGCATCGCCTCGAGCACCGCCGGATCGACGACCGTCGTCAACGCTCCCACGGTCTGTGCGTAGCGCGCGCGGCCCGCGGACGATCGCTTGTTACCGCTGCCGGTCCACAGCGCACCGAGGTTGACGCCGAGCTCGACCACGGCGAAGTAGCGCGTCTTGTCCTCGAGGTCACCGTTGAGGGAGCGGTCGACACCGGCACGCACGTTGACGTCGTACGCCCGGATCGTCCGCAGCTTCGCGTCGGCCTTCTCCATGTCGGCATCGGCCTCGCGGTACTGGGTGAGCAGACCATCCACACCCTTGATATCCGCGGACGGCAACGCCGCGAGCTCGCGCCGCGCTTGCGCCACCCGAGCGCGCAGGTCATCGACCCGCAACCGTGTCGAGATCGCTTCCTGCGTCGTCATCCGCCGCGCATCGACATCGGCTTGCACCGTTGCGAGCAACTTGTCGGCCTCGCCCTGCGCCTGCTCGTACACCGCGAGTCGTGCTGCGATCGCACGCGTGGCCGAGGTGTCCTTGATCTGCTGGGCGATCGCCTGCATCGCCACCTGCGCCTTGTGGCGGCGGCAGTCTGCATCGGCGCGCGCCACCGTCGCCTTGCCGACGAAGATGTTGGTGAACGAATAGCGGAGCCCACCGATCGCGCGCAGGTTATTCGGCTGGAGATCCGTATCGGTGTTGAGCGTGTTGTTCAGCTGCTCGATGTAACCGAACTGCCCGAACAGCTGCGGTGCGACGAGCGTTGCGGACGTGGCCGAGGCCGTGCCCGCCACGAAGTCGCAGTAGCCGTCGTCAGCGGGCTGTGCGGTGGCAACCGCTGGAGCGAGGAGTAGGAGAAGCGACGTGCGTAGGAGAGTCATCTCGCTGCCACATCTTCCAGAACCCGTGCCACCTGTCCAAAGGCTTCTGACCTGTGCGACGGCGCGCGATCTCGAAGCAGGTGGTCCGGCACCGCACGTGCTCGACCTGCCGCATGGTGTGGTTTCGAATGACTCTGCTCCTCTGCACGTCCGCGGTTGCGTGCGACCAACCCCGGCGCGGTGCGCGCGATCAGAACACCGCCCCGCACGCCGCGCGCGAGGTGACCGCCCCGAAGCCCGCGCGCCTGGGCTCACCCGAGGACCGGAAGCCCGAGGTAGCCGTGCACGAGATCGCCAACACCTCGTTGTGCGTGACCAAGGGCAAGCTCCAGAAGTCCCAGATCACGGCGCCAACGTTTCGCGCGGTGGCCCCTGGAGAAGGCGGCGACGCGGCGCAGCTCCAGCTGATCGCCCGCGATTCGAAGGAGCGACGCGCACTCGCCTCCGGTGAGATGCGCCGTCAGGTCGGCCTCAAGCTGCGCGCGGTGGACGCGTGTAACCTGGTCTACGTGATGTGGCGGCTCGATCCGAAGCCGATGCTCGAGGTCTCGACCAAGATCAACCCGGGCCTGCGCAACACCAGCGAATGCGGCACGTCGGGCTACACCAAGGTCAAGCCGAGGTATCACCTGCCGGCGCTGCCCGATCTCCTCGACGGGACCAAGCACGTCCTCCGGGCCGAGATCGCCGGTGACTCGTTGATCGCGTGGGTGGACGACCGCGTCGCATGGGAGGGACCGCTGCCCGCCGATGCGACCACGCTCGCGGGTCCTGCGGGCGTTCGCTCCGACAACCTCGAGGTCGAGGTGCTCGGGCTCGCGGTCGAGGCGACGCAGATCACCCCGAAGATCGTCGCGACCTGCGTCGACCAGCACTCGGATTGAACAGGACCGGCGGCCTTTGCAGGGCCGCCGGTTCCAAGGTCAGGCGAGTCGAGTCGGGCTAGCCCCAGAGTTCGCCTGTGTCGATCCTTCGACCAGGCGAAGGATGGGGGTGGCTCGTCCTCGAGCCGAGGACCCCGAAGACAATCGACCGGGTGAGCGCGATAGCGCGAACTCCTAGGCGAAGCCGGGCGATCGAGGTCAACCGAGGTGAGCTCTGGGGCTAGAAGAACAGCGGCGGACCACCTGCGAAGAGAACCTCGTTCTCGGCCGCCGCGGGGTCGCTCATCTGCATCGAGATCATCCGGCCGCGGACCACGCTGTCACGGTTCGGTTCCTTGACGGTGACCTCACCCGGCAGCACGTCCTTGACCACGCCGACCTCGCGACAGACCAGCATCGAGACGCGGCATGCATAGAGCGCCGTGCCCCCGGTGACATTCTTGAGGTTCGAGTACGGGACCAGGGCGACCGTCGCGCCATCGGCGACCGCGCGCATGTACGCGGAGTTGGTGACGCCGTTGATGATCTGATCCTGGCGCTTGAGGCTGTCCTTCAGGCGTTCCCGGTTGCCGGTCTCGCGAGCGAGTACGAGCTTGCTGGTCTCGTAGTCGCGGGCGATCTTGAGCACGTCGTAGCTGAGGGCCGCGGTCTGCTTGTTGGCGAGCAACGCATCGAGCGACGACGTCTGCGCGGCCAGCTCCTGCGCCTGGACATCGAACTGCGCCTGGCGCTCGGCGAGTGACAGGTTCGCGCTCGAGATCTGTGCCTGCTGGTACTTGCCGTTCATCATCGAGTCGCGATTGATCAGGCCGAGCTTGTAGTCCTTCTCCATCGTCGCCGCGGTCTGTGCCGCGTACGTCCCGTTGGTCGATCGGATCTGGTTGCGCGTCGCGGCGGCGACCGCGGCCAGTTGCTGGACCTTCGCGAGGGCAGCTCGACGGCCCTGCGCGTCGAACTTGATCGCCTTCGCGAACTGGAGCTGGAAGTTCTGCTCCGCGAGAATCGCGCGCTCGGCCTGATCGAGCTCGCCGGCGAGCTTGGCACGCTCGTTGAGCTGCGTCGCCAGCTGGCTCTGCAGCCCGACGACCTTGTCATCGTTCGCGGACAGGATCGTCGGGGTGATCCACGTCCGATTCATGTAGTAGAACGCGCTCGTGCCGATGTAACCGACGAGCACGAACACGATCAGCGACAGGATGCCGAAGCCGAGCAGGCGATAACTCGAGACCACGAGCTTCTGGAGCTTCTTCGTCATCGGTTTCGGCGCGAGCCCGAGGTCTTCGAACGCCTGCCACTTGCCGTCGCCTGGTTTGGCTTCGACAGCTTCTTTGGCCGGCTGTTTCTTCTTCGTCAGCGGGATGACGTCGGTGGGGTGGAGCTTCTTCAGCGGCTCCATCTGGATCATCACCTTCGGCTCCGTCGGGTAGCGTGTCTTTCCTGCACGTGAGATCGCAGTCACGGTCGATGGCGAGACGAACAGCTGACTGCGATCGAACTTCCCGTGCTTGGCCGGGAAGCCGGTTCCCACCAGTGTGGCGTGCGCGCCGGGGTCTCTCGCGATGCTGTGGTCGATCAGAATCTCCCCGGCTGCGCCCTGGGCGAGCGCGATTCCGGGCGCCGACGACGCTGAGGGTGCACCTTCGTCGCGTCGCGATTCTGCCGTGCGCCGAGCGTCGCCGCTCAGATCACCGGGTTGGCTGTGAGAACTCTTTACGACGCGTAGATTAGGTTCTGATCGAGTCGCCATTGTCAGCCATCGCTGCAAACGATTCGCCAAGCACCACGCTCCCTAGGCATCCGTCTTGCTCTGAGACCAGCCGTGCAGTTCGCGGTGTCGATGTTCATCTTGATCGTGTTCTTGAACCGCTACGTTTTCGGGCTCTACCTCCGACTCGCGCGCGGCAAGAAGAGCGACACCAAGATCGAAGGCTACGAACCGACGGTCACGATCGTCGTGCCCCTGTTCAACGAGGGGAAGCACATCTACGAAACCGCGAAGAGCTTCGCGAAGCTCGACTATCCGAAGGACAAGCTCACCGTCACGATCATCGACGACTGTTCGACCGACGACAGCTACGAGTGGGCACTGAAAGCGGCGAAGGAGTTCCCCTTCGTGCAGGTCATGAAGAACCCGCACAACATGGGGAAACGCCGCGGCATCAACCGCGCGGTGCGCGCCGCGACCTCGGAGATCATCGTCTCGATCGACTCCGACGTGATCGTCTACCCGACCGCGCTGCGCGAGCTGGTCTGCCGGTTCTCCTCACCCGAGATCGCAGCAGTGGGTGGCCGTGTCCACGTCTCGAACCCCAACGTCAACTGGCTGACCAAGCTGCAGACCATCAAGTACTTTTTCGGTCAGGAATATCTCAAGAACCTCGAGCGCGGCCTCGAACAGGTGATGTGCCTCTCGGGGTGCCTCACCGCGTACCGCCGCCACGTGCTGCTCGAGCTCGAGCCGATCCTCGAAGACCGCAACATCCTCGGGGTCGCGATCAAGTACGGCGAGGACCGCTTCCTCACGCACCAGATCGTCAAGCACGGCTACAAGACGCGGATGACGATGGATGCGATGTGCTTCACCAAGGCACCGCCTCGGCTCCGCGACTACTTCGCGCAGCAGCTCCGCTGGAAGCGCTCCAACATCGTCGACTACTTGTTCGGCTTCAAGCACGCGTGGAAGCTCCACCCCCTGCTCTGCATCCACTACCTCTCGCTCGTCCTTCTCCTGTTCGTCTATCCGGTCGTCATCATCAGCCACGTCACGCAGGGCGAGTTTGTGAGCCTGGCGATGTTCCACATGCAGATCATCGCGATGTTCGCGCTGCTCTACTACTTCTCGCCCAGCGTCCGCAGGCTGCCGCCGTGGCTGCGCGTCCACCCGATCGCATTCCTGCCGATGACCGTGATGATGCCGGTCGCCTACCTGCTGCTCACGCCACTCGGCCTGCTCACCCTCGACACGTCTAGCTGGGAGACGCGCGGACACGGCAACGTCGCCCCCGCGGGAAAGGGCGCACCATGATCGTCGCAGCACATCAACCGCACTACCTGCCGTGGCTCGGCTACCTCGACAAGATCGCGCGTGCCGATCTGTTCGTCGTGATGGACGACCTCCAGTTCGAGTCGCAGAACTTCCAGAACCGCCAGCGCGTCAAGCTCGCGACCGGCGCCGCGTGGCTGACAGTCCCCGTCCACCGAGGCTCGCAGGCCGAGCGGATCTGCGACAAGCAGATCATCGATTCGCCGAACCCGCGGCACCATTGGCAACACCGCCACTGGGAGACGATCCGCAACAACTACGGCCGTGCGCCGCACTTCGCGCAGTACGCCGACGAGCTCCACGACGTCTACACCCGTCGCTGGGAGAACCTCGTCGACCTCGATCGTCAGATGCTGACGCTCGCGCTCCGCTGGCTCGACATTCGCACTCCGATCATCTCGTCGTCGCGGCTGATGCTCGAGGGAGCAAAAACCGAACGGCTGATCGACATGTGCACCAAGCTCCGCGCGACGACCTATCTCACCGGCTCCGGTGGCTCGAGTGACTACCTCGAGGTCGCCGCACTCGCGCGCGCCGGGATCGCGGTCGAGTGGCAACACTTTCTCCACCCGTCGTATTCGCAACGCCATCCGCGTGCGGGCTTCTGCTCGCACCTCGGCTTCCTGGATCTGATCCTCAATTGCGGACCCGAGAGCCGAGGCATCTTGCTCGGACGTTTTCCAGAGGCTGAAGCCAGGGAGGTCGCATGAATCGCATCCTCAATGATAAGGGCGGCACCGTCCTCGCGTTCGGGGCGCACCCCGACGACATCGAGATCGGTGCGGGCGGACTGCTCGCGCGTCTCTCGGCGGAGGGCGCCGACGTCACGATGGCCGTGGTCTCGATCCCCAACAAGGTCGACATCCGGCTTGCCGAGGCCAAGGCGGGTGCCAACGCGATCGATGCCGAGCTGGTCGTGCTGTTCGAGGACAAGGAGCAGCGCGTCGAGGACGTCCCGATGTACGAGCTCGTTCGCCGGATGGACCACGTGATCGGCGATCTCCGACCGGATCTCGTGATCACGCACGGTGCGAACGACCTGCACTGGGATCACGGTCTCGTCCACCGCGCGACGATCTCCGCGTTGCGCCGCACACCCTGTGACTTGCTCGCGTATCTCTCGAGCCCCGAAATGAACGCTCATGCGCGCTGTATCGGTGAGTGCTTCGCCGACATCTCGACCTCGATCGAGACGAAGCTCGCGGCGATCAACTGCCACAGCTCGCAGCTGACGCGCTTGGACGTCGAATCGTCGCGCGATCTGGCGCGTGCGATGGGCCGGATCTCCGGGTACGAGTACGCAGAGGCGTATCAAGTGCTCCGCATGCGCGTGTGAGGCTGCCGCTACCCGATTCAGCGCCCAAACCCGACTCGGCTCGGAATACCATCCTGCGATGCGTTGGGAGCTCGCAGTCTTGCTCGTGGGGTGTACGTACACGGCACCCGGCAGTTCGAACGTTGCCGATGACGGGGCGACCGCGGACGCGATGACCGAGGTCGATGGCTCGACGCCGGACGGTGCATCGCAGGACGCTCCTCCAGATGTCCCCGCGATGGCCGTGTGTCCCGGGTATCAAGCGCTCGCAAATGGCTTCCCGGCCGGCACCACCTACCGTGGCGTGAGCACGCGGATGACCTGGCAGACGGCGCGTCAGGCCTGCCAGGCCGACGGCGGAGATCTGGTCGTCGTCGACAACGACGCGGAAGCCGGCGCGGTCATCCAGCTTGCTGCTGACCCTGGCAACAGTCCGTTCATCTGGGTCGGGTTGCGTGACGACGACACCACGACCACCGACAATGACTTCATCTCCGTGCGAGGCGGTGCGCCGGCATTCACGCCGTGGGGACCCTCGCAACCCAACGGTGGCACTGCCGACTGCGTGCTGATCGCCGACAACACCACCCACGACCTGTGGGACTTCGTCTGCAATGCCACGCAGGTGTTCGTGTGCGAATGCTTGCCCTGACGTGACCGCCGCGACGCGAACGTACGGGCGATCGGGCAAGCAAGTGCTCCGTATCCACGTCTGAGCTCGTTACGCGGTCTGTGGTGCAGGACTGTCCTCCTCACCCGGTCGAGTGGCCCCATCGGAGAGGGTGGCGGTTAGGCGGTTCTCGCCGTGCAAGTCCCCGAGAACCGTGGGCGCTCGCCCGGCCCCGTCGTTGCACTGGATGAAACGCGGATGCTCGAAGACCCACGCCGCCCGAGGTTCCGACGGTGGTTGATCGCCGATACCGAGGTCACGGACGAGCCTCGTCACATGCTGGCACTTGGCGGCGACAACAACCTCTTCGCGACGACGATCGACAAGCGAACGCAACTGCACGCCAGCTGCGTGATCGAGGACTCGGACCGAGCGACCGCGATCGCGATCGACGAACGTACCTGGCCCCGCACGGGAAGCGTCGTGGTCAAGACCGAGGTCGACGAGAGGCCCCCCACCTCAACCCCGTTCGAGAATCGGGCACGCTACGAGCTAGGCGCGATGATCGGGCGTGGCGGTATGGGCGAGGTGTTCGCAGCCTACGACGCGCAGCTCGGTCGCGAGGTCGCGATCAAGCGTCTCCACGCGGACAAGATCACGCCCAGCTCGCTCGCACGCTTCCTGCGCGAGGCGAGGATCCAGGGTTGGCTCGACCATCCATCGATCCCATCCGTCTACGAGCTCGGGTCCGACGACGAAGGCCGACCCTTCTTCGTGATGAAGCGGCTCTCCGGGATCGCACTCGACGAGATCCTGATGACTCGCGAGACGCCACGTCGCTTCACCGAGCAGCAGTTGCTGCGCGCCTTCGTCGAGATCTGCCTGACGGTCGAGTTCGCGCATACCCGACGTGTCGTGCATCGCGATCTCAAACCGGCAAACATGCTGCTCGGCGAGTTCGGGGAGGTCTATGTGCTCGACTGGGGTGTCGCCCGTACGATCGACGAACGAGGCCCGACCGGGGCGCCGACGGGTCACACGATCGACGAGGGACGCACTGCCGGCGTGCTCGGCACCCCCGGCTATATGGCGCCCGAGCAAGTCTGCGGCGAGCCCGTCGACGGCCGCGCCGACGTCTACGCGCTCGGTTGCGTGCTGTTCGAGATCCTCGCCGGGCGCCGCCTGCACCCGAGCGGCCTCGCCGGAATGACCAGTGCGCTGGCTGGCGTCACGGCGTCGCCGTCGGCCTATCGCGATGACCTCGCCCCCGAGCTCGACGCGCTGTGCCGGCGAGCCACCGCCAGCGATCGCGCCGATCGAATCCCGTCGGCGCGCGCACTCGGAGAGGCAGTCCAGCGTTACCTCGACGGTGATCGCGATCTGGCGATGCGCCGCGAGCTCGCGCGCCACCACCTGGAGCTCGCGCGGCGGGCACGTGACGCTGGGAGCTTCTCCGTCCCCGACTCCATCGCGATGCGCGAGGCAGGTCGCGCACTCGCACTCGATCCCGCACTCCCTGGAGCAGCCGAGCTGGTGAGCCGGTTGATGCTCCAGCCCGAGCCCTGCACGCCCACCGCCGTGATCGACGAGCTCGAGCGAGCGGAGATCCCCGAACAGCGACGGATGGCGAAGCGGTCGATCGGCCTCTACGCCACGTACGCCTGTGCCGCGCCGGTCTTGCTCGCATTCGGAATCCGGGACGTGCCCTATCTCTGTGCACTGGTCGCGGTCGCGCTCGGCAACATCGCGATCGCGAGCCTGACGCTCCTCCGGGGGCGCCCGGCTCCTCGCATCGTCGTCGCGATCGGTCACGCGGTGATGTTCGGGCTGATCGCGCGGATGTTCACGCCGCTGTTCCTCGCGCCGGGCGTAGCCGCTCTGACCCTGATGGCATACGCGCAGCACCCGACCACGGGACGCCGCGAGCTCCTCAGCGCCGGAGCGTTAGCGGCAGTGGCCGTGCTCGGCGTGTGGGGTGCCGAGGCCGTCGGGTGGATCAGCTCGACCACGGTCGTCGACGGTGGGGTGGTCAAACTGGTGCCACCGCTCGACGGAGCCGCGCAGTTTCCGATCGTCCCTGCGCTGTTCTGCTACTCGGTGTTGCTGGTCGTGGTCGCCACCAAGTTCGCCTATTCGGCGGTGCGGCGTGGACGCGACGCGCGGCGCGAGCTCCACGTCCAAGCGTGGCGACTCCGGCAGCTCGTTTCGCTCGACCCGCCGCCCACAGCTCGCTCGTACTAAGCGTGGGGCCGTTCGCATCCGACGTGCGATGCCTGGTCCGAGAATCACGTTCGCGAACAAACCTTCTCCCAGACCGGCTTGAACCCCTCACCCTCATCCTGCTCGTCGCGATGCGAGTACCGGTCGGCACCCGATCGCGTCATCACGGTTCGGTGCCTCGCGTCCGCATCATCGATCGCGACGAGCGTTTCGCCCTCCCACTCCGATGCCGTCATCGATCCGTGAGTCCCATCGCGCGCGGTCCAGAAGTGGTACCAGCGCCTGGTCACGGGGTCATAGCCCTTGATCTCCGCTGTCGAGTTGTCGACAGGCCCGAGCATGTGAATCGCGACGACGCCACCGCCGGCATCTCCACGAACGTGCACGATCGCGTCCCACGTACTCGCCTTGTCCTCCTTGGTGGCGAACTGCGTGCCCTTGCACGCCCAGTCGCCGACGTACCAGGAGAGCTTCTGCAGCTCTCCGGTGAGCGGAACTGCGTTCGCCGGTGCAGCCCGCGGGGCTCTGCACCCGACGACCATCATCAACCCGAGTAAGCGGCTCATAACGACAGTTGTAGTATCGGTCTGATCACCCGCGCATTCCCGGGTACCCTCGCTCGTGCTCGATGTTCTCGAAGAAGTCATCGTCGCACCGCGTCGAGCGTTCCCGCGGCTCCCGGATCTCCAGGTGATCGAGCGCGCGGGCTGGCTCCAGATCGTGACGCCTTCGATCACGACCGGTGGGCTCAACGAGGTCATCTACTCCCTGCTCGAAGAGCACGAGGCTGATCGAGCGATCGACGAGGCGATCGCGATCTACCGCGATCGCGGGCTCAAGTTCCGGTGGAACGCAGGCCCGGGGAGCGGCCCGGCGGATCTGGGCGAGCGGCTCGCACGCCGCGGACTCACCCTCAGCTCGGGTCGCGGCATGGCGCGGTCGACGGACTCGTCGGGCGACGTTACTGGGGTCGCGGTGGTCGACCACTCCACGCTCGATCAGTTCACGCAGGTGATGGCCGAAGGCTGGGGCAGCGATCCGGCGGCACTCCTCGAGCTTCACCGACACGTGCTCGCGGAGGGTCGTCAGTTCATGTTCATCGCGTACGACGATGGTGTGCCCGCGGCGACCGCAAGCTACTTCGCGTGCGAGCGCTCGGCGTATCTGATCGGTGGCGTCGTCCTGCCGGCGTATCGCGGCCGCGGCCTCTATCGCGCCCTCGTCCATGCGCGGCTCGCACACGCCCGCGCGCGTGGCCTCGACATCGCGACGTCACATGCTCGCGAGTCAACCTCGGCACCGATCCTCGAGAAGCTCGGCTTCGAGACCGTGTGCCGGATGGCGATGTACTTCGGCTGAAACGAACCAGCCGGCCCTCGAGCCGGCTGGTTCATCGTACGGATCATGCGGGCGGGTAACCGCCACCTTGCGGCGGAAAGCCACCGCCTTGTCCACCGTGCGGCGGAGAGCCACCGCCTTGTCCGCCTTGCGGGTTGTAGCCACCGCCACCCTGGGGCGGAGGATAGCCACCACCTTGCGGCGGAGGATAGCCACCACCTTGCG
>JBBQJJ010000217.1:0-14302 GCA_038325805.1 Haliangiales bacterium
GCGGATCACGTTGACGGTCACGATGGTGATCCAGTCGTTGAACACCTTGGTCGGGTTCGCGGCCTTCCACGGGCCGAAGGTGCGGAGCGCGCGGTAGTCCTCTCGGCGCAGGCGCTCGAACACCGAGGTCATGACGTTGCGGACGTCATCCTCGGAGCCTCGGTAGCTGCCCATCGAGCGATTGGTTCGCGCGATCGCGGTGATGATCGGCGCGTACTTCGAGAACAGGCTCAGCCATGCCGAGGCGTCGCTCTTGAGCACCCGCGCCACGATCTCGTCGTCCGGCATGACCTGCGGACATCGTATCGCGGAGCGCGCGATCTCTCACGCGGCGAGTTTTTGTTGATCGCGGACGCCGCTACCGTGAGGTCTCGTACAGCTCGCTGTTTCCAGAGCGGTCTGAGCTGAAGACCATGTAGCGCTCATCGGCCGAGACCCACGCGTGGCGCTCGCTGCTCTCCGTGTTGAGCTCGTCGATCGCGAACGTGGTCTCGAACATGCCATTCTGCCCGCGCTCGGCGACGACAAGATCAAAATTGCCGTTGCGCAAGGTCATCAGGTAAAAGCGCGAGCCGTCGTCGGTAAGGTCGCCCGCTTCTTCCTCTGACGTATTGAGTTCGGTCGCTGCCGAGATCGAGGTCCAGGTCGAGGCCTCGTTCGGCCGGGTGGCGAGATAGAGGTCAAGGTCTCCGGGACCGCCAGGGCGATCCGACAGCACGACCAGAGTGAGACCGGATGCCGTGACGCTTATCGGCAAGTCACGCTGTGCCGTGTTCAGCTCTGGCACCGCTTCTGGTGCCGACCAAGGACTGGACGTGGTCGCCCGCGTCGAGACGTAGATGTCGTGGGAGTCGAGGGTGACGCGATCGCTAGCGAACCAGAGCGTCAAGCCATTCGAGGAGATCTGCGGGCACAGGTCGGCGATCGCTGGCGAGGCAGCGTTGATCTCGACGACCGCCTCCGGCGGCCCCCACTCCTCGGTGACGGACGTCCGCTTCGACACGTAGACGTCATGGTTGGCGCCACGATTGGAGTTGAAGTAGAGCTCGAGCAGATCGCCGCGGACGGACGGATTGCTCTCGAACGCCGGGTTGGCTGCCGCGGTGATCAGCCTGGGGGGCCCCCAAAGACCGAGACCGCCATCAGGCGTGGCGGTCGTGTCGGGAGTAGCCGGCGCATCGGCATTGCCCGGTAGCGCCGAGTTCAGGTTGCAAGCACACGTGAGTGTGAGGGCGATGGATAGGAGCTGCACGGCAAAACCTCTGCCCCCCACCAACAGGCTGTCGGCCTTCGTCGTCACGTCGATTCGTACTCCTGGCAAGCCACGACGCTACAACAGGTCGTGCTCGGCGGGTTCACGGGATCGCCAGTCATGACGTTGGACGGTGGGTCGAGCTCTCGTCCTCGATCGTCAAGGCGCGGACTCGAAATGATCACGACGACTTGCAGATCGCTCGCGCCGCGTGACGAATCCAGCATGTTCGCTGTTGTTTGGGGTTGAACGTGCCCCCCACTGAAATGACATCCTCCTCCCTTTCGAGGAGTACGGAAGGCATGGGGGCACCGGTCCACGTCGGCGATCTGCTGGCCGACAAGTACGAAGTCACGCGCATCCTCGGCCAGGGCGGCATGGGTGTCGTCGTGGCCGCGCGACACCGCGAGCTCGACAAGCTCGTTGCCCTCAAGTTCATGCACGAGGAGGTCGCGATGGACCCGGTCGCGATCGATCGCTTTCTACGCGAGGCGAAGGCCGCCGCGCGCCTGCAGAACGAGCACGTCGGGCGCGTGCTCGACGTCGGTCGGTTGCAGACCGGTGTGCCCTACATCGTGCTCGAGTACCTCGAGGGGCGCGACCTCTCTGAGGTCACCGCCGATGCCGGAGGTGCGTTGCCGGTCTCCGAGGTCTGCGAGTACCTGCTGCAGACGTGCGAGGCGATGGCCGAGGCGCATGCGCAGGGCATCATCCATCGCGATCTCAAGCCGCAAAATCTGTTCTTGACGATGCGGCCCGACGGGCGGCCGCTGCTCAAGGTGCTCGACTTCGGGATCTCGAAGGTCCAGTCCTCGACAGGCCCGACCTCGACGCAGCAGGTGATGGGCACGCCCGCGTATATGTCTCCCGAGCAGATGCGCTCGGCGAAGAGCTGCGATGGCCGCGCCGACATCTGGTCACTCGGCGTGATCCTGTACCAGCTGCTGAGCGGCACGCTGCCGTTCGCCGGGGACTCCGTCGCCGAGACGATGCTGAAGGTGATGACCGACGAGCCAGCACCGCTCACGTCGCTGCGACCTGGCTTGCCCCCTGCCCTCGTTGCCGCCGTGGCGAAGTGTCTACGCAAGCAGCGCGACGAGCGGTTCGACAACGTGGCAGAGCTCGCGCACGAGCTGACGCCATTCGCACCGGAGCGTGCGCGCGCCGCGATGTCGTTGATCGAGCGCGTGATGTCGGCGGGCGTGCCGCGGCCGGCGCAGGACGTTGCGCACGATTCGTTCGCCGCCGTGGTGCCAGCTGTCGCGAAGCCCGGGAACGTGGCGACGACAGAGCCACCGAATGCTCCTCGGCAGTCGGTTCAGCAGACCACGCTGGGTGGTGCAGCGTCTGCGCTCTCGCTCGATGAGCGACGCCCGGCATCCTCATCGGCGATCAAGTGGATCGCGCTGAGTGTGGTCGCGATCGCGGCGACGGTCGTGATCACCGTGGTTGCAACCCGTGGTGGTGGTGATGCCGGAACGACGGCCGCATCGAGTCCATCGGATGCGAGCTCCGCGGTCACAGAGTTGCCGAAGCCTCCAGTCGATCCGAAGCCTCCAGCCGATCCGAAGCCTGCCGACCACGAGCCTGCGGTTGCTCCCCGGCCGGTCGACGCGAGCGATCCGAAGCCGCACGATCCGAAGCCATCGGGCGTCAAGCCGACGGGCACCAAGCCAAACAAGCCTCGCGCCGGCTCCGGCTCCGCGATCACGCAAGCCGGAAGCGCCGCACCGCAGACCGGTAGCTCCACCCCAGTCACTCAGCCCCCCACGACAACTGGTAGTGGGAGTGGGAGCCCGAAGGTCTACAAGCCCGTCGGAGAGGACCGCAAACCTCTCACGCCCGTTGGAGAAGGCTCATGAGTCTCCATTCGAAAGGACGCATGTCGAACGCACTTCGTATCTTGTCTCTGCTCGTAGCGCTCGTTGTCCCGTCAGTCGCGAGCGCCGATCCCTTCGATGACGCGTACAACGCGGGCGAGACGGCGTTCGGGAGTAAGGACTACGGCAAGGCGCGCGCGGAGTTTCAAAGGGCGTACGACCTCCGGCACGAGCCGATCGTGCTCTACAACATCGCGCAGACGTATCGCTTCGAGGGCGATTCGAAGCAGGCGATCGAGTACTACCGCCGCTTCCTCGCAGAGTCGAACACCGCGATCGACCTGCGACAGAAGTCCGAGAGTTACATCAAGGATCTCGAGGCCAAGCTCGCCGGTACCGCCAAGCCATCTGACAACGCCGTCGTGCAACCGCCGCCGACCAAGCCCGTCGAGCCTGGGCCGCAACTGCCCATCGCGGCCGACGAGCGCAAGCGCCGCATCCCGCTCGGCTCGAAGATCGCGGCCGGCGTGACGGGTGTCGGCCTGATCAGCGCACTCGTGTTCACCAAGATCGGGATCGACGCTGAGAAGGATCTGAAGAACAACCCGAACGCGACCCAGGCGGATGCTGACAAGGTCGAGCGCGATCAGAATCTGATCAACATCTCGTGGGGCATCACGGGCGCCGCTGCGATCACTGCCGTCGTGATCTACTTCGCCGCGCCCGGTTACGCGACGGATACGAAGAATGTCGCGATCGCGCCGAACCGTGACGGCGGATGGTCGGCGGCGTTCACCGCGCGTTTCTAACGCTTGATCGGGCCGCTGCTGCGCGTCAGGAAGCGCAGCTCGGTGCTCGCTTCGCGGTGGGACGGATCGAGCTCGAGCACCTCGTGAAAGTGGGCGAGTGCCGCCGCGTTGCGACCGATCATGCGCTCGACCATGCCGAGGTAATAGTGCGCGAGCACCGGACGATCGTGCTTGTGGACGACCTGACCGAGGATCTGGCGTGCAGCATCGGCGGCCGCGGGCTTGTTAGCGGCCGCGCAGAACCGCCCCCACGCGAGCGCGGCCTTGACCTCGAGATCATCAGGCGCGAGCTCGCTCGCACGAGTCAGTGCGATGACCGCGTCTTCGAGCCGATCTTCACGCAGCAGCAGCTGGCCCTTCTTGATCAGCGTGGTCGCGTCTTCGGTCGGGGGTGGGATCGACAGCGACGACGAGGCGCGCGGGGCGAACGCCGGCGGTGTAGGGGTGCGCGCGACGGGACCGTCGTCCGCGGCCGCGCGGTTCCGCGGCATGAACGCCTGCGGGGTCCCGGTCGCGCGCGCGACCTGTGGCGTGGAGATCGACCGCGGGTGGATGCCACCGCTGCGCGTGCGCGCGATCGCGGGGTTCGGCGGCAGCGGATCGACGGTGCCGCGGGCGACGCGTGGCGCGGTGGTGGCCGCTTCGCAGAACACCGCACCGAGCGAGGCGAGCGTGTAGATCGTGGCGCTCGCGATCCGGCGTTCGGCGGTCGGCAGGTGCGCGAGCTGCGCGAGCGAGATGCCGTCGACGAGTCCACGGACGACGACCAGCTCGGGCTCACCGAAGCCGAAGTACTGGAGGTCGGGGATGCCCTCGGCGAATGACCGGAACGACACGCCGAGCTCCTCGATCGTCGACGCGAGTCGGTCGTCGTCGAGGTGCGCGAGAGCGCCGTGATAGATCAAGCCACCGATGTGCATCGCGGTGCCGGGAACGACCGGCAGCGTGATCTCGGAGACGAACTCGAAGTCACCCTCGAGCAACGCGAACGTGCGCGTGGCCGCACTGGCGATCGTCTGGCGGCGGAGCCGGAGCACTTGCTCGGGCGGCAGCACGTTCGCGAGCGCGGCGTCGCGATCCTCGAGCGGCAACATCTCGAGCTCGGCGACTCGCGCGACGTCGAGCAGCTCCTGCGCGAAGGCGACGCCGAGTAGCGTGGCAGCGCCGCCGGGAGCAGAGGCCGCGACGACGTGGCCACCGTCGAAGACGATCTTGTAGGTCTGGGATCCGGAGCGGATCTCGAGCTGGCCCGTGACCGCACGGAGGCACAGTGCGCCGAGCGTCTTACCCCACAGACGGTCCTGGATCGCTCCCCGGATGAGCATGCCTGAGTGCACCTGCCATCCGTGTACCAGCAAGTGCGGGGTGATCGCCGGGCGCAGAGCCCACGGAATCGCCGTTCAGCGACGTGCTGGTGACAGAAGACCGCGCACGACCAGGCCCTGTGCGGACGTGCGCCCCAGTCGTCAGTCAGAAAGTCAGAAAGATGATGTAGGACGTGCACCTTGATGTGCACCCGCATTCACATCAACACTACGGCGCTTTGATCGCGTTCGAGGGAGTCTCCAAGCGGTACGGCGCCCACCTGGCAGTACACGAGGTGACGCTCGAGATCGAGGCGGGCGAGCTCGTCGCAGTACTCGGCGAATCGGGCAGCGGCAAGACCACGCTCGTCAAGCTGGTCAACCGGTTGATCGAGCCCGACACCGGCGAGGTCCGCGTCGCTGGCAAGGACGTCCGCGCGACGGATGCGGTCGCGTTGCGGCGATCGATCGGCTACGTGATCCAGCAAGCCGGGCTGTTCCCGCATCGCACGGTCGCCGACAACATCGCGACCGTGCCTCGCTTGCTCGGATGGACCGCTGACGCGACGCACGCCCGTGTCGACGAACTGCTCGCGCTGGTCGGCCTCGCCACCGACTACCGCGAGCGCTACCCGCACGAGCTGTCGGGCGGTCAGCGGCAGCGCGTCGGGGTTGCCCGCGCACTCGCCGCGAAGCCCAAGCTCCTGCTGCTCGACGAGCCGTTTGGTGCGCTCGATCCGATCACCCGAGTCGCGCTGCAACGAGAGCTCCAGCGGATTCATCGAGAGCTCGCGCTGACCACGCTCATGGTCACCCACGACATCGTCGAGGCGCTCACGTTGGCCGATCGGATCGCCGTGATGTATCGCAGCGAGCTCCGGCAGGTCGGCACGCCCGCGGAGCTGATGACGAGCCCGGCGGATGACTACGTCGCCGAGCTGATCGGGATGGCGAACCATCAGGCCGATGCGATCGCGCGCGTGTCGAGAGGAGCGACGAGATGAGCGAGCTCGTCGGAGGCCTCCCGCCGCTGCTCGCGAGCCATCTCTGGCTGGTGCTGATCGCACTCGCTGCGGCGATCGTCATCGGCATCCCGCTCGCGATCGCGGTCGCCGGACGGCCGCGCCTGCGGTTCTCGATCATGACGATCGCGGGCGTCGTGCAGACGATCCCCGGACTCGCGCTGCTCGCGTTGATGGTGCCGCTCGTCGCCGAGACCGGCGGGCTCGGGATCGGGCTCTCTCCCTTCGGTTTCCCGCCGGCGGTGATCGCGCTCGCGCTGTATGCGCTGCTGCCGATCCTGCGCAACACGATCGTCGGCCTCAACGGCGTCGACGCCGCCGTGCTCGAAGCCGCACGTGGGATGGGCATGTCGCGCGGCCAGATCTTGCGCCAGGTCCAGGTGCCGCTCGCGGCGCCGGTGATCGTCGCGGGGATTCGCACCGCGACCGTGTGGACGGTGGGTGCGGCGACGCTCGCGACGCCCGTCGGCCAGGCGTGCCTCGGCAACTACATCTTCGCCGGGCTGCAGACGCGCAACTGGCCGATGCTGCTCGCGGGCGTCACCGCCGCCGCGGCACTCGCGATCGCGCTCGATACGATCCTCGCCGGAGCCGAGCGTGCACTGTCACCGCGAACCAAGCGTCGCTGGGTGCCGGTCGCCGCGATCTCGCTCCTCGTCGTGCTCGTGTTCGTGATCTTGCCACGCGTGGTGGTCCCTGCCGCCGGGGACCGACGCGCCATGGTCGAGCCTGCGAACGTTCGGGCGGGAGTCACCACGGTGCGACTCGGTGCAAAGACCTTCACCGAGCAATACATCCTCGTCGAGGTCCTCCGGGCGCGACTCGAGGCGGTCGGGATCGCCGTCGAGGTGGTGCAGAGTCTCGGCTCCACCGTCGTGTTCGATGCGCTACGCCTCGGTGACCTCGATGCGTACGCGGACTATTCGGGCACGATCTGGGTGAATCACATGAAGCGGCAGACCACGGCGCCGCGCTGGCAGATCCTGGCGGAGGTCGAGGCCTGGCTCGCACACGAGCATCAGATCCGGAGTCTCGGGCCCCTCGGATTCGAGAACGCGTATGCCCTCGCGATCAAGCGCTCGGCGGCCGAGGCGCTGGGCGTTCGCTCGCATCGCGGGCTCGGAGCGCACACGCCGCGGCTGTCGCGCGGTGGCGATTACGAGTGGTTCGGGCGCGGCGAATGGACCGCCGTGCGAACGACGTACGACCTGCGGTTCCGCCGCACCGCGACGTTCGATCCTACGCTGCTCTACGACGCGGTCGCGCGCGGCGAGGTCGACGTGATCTCGGCGTTCTCGAGCGATGGCCGGATCGCGACGAACGACCTCGTCACGCTCGAGGACTCGGCGCACGCGCTACCGCCGTACGACGCGATGATCCTGCTGGCGCCCCGCGTCGCCGACGATCCACGCGTGATCTGTGCGCTCGCACCACTCCGGAATGCGATCACCGTCGAGCGCATGCGTCAGGCCAACCAGATGGTCGATCGCGCGTCCGCCAAGCTCGATCCTGCGGCGGCCGCCGCCTGGTTGCTCGAGGGCGTGCCTCCGTGTCACGACGTGGCCGCCGCGCACGCCATGCAGCCGTAACTTCTGCGGGAGCGAGCGTAACCTCCAAACCTGACAGGCATCAGTCCTGATAGATGGGTCAGGTACGTCGAAACTGCTAGCGGCACAGGCAATGGTTGGAGGAAACAACGGAATGGACTCGACAGCGCTGACCCGCCGGTATGCGGCGGTGCGGGACCACACACGGGCCTTGTGCGCACCGCTCGCGGTCGAGGACCAGCTCGTCCAGCCGATGCCGGAGGCCAGCCCGACCAAGTGGCACCTCGGCCACACCGCGTGGTTCTTCGAGGCGCTGGTGCTCGGCGACACGGTGTTCGACCCCGCGTTCGCGTTCCTGTTCAACAGCTACTACGAGACGCTCGGCGCGCGCGTGCAGCGGGGTCAGCGCGGGATGCTCAGCCGCCCGACGCTCGATCGCGTGCAGGCGTATCGCGCCGACGTCGATCGCCGTGTGCTGCACGCAGTGGTCGAGAACGAGCTCGATGCCGCCGCGGTCGCTCGCCTCGAGCTCGGGCTGCATCACGAGCAACAGCATCAGGAGTTGATCCTCACCGACATCAAATATGTTCTCGGGACGCAGCCCCTCCGGCCGGCCTACCGCGAGGATCTGCCGCGTGCGCCGGGCGTACTCGCCACGCAGAGCTGGCGCGAGCATCCGGGTGGCATCTTCGAGATCGGTGCGCCGGCGGCCGGGTTTGCCTTCGACAACGAGCGGCCACGCCACCGCGCGCTGGTCGAGCCGTTCGCGATCGCGAGCCGCTCGATCGCGAATGCGGAGGTGCAGACGTTCATCGCCGACGGTGGCTATCGCGATCCCCGGCACTGGTTGTCGGATGGCTGGGCGCTCGTGCAGGCCGAGCACTGGCAAGCGCCGCTGTACTGGGAGGGCGATACGTTGTTCGACCTCGCGGGCATGCGTGCGATCGATCCCGCCGAGACCGCCTGCCACCTCAGCTACTACGAGGCCGACGCCATCGCGCGGTGGCTCGGTGCTCGACTGCCCACCGAGGCCGAGTGGGAGATCGCCGCGGGCGCGACCATCACGCACGCGCGCCTGCACCCGTCGGACTCGGGGGCGATCGGCGAGGTCTGGGAATGGACCTCGTCGAGCTACTCCGCGTACCCCGGCTATCGCCCGCTGGCCGGCGCGCTCGGCGAGTACAACGGCAAGTTCATGTCGGGCCAGCAGGTGTTGCGCGGCTCGTCGTGCTTCACCCCCGCCGGCCACGCGCGACCGTCGTATCGTAACTTCTTCCCACCCTCCGCGCGCTGGCAGATGACCGGCGCCCGCTTGGCTCGTGACCTGGAGATCCGATGAAGCCCGCCCTCGCACCCCAGCAGCTCGACGAAGTCCTCGAAGGCCTCCTCGCTCGCGACAAGCATCTGCCGTGCAAGCTGTTGTACGACGCGCGCGGCGCCGAGTTGTTCGAGCAGATCTGCACGCTCGATGCGTATTACCCGACGCGCACGGAGGTCGCGCTCCTCGAGGCCAACCTGCCCGTGATCGCGACCATCGTCGGGCGACACGCGCGCGTGATCGAGCCAGGCAGTGGTGAAGGCATCAAGACGCAGCTGTTGCTCGCGGCGCTCGATCGACCGGTCGGCTACGTACCGATCGATGTCAGCGGAGAGCAGCTCGCGCAGACCGCGGTCGCGCTGCGCAGGAACTTTCCCGGACTGATCGTCCAGCCCGTGTGCGGCGACTACACCGGCTCGCTGGTCGTGCCACCAGCGCCGGCGGCAGCCGCACGCACGCTGGTGTTCTTCCCTGGCTCGACGATCGGTAACTTCGAGCCCGATGCGGCGCGGCGCTTCCTCGCACACCTCGGGGACGTCGCGGGACCGAACGCGCTACTGCTGCTCGGCGCCGATTCGAATGCGGATCGCGAAGCGCTACTGCGCGCGTACGACGATCCGGAAGGCGTCACCGCTGCCTTCGATCCCAACATCCTCGCGCACATCAACCGCACGCACGCGGCGACGTTCGACCTCGACGCGTTCTCGCATCGCGCCGTGTGGAACGAGGCGCGGTCGCGCGTCGAGATGCACCTCGTCAGTGCTCGCTCGCAGACCGTGAAGATCGGCGACTGGAAGATCTCGTTCGCACCCGGCGAGGCGATCGTCACCGAGCATTGCTACAAGCACACGCCCGCCGCGCTCGCGAACTTGCTCGCCGGTGCCGGCTGGCAGGTCCGCGACGTGTTCGCGGATCCGCACGGCCGGATGCGGCTGTGGCTAGCCGAGACGTCGCCGCGCCGTGGCCGCGGCATCGAGTAGCTGCGGCATGATCTTGTCGGCGACGTAGGCCGGCATGTTGTGGACCGGATCCACGGTGATCAGCGCAGCGGCGATCGCGGGGATGTCGATCGCCCCGACCTCCGCCGCGAGCGCTGCGAGTCGTGGACCGAGCGGCCGCTGGCGCTGGAGCAAGGCGAGCGCGAGCTGCGCCTCGGGCGCGCTGCCGACGCACTCGAACGGCGTGTGCTCGGCAAGGCCGAGGAGCTGGCGGAGCCAGACATCGTTGACCGCGCGCTCGCCGAGATCCGCGCCGAACGTGGCCTCGACGATCGCGGGCGGCAGATGCGCCGACATCTGGAGCCAGACATAGACGCACTTCGCGCACGCGCCGCACCACGGCTTGACGAGGTTGCACGAGTGCGTGAGCGGCGCGAGCTCGGCATCGCGAGCCAGCAGCTCGAAGATCACCTCGTCATGGATCGGCTGGAGCACGCTGAAGTAGCGAACGTCGGCGAGTAGCTCGCTCCGCACGTACGCGTCGAGCAGCTGCTCGGCCTCCCAGCCCTTGCCCCACTGGTGATTGACGCCCTCGCCGGTCTTGTCCCACGTGAGGTTCGCCGAGTTCGCGCTGTGCTCGTGCGCGACGACCAGGCCGCGATAGCCACGCACGAATGCGAGGGGCAGCGCGGCGAACACGGACGCCGGGGTCTCGGCTGCCAAGATGCTGGTGACGTGGAGATCCGGACGCAGCTCCACGATCGGAGCGTCCATGAAGTCATCGTAGATCCACTGCCGCTCGCGGCGTGCGCGCGCGGTTCCGGCGGCGACGCGCTCGAGCAGCGCGTGCTGTGCCGGTGCGGCGCCGTAGATCGAGTGCGAATAGCCGAGCGTGGCGAACGTCAGACCGGCGCGCTCGAGCAGCTTCGCGGCCACCAGGCTGTCCTTGCCGCCGCCGCAGAACGCGAGGAGCTCGACCGGTCCCGCCGGTGTGTGGATCGGGCGCGGCGGGGCGGTGCCGGAGGCGTCGATGAAGCGGGGCCCGGCGTAGTCCGGCAGATCGTGCTCCCACCGCCACTGGGCCCAGACGTGACGAAACACCGTGGTCCACAGTTCCACCAGCCGAGGCGTCGCGTGATCCGCGTAGCGCCCGAGCGCGATCGCGTCGGGCCGCAAGCTCGCCACCGTGTTGATCTGGAACAGCGCGACGTGGACCGCGAGTCGCTCCATCACCACGGGATCGGCCGCGGTCAGATCGACGTCGTCGTACCAGACCGTGAAGTGAAACTCGGCGTCGTCGATCGCACAGCGGGCGGCGATGTGATCTCGTGCGACGCGAACATCGACGAGGCGCAGGGTCCGCACTCCGGCGGTGTAACACGGGGTCGGGTGGACGGTTGCCGCTGAAGGCCGTTGCATCCGCGCAGCGTTCTAAGGATCCTGGGGTCCATGCGTAAACTGGGGTACCTGGGACTGATCTGTGTCGTCGCGTTCGCGACTGGAGCGTGCGGCGACGACGGCATCAACACGCTGCCGGACGGGCCGGCCTTGGAGGATCGCGATGCCGACGGCGTCCTCGACAGCCTCGACAACTGTCCCGACGATGCCAACGCCGATCAGGTGAACACCGATGGCGATGCCGACGGTGACGCCTGCGATGACGACGACGACAACGATGGCATCCTCGATGGCGCCGACAACTGCCCCATCGTCGCGAACCCCGACCAGGCGAACACCGACAGCGATGCCGACGGTGACGCCTGCGACGGCGACGCCGACGGCGACAAGGTGGCGGACGATACCGACAACTGCCCGGGCGTCGCGAACGTCGATCAGATCAACACCGACGGCGACGCAGAGGGCGATGCCTGCGATGCCGACGACGACAACGACACGATCCTCGATGGCGCCGACAACTGTCCGCTGAACGCCAACGAGGACCAGCTCAACAGCGACAAGGACGGCAACGGCGACGCGTGCGACGACGACGATGACGACGACACCGTGCTCGACGTCGACGATAACTGCCCGACCGTCGCGAACCTCGATCAGGCGAACGGAGATGGAGATACCGACGGCGACGTCTGCGATACCGATCTCGACAACGACGAGGTCGCCAACGACGTCGACAACTGCCCGCTCGACGCCAACTCGGGCCAGGAGGACAACGACCAGGATGGTGCCGGCGATGTCTGCGACAACGACGATGACAACGACGGCATCGGGGACGAGGGTGACAACTGCCCGCTCGACGCCAACGATCAGCAGCAAGACAACGATAGCGATGGCCTCGGCGATGCCTGTGATGCCGACGATGACAACGACGGCGTGCCGGATGCGGACGACAACTGCCCACTCGTTCCGAACAGCGATCAGACCAACAGCGATACCGACACTCTCGGTAACGCGTGCGACGACGACGATGACGGCGACGGCGTCGTCGATCAAAACGACAACTGCCCCGGCATCCCGAACATCGACCAGGCGGATGGCGACTTCGACGGAATCGGCGATGCGTGCGACGGCATCTTCCCGACGGTCAGCGAAACCCTGACCGGCGGAAACATCATTGCAGTCGGCAAGGGGTGGTCGGGTCGCGAGGATGGCGTCGTCAAGGCGGATGGGGACGTCACCATCTCCGGTCTCCCGGCTGGTGCCACGATCCACAAGGCGTTCTATTACTGGACCGTGATCGGCGCCCCGTTTCCGAGCGTGACGTTCGAAGGCAGCGTGATCCAGGGTGCAGAGATCGGTCAGGCCCAGGACACCTGCTGGGGGATCGGGAACAACTTCATGTATCGCGCGGACGTCACCTCGCTGGTGACCGCCATCGACAAGACCTACACCGTTCGCGACATCCTCTCGACCAACGACTTTACGCCGGACGGTCAGGGTGGGAGCTTGGTCCTGATCTATCAGGACCCGGCAGATACGCGCGAGAACTTCGTGAAGATCAGTGAGGGTGCGGTGGGCTTCGTCGGCGGAGGAACGACGTCAGCAACCGCCACGTTCGGCGGCTTCTCGCTCGCCTCGAACCCGGACACCGTGCGCGTGTTCAACCTGGTCGCCGATGGCCAGACGTTCGCCGAGTCTCTGCAAATTCAGAACACCGAGTTCGGCAATGGCAATCCGTTCTTCGGTAGCGATGGGCCCCTCTGGGACACCCGCACCGACGTCGTGACCCCGCTCGTCCAGACCGGCGCGACGGAAGTGGTCACGACGATCTCGTCGGACAACGACTGTTTGGCGTGGTCGATGAACGCGCTCGTGATCGAGAAGTTCGACTCCGCGCCGCAACTCCCCTTCGCGCCGACGAGCAAGGTGGTCCCCTCTCCGATCCCGAGCAAGCAGACCACGGTCCGGAAGCAATCCGGGCGTCGGGGCGCGATGCAGTAAGCAGGCAGGTAACTAGCTTAGCGAGCTAGCGCTGCAGCTCGACGCCGAGCGGCACGGTCGTGACCGAGCCCTCGATCGGCCGGATGGACTTGGTCAGCGAGACCGTCTTGGTCGGGAGCCGAACATCGATGCGCAGCTCGGCGACCTCGTCGGGCAGCGCGGTCTCGAACCGGCACGGCCCGATGCCTGCGCCGGGAGGTGCCGTGCGCTGGAACACGGCGATCGAGTCACCGCCGCTAAATAGCTCGGCGTTGACCTCGCGGACGTCACCCGCGGCGCCGCCGAGATCGAGCACGATCGTGGCGTGGGTCCGCTCGTGCTTGCTACACGCGTCGTAGGCGATCAGACCGACCATGCAGAGGAACAGCACCGGGGCGATCCGCTTCCGGAAAAACTCGTACCGCGTCACGACGGGTCTTTAGCACGTGCCGACCCCGCGACTCTGCCCGATCTTTGCCCCGGGCGATCGGGCGCAGTTAACTACCGGGATGCGCCTGGTCCTCGCCCTCGCCCTCGCCGCCTGTGCGGGTCGCGAGCCGGTGCGGTTCGGATCGCCGATGCTCGGGATGGCCTCGGTGCCTCCGCCGGCGCTCCCCGGCGAACGCCTGCGGACGTCGCCATCGAACCACGATCCGATGCCTCGCGAGGACAAGCCGAGAGCGTCTGCCGCTGCGGCGGCCGCGATCGCGCGGACCGACATCGACCGGCTTCCTGCCATGCACAAGGCGCAACCGGTCGCGCCGCGTGTGACGACGCCTGTGGATCTCCATGATCTCGTCGGCCGTCGTGAGAAAGCCGAGCCGGTCGCCGTCACGCTTGCGTGGGCCCGCGAGCTCGGGCTGCGAAGCGCGGCGAGCACGGCATCCGAGCTCGTCGCATGGGCCGAGCAGACCCAC
>JBBQJJ010000218.1:0-14264 GCA_038325805.1 Haliangiales bacterium
CGCGAACAACGAACCCGGCGCCATCGTGCCGTTGACTAATTTGTTGACTAGCGGCGATTTTGTCGTCTAAGTACGTGGAGGATAAGGGGATCGAACCCTTGACCCTCGGCTTGCAAAGCCGATGCTCTCCCGCTGAGCTAAACCCCCGTGTTCGAGGCGCTGTGGGTAGCGTGCGGCGGCGAAAACGTCAAGGCCGGCCGTCGGGTTCGGCGCGCTCCGATCCTTCGCCGACGGGCGGGGCGGTCCTTGGGTAGGATGGGTACCGATGATCTGGCGGTCGAGGCGGGGATGGGTGCTGCGCGCGCGCGACGAGTACTACGTGATCAGCGTGCTCGGCGAAGAGCTCGAGGCGTACGCACCGGCGCACTTCCTGATCAACAAGCAGGCGTACTTTGTCGATCACTACGTCAAGGACGAACAGCTGGTGGCACGCACGGCGATCGGCGAGCGGTGGGGAGCGTTGCACGAGATGTCCGTGCTCGAGAGTTGGTTGACGGAGGACGTCTCCCAGGCCACCCGCCGACATCTGCGAGCACTTCACATGAAGCTGCCGGTCGTCGAGGCGTTGCTGGATGACCTCGATGCGAGAGGCGTCGATGGCGAGCCCCTACCCTCGTGGTGGCGTCTGCGGTTCCCTGACGAGCCGGTGCAACCCGAGCCGTCGCTACCGCCGCAGGTACGTCCGCAGATCTCGTCATCGACGTTGTGGAGATCGCGGCGCGGCATGGTGATGCGCGTGGGAGTTCGGTTCTATTTGCTCGATCACGAGCTGCGCGTGCTCGAGGTCCACGAGCCACAGGAGCTCATCGTCGAACAACGCACCACGTTCATCACTCCGTCCGTGGAGGGTGACGAGCTCGTCGTGCGCACCTCGATCAACGAGCGCTGGTCGGAGGCTTCGGAGACGACGGTCGTCGAGTCGGACCTGCGCGAGGACACCAGCGAGCTCGTCCGAGCTCTCGAGGCGACCCTGCCGTTCATGACACCGATCATGGGTGTGCCGTACGAGGTCAGCCCACCGGTGACGGAGGTCGAGCCACGGATCGCGCGACCTGTCGTCGACGCGATACCGGTTCCGAAGCTCGGGCCCGAGGTCGAGCGGGCGCTGCGCCTGTTGCAGGAGAACCGCAACGACTCGCTGTGCAACTCGATGGTGAGCGCGATGAGCGCCTTGGCGGAGGCCGGTAGTGAGTTCGCGCTCACGGCGTTTGCGCGTGCGAGCTTGTTGTACCTGCGCGAGCGCGACGTTCCGGCGATCGACGCGACGTGGACCCCCGTCGAATCGCCGCTTGCTCACAAGGTCGCCCTGCTCGTGGATCGCCTCGATGAACGGGATGCGCGCGACGCTGCAGATGCGATGGAGACCTGCGCCGCGTTGCTGGGTTATCGCGATGGGTTTCCGGTCCTTCGCACCTGACGTCGTGGTCGTGGCAGTCAACCGCCAGCGCGATTTGATGAGTGCTTGAAGCGCTGGGTGCCCGGGACCTGATCCTCCGCACGCCCGACTTCGCGGACGTGATCACCGCGATCCACGCGCTCATCTCGAGAGCGTGAGGAACAGCGCGGCGCCACCGCCCGGCTTCGCGACGGCCCACACCCTGCCGCCGTGACGTGCGGCCACCCGCTGGACGATCGCGAGCCCGATGCCGTCGCCCGGAACCTCGTTGCCGGTGTGCAGGCGGCGAAACGGGGAGAACAGCCGGTCGGCGTTGCCATCGAAGCCGGTGCCGTTGTCGCGCACCACGAAGGCGTCGCCGTCACGGCCGATCGAGACCGTCGCCGCGGGTGCCTTCGCGGTGAACTTGAACGCGTTGTCGATCAACGCCGCGAACGCCACCTCGACGAGCGCGCGATCGCCAACGGCAACGAGACCACTCGCGATCTCGACCGTCACCACGTGCGCGTACTTGGCGCGGGTCGTCTCGACGACCGCCGTTGCCAGCGCCGAAACATCGAGCTCCACGGCCATCACCGTTGCACCCGCGAGCCGGAGCAGCTCGTCGAGCCGCGCCACCATGGTCTCCATCCGAGCCACCCCCCTGCGGATCGAGCTCAGGTACTGCGTGCCGTCGCCGTCGAGCTTGTCGCTGTAGTCCTCCTCCAGCGCCCGGGAGAAGCCGTCGATCACGCGCAGCGGAAAGCGCAGATCGTGGGAGACCGCATAGCGAAACGCCTCGAGCTCGACAGCGAGCCGTTCGTTGACTGCGTCGTCTTCCTCGCTCACGGTTTCGTGTTGGGTTCAGCCGCGCTCTCGTCGAGCACGATGTCCTCGATGTCGGCCTGCGGGCGCACGAACGGCTTCTCGGGCTCCTTTTTCGGGAACAGCGGCGGCGGGTACATCGCGCGCCACTCGGCGGAGGCCTGGCCCCAGATCAGGAACATCACGCACCACACAGTGGGCATCCAGAAGCACACCTCCGGGTAGTGCATCGCGAAGCCGCAGACGTACCCGATCGCGACGAGCGTCAGCAGGAACGCGCTGACGAGCTTGTTCTTCGTCATGCCGACCTTCGGCATCGGCAACCGCGACGCCATCAGATACCCCATCACGACGACAAAGATCGGGAAGTAGGTCCATACCCAGAGCGGCGTGACGAGCTCGTCACCGAACAGCTTGGCACCGCCGAACGGCGTGTTGTCCATCTTCGGGTCGTACTTGAGGAGGACGAGGAACCAGATCGCGATCAGGCCACCCGCGAGCGTGGTGGGGATGCCGAAGAACATCTTCGTCGGCACCTGGTCGTCGGTGAGGATGTTGTAGCGAGCGAGGCGAAACACCGCGCACAACATGTACGCGCCGCATCCCGCGAACAGCAGCGTGTGCTCGATGCCACGGTTCCAGTACACGAGGTCCGGGCGCTCCGACAGATACACGAGAACGAGGTACGCGGGTGCGACGCCGAAGTTCAGGAAGTCGGCGAACGAGTCGAGCTGCATGCCGAGATCACTCGTGCCCTTGACCGCGCGTGCGACCAGACCGTCGAGCCGGTCGGTCAACACCGCGTAGATAATCATCCACGCCGCGAGGGCCGGACGCTCGGTATGGGAGGCCCACAGCGACGTGAGCCCGAAGATCATCGACGACAGCGTGATGACGTTCGGTGCCAGGTATCGAAAAAACCGCGCGGATGCCACTTAGCCCTCGCCCTTCTCGGCAGCGCGCCGGGCCATTAACCTCGCCGATAGCCGGGGACCGAAGTTCTCGGTCATCAGACTCTCGACGATCCGCGAAATCTCGACTTGCGGATCACCCTCTCGGTACACGAACTTGATCGCCATGCCTGCCTCGGTGTCCGCAGCAGCTTCCACGATCCGCTGGACCTCACCATGGATCGTGAGCGGAGTATCGCGGCCCGGGACAAACAGCTTGAACAAGAACTCGGTTCCGATCGGTAGCGGGCGGCCCGTCTTGATGAACGTGCCGCCACGCGAGATGTTCTTCGTGTAATCCGCGAAGAAAGTATTGAGCCGCTTGTACTCGACCTTGAGCTCGATCGGGCCCCGTGCCTCGGAGCGCCGTTCGCGCTGGGCGTTGTTGGCTTTCGGCTCCTCGTCGGCCACGGCCCACCATAGCAGGAAGCGAGTCCGGCCGTGATCTTCGGGGCCTCTGACGTACGCGACGCGATCCGCCGGATGGCGCGCCTGCCCCGTCCGCGCGAGCGCCGTACGCACTGGCTGGTGCTTGGTGTGGCAGGCGTGCTCACTGTGATCTTCCTGCTCGTCAGCGGGCTTGACCCGGCGGTCGTTGGACTCGGCGCCGGAATCGTGTTCGGTGCGGCGATCACGTTCATCGGCGCCGGACGGTTGTGGGGTTGGATCGCGATCAGCGTCGGGCTCGGGGTCGCACTCGGCGCGATCCCGCTGTTCGGCGTGCTCGGGCTCGAGCTGTCGCTGGTGGTCGCGCTCGTCGCCTCGTTGATGAGCGCCGACCTCGGTTGTGCGATCGCACGCCGGATCGCCACCACGCCGCCGCGTGGGATCCACCGCGCCACCTATCCCGTGCGCACGCTGTTCGGCAACGCGCTCGCCACCGCGGGCGTCACCGTCGCGATCGCGCTGATCCCCGGCGTGATCGCCGCGTTCCGCGGGATCGTGGTGCCGACCTGCGATTGGTGGTTCGGCATCACGTCGTACATCGCGATGCCACTCGCGAGCGCGGCGCTCGGCGGTGCGATGGGTCATGCGATCGGAGCAGCGATCGGGCCTCGCCGCTTCGGACCGGCGTGGCTCGCACAGCTGCCCGCGCTGATCGTCGCGTTCGCCGCGCTGTGGCGGTTCCACGGGTCGCCACCGGTCTACACGTACAACGCGCTCCTCGGCTACTTCCCCGGCAACATGTACGACGAGCACATCACGCTCGAGCTGCCCCTGTTGTGGTCGCGGCTCGAGCAACTCGCGTGGGTGATCGCCGTGCTGGCCCTCGTCGCGTGGCGCTTCGACGTCGCGAGCTATCGCGTGCGTCGCGCTCCGAGACCCGCGGGCCGCCGGACCGGAGCGCTCGTCCTGGCGGTGCTCGCCATCGCGATCGCGGTCGTCCTCCGCTGGAACGGCGGGGCACTCGGGTTTGCCGTCGACGCCGAAGACCTCGAGGACGCACTCGGCGGCCGCCTCGAGACGGCCCACTGGATCATCTACTACACGCCCACGAAGGAGATCGAAGAGGATCTTGCCCTGATCACCGAGGATCACGAGTTCCGTTACGCCCAGGTCGTCGCGCAGCTCGGCGTCGAGCCGGATCACAAGCTGATCTCGTTCTACTTCGCGGATCGCGATCAGAAGGGACGCCTCCACGGCTCGCGCGATGTCGAGATGGCGAAGCCGTGGCGGGGCGAGATCTATCTCGAGCATCGCGCGTTTCCGCATAGCTCGCTCCGCCACGAGATCGGGCACGCGATCGCCGCCGAGTTCGGCGATCCGCTGTGGGGCATCGCCTCGCGGCGGTTCGCGGGGATCCCGGTGCTGGCGAGCCCCGGGCTCGTCGAGGGGCTGGCCGTCGCCGTCGATTGGCCGGCAGGCTACGAGCGGTTGAATCCGCACGAGGCTGTCCGCGTGATCCAGAAGCTCGACAAGCTCCCCACGCTCGACACGTTGTTCTCGCTCAACTTCTTCTCGATCTCCTCGGCACAGGGCTACACCACCGCCGGGTCGTTCCTGCGCTTCCTGCTCGACAGGTACGGTGCCGCGAAGCTGCGCGAGATCTACCGCAACGGCGGCGACTTCGAGGTCGCGTACGGCGTGCCGCGCGATCGCCTCGAGCGCGAGTGGCGCGACATGCTCGCGCAGATCGACGTCCCCGACTCCGTCGTCGAGGCGCAGAAGGAGCGCTTCCGCGGCACCAGCGTGTTCGCGCGCCCCTGCCCGCACGCCGTCGCGAAGCGCTTCCAGCAAGCTGTCAAGCTGCTCTCCCAGGGCAAGCGGGCCGACGCGATCGAGCAGATGCGGTCGGTGTGCAGCGATTCGCTGCTCGAGCCGCGCTACGTGCTGCAGCTCGGCGACATGCTGTTCGCCGACGATGGCGATCGCAACGAAGCCGAGACCCAGTGGTCGATGCTCGCGATCGACACCCGTGGAGTCACCGTCTCGGTGCGCGCACAGGCCTACCGCCGGCTCGCACGCGCCGCCGCCCTGCGTGGCGACTGGAAGCGAACGACGCAGCTGATCGAGTTCGCGCGCTCGCTGCCGCTCGATCTCGACGAGCGCCGCGAGCTCGATGCGATGTCCTTCACGCTCGCGCACGACGGTCCCGCCGCCGAGCACCTGCGCCTGTACTTCTTCCCCGGTGACAAGGCGCCGGCCCCGATCCAGGCCGCCACCGCCGCAGTCGCCGCCGAGCCCACGCTCGGGCTCGGTCACTACTTGCTCGCGCTACAGCGGATGAACGCTGACGATTACGCGGGTGCCGCGAAGTCGTTCGAAGCGGCGCTCGCCCTCGAGCTCCCCGGACTCGCCTTCGTCAAGAACGCCGCGCGCAGGATGGCGGTCGCGGCCTACCGCACGCACGACCTGTCGCGCCTGGGGCTGGCGACCAGCGTGCTGTCGGGCTCGCAGATGGCGTCGGGAGATCGGCTGCTCGCGAAGGACTGGCTCGATCGCGTCCGGTTCGACGAGACGGGCCGCGTGCTACGGTGAGTGGTCCCGTGAGAGCTAGCCTTCCGTCCGTGATGCAACGTCACGGCTGACCGCGACCGACCACGAAGCACACGCGTTAGACACGTCGCATGCCCTGCGGGCTCCAGTGCGCTGGCGGCTTCCTCTGCGACGTGTCTCTCGCATCTGCCGAGAGCAAGTAGCTCGCGGGACGCTTTACGCGTCGCAACGGGCGAGCGCGTGGAGCGCTACATACCCGACAGGAACAACCAGCGACGACCGTCCCACTCGAGGACGAGCTGGTTCTGGTCGCGCTTGTCGGGGCGCGCCGGCTTGCCATACGCGTTGGTGACCGTGTAGCTCGCATCGATCAGCACGTCGACGGCAGCGCGGCAGCCGGGCTGGAGATCGCCGTTGCACTGTTGACTCATGCCCATGTAACGCACGCTGTAGCGAACGTCCGTGACCTTGAGCAGGCGGGTCAGCAGCACGTTGCGAAGACCTTCGTAGCCATAGTCGTCGGAGCCCGACGGGGTGCCACTGTCTTCCCAGTACTGCTTGTGCGCCATCAGCATCAGCGCATCCGCGTCACCGCGTTCGACAGCGAGCCGATACTCCTCGCAGGCCTTGAGCGCCGACTCGTTCGATTGGCTGTACGGGATGCGCGTACCGACGACGAACTTGCCTGGCTTCGCGCAGCTCGCGACGACTACGAGGGAAAGAAGCAGGTAACGAATCATTGGCGAACGGGACGAGTGCACGAGCAAGGCCAGGTCGGGACGCTACAACAGCGAGCTAAGTTGGCCAAGAGCCTCGCCTCGCCAACCTTCCACGCGCGCCAGAAAGTCACGGAAGTCTTTCTCGGGGTTCGGGACCTTTGCCAAATAGACATCCGTGATGCGTGTGATCGTGAACCGCGCCGCCGCGGCCCGGACTTCAATAACCAGTGCGGTGCGATCGACCGCGGGGAGCTCGCGAACCGACTGGTACCCGTCGAGGAGCGACGTCGCGAGATCGAGACGCGGCCCACCGCTCCAGCACCAATCGTTGAGGCAGACGGCGAGGTCGTAGGCGAGGCTGCCACCCGAGGCCTGCTCGAAGTCGAGGATCGCGGTGATCTCCCCGCCCTCCCACAGCACGTTGTCGCGGAACAGGTCGCCGTGGATGATCCCGTGGGTCGCGTCGCGGCGGGTCTGCGCGAGGGCCTCCGCATGGGCGAGCTCGTCGCGCAGGATCGAGATCGCGTGCGCGAGCTCTGGATCAGTCGAGCGCGCGAAGCGGTCGAACCGCGCGACGAGGTGAGCGTGGTCGTAGATGCTCGCGCGGCGCCAGCCGGTGGGTGCCGCCAGACCGGCCACGTGAAGCCGAGCGAGTGCAGCACCGAGCCGCCAGGCGATCTCTGGCGTGATCTGCAGGACGTGGTGGCCGGCTCGCCACGGGAACACGGAGACCCAGCGGGCTCCGAGCGCCGCGTAGGCACAGCCGTCCCGCGCGACCAGCGGCGCCGGCGTGGGCACACCTTCACGGGCGAGCGTGCCGACCAGCCGGGCCTCGTAGGCGACGTCGTCCTCGGACTTGCCCTCGTTGACGCGCAGAAAGTACGGGGTGTCGCCGGCGACGATCCGGAAGTTCGAGTTGATCGTCCCGGCCGCGATCGCCTGATGCGCGGTGATCGGTGGGAGGCCGAACGCCGCGGCGAGCTCGGTGAAGTCTTGCTCCCCGAGCTGCGTGAACGTCCCCACACCGCGACGCTATCAGCTTTGACTTGCGGTAGGTTCGCACCGTGTTGGATGCGGAGCGCTCTCGGCTTGTCGAAGCGCACACCGATCTGTCGCGCAAAGCAGCGGCGATGATCTTTCCGCGCGTCAAGCAGCACGTCGAGTTCGACGAGCTCGTCTCGCTCGGCAACGCCGGCCTCGCCGAAGCAGCCACCCGCTACGACGCCACGAAGGGCGCCTCGTTCGCGACGTTCGCCTGGTACCGCGTCAAGGGCTCGATCATCGACGGCCTGCGCCGCAACACCACGCTGCCGAAGCGGGTGTGGGCCAAGCTGGTCGCGCTGCGCGCCGCCAGCGAGTACCTGGAGAACAAGATCGAGCGCGACTCCGGGGCCGCCGCACGCGGGGGGCCGGCGCCCGAGGGTGCGGAGGCACTCGCCCAGATCAAGCAGGCGATGTCCGCGATCCGGACGATGTACCTGACCTCGCTCGAGACATTGCGCGAGGACAAGGGCTTCGAGCCCGCCGCGGATCTCGCTCCACCCGGCGAGCATCTCGACACGCAGGTGCTGTCGAAGCGTCTCCGCGAGGCGCTCGACAAGCTGCCCGAGAAAGAGCGGCAGCTGATGACGAAGCACTACTGGGAGGGCAAGAACCTCCTCGAGGCCGGTGAGGAGCTGGGCATCTCCAAGTCGTGGGCGAGTCGATTACACGCCCAGGCCGTCGATCGCTTGCGCAAGCTCGTCGACGACAGCTGACGGTCAAAAGCGTGGCCATCCAGCCCGAGGCGGAGTGATACTGCCGCTCATGCGAGGGGCTTGGCTTGTCGTGATCGCTGCGTGCGGCAATGGCACGTCGCAACCCGCGTCGTCGCCGTCGGCCACGACGCCCACACCGGGGACTCCAGGTGCGCCCGAGGTGGTCGCGGCAAACGCCGTCTGCGATCCAGCGGTTCCGGATCGCGCGTGCAAGCCCGGCGTGGCGCTCAGCGTGTGCAAGGCCGGCGACAAGCATCAGGTCGGCGAGTGGCGCTACGCGATCGCGGCACCGCCGTTCACGAAGATCGAGGACATCACCAAGGCCGACTTCGAAGCGCTGTGGAAGAAGGACAAGGGCATCGCCGCGAGCGCCGACACGATCGCCGCGTTGACCACCCAGTTCGGCGCAGGCGGGGCCACCGCGATCACCGAGCGCCCCGACGTCACCGACGCGCAGTGGGCCATCGTCCCCGCCGACGAGCTGGTGCCGAACTGGAAGGTCGTCTCCGTCGACGGCGTCCATCCACTCGCCAACAAGCCCGGCGTGCTCAGCGTGCCCCTGTGCGGATCTGCGGCGAGCTCGTCGAGCAAGCTCGCGGTCAGGAATATCGATCCCGCGAAGCTGACGGTGCTGGTGATGACCGGCACCACGGCGGCCACGCGGTTCACGTCGAAGCTGATGGAGGAGAAAGGCGTCCTCTACCCGCTGTCGTCGCCCGGCGTCGAGCCCTGGCTCGCGGCGGCGGACTTCGTGCACCTGTCGAACGAGGTGTCGTTCCTGCCCAAGTGCGACACCGGTGACGGCAAGCCGACGATGGCGTTCTGCTCGAAGGAGAACTACATCGAGCTGTTCGAGAAGTCGCACGTCAACATCGTCGAGCTCACCGGGAATCACCTCCACGACTACGGTCACGACTGGCTCGGTCACACGATCGAGATGTACGAGAAGCGCGGCTGGATGTTCTTCGGCGGTGGCCGCACCCAGCTCGAAGCCACCACGCCTCGTCTCGTCGAGCATCACGGTAACAAGCTCGCGTTCCTCGGCTGCAACATGCCGCACACCGACTGGAAGGTGATCCGGACCGAGCAGCCGGATGTCGGCGCGTGTGACATCGCACGGATGCAGTGGGAGATCCGCGATCTCAGATCGCGCGGCTACGTGCCGATCGTCTCGATCCAGCACGACGAGGTCTACAAGCACGATCCGCCCGCCGGGCTCGTCCGCGATCTGCGTCAGGTCGCCGACGCGGGTCCGGCGTTCGTGATGGGCAGCCAGGCGCACTGCCCGCATCCGTGGGAAGTGCATCGCGGTGCCTACATGCACTACGGCCCCGGCAACATCTACTTCGATCAGTTCTGGCACCCGGTCCGCGACGCGGCCCAGGACAAGCTCTACATCCACGCCGGCAAGCTGCTCACGGTGGGTCACCTCTACACGCGGATCGAGGAGCGTGGTCGGCCTCGCGTGCTCGATGCGAAGGAGCGCGGCGAGCTGCTCGCGGATCTCGCGGGCGCGCAGGCTCGACTGCCCAAGACCGAGCCGTGGGCGCCACCTGTCGAGGGCCCGACGGACAAGCGCGATCGTCCCGACTCGGTCCTCATCAAGGGCGTCCAGCAGACGTTCACCGTGCGCGTCCCCGCGAACCTCGACGACGGGAAGAAGTATCCGCTCGTGATCTCGCGCAGCGGTACGCCGCCGGTCGACGACAACGCGTACGTCGTCTCTTTGAAGAAGACCTTCGCACCCGCCGACAAGTTGATCCCCGCGATCACCAAGTGGATGGAAGCGAAGTATCCGGTCGCGCCTTCGAAGCCCGAACCGAAGAAGACCACCGCGAAGAAGTGACCCCGGCCGTCGCTCTGTCGACGTCTAGCCCGCTTTGATCTCGTCCTTCGGTGCCAGCGTGCCGTGCGACTGGTAGTAGTCGAACAGCTGGCCCCAGTGCGTGCTCTCGCGCCACCGCTCGAACACGCGGCGATCCTTGAGCGGCCACCGGTAGTAGTCGTGATAGGCCTCCGAGCCCATCACGAACAGGTTCACCAATGGCGTGTGGAAGAACAGCTTCTGGAACCGCTTGAGCGGCCCGAACCACATCACGTCGCCGATCATCGACGCACCGTTGTCACCGACGGAGAACCCCCAGCGCTCGTCCGCCACGGCGACATCGCCGACGATCTCGATGTTCTCGTGCTTGCCGTTGCCGAGCCCGGCCTCGTCGGCGAGCTTGATGTACGGAAGGCTCATCGGATCGAACCCCATCATCTGCGCGGCCACGGCATCGATCGCCACCTGATCCTCGGACGCGAGCATGACGTCCTTGATCACAGGTCGCATCGTGCGTGGCCCCGGACCATCACCGGCGGTGGTGCCATCCATCACCGCGAACAGGCCCTCGTGGATCTCCTTCTGGATGGCGAGGAGATCGACAAGCGTCTCGTGGATCCACGAGTGCGTGTAGTGGCGCTTGGTGTTGAGCAGTCCGCCGAACGCATTCTTCATCGCGCCCGTGGTGGTGGTGTAGATATGACACTTCGTCGTCGGCAGCTGGACGATGTTCGTGCCGTGGAACGCATCCGGGATCAGGATGCCCTCGGGGAAGATCGTGTCGAGCACGAGCATCTTCGCCTTCGGCTTGTAGACCGACCAGCTCATCTCCTCGGGCTTGAAGTTGTAGCGAACCGGGATGTCGTAGCGCTTGAAGATCGGGACGTAGCCGTTGAGGTCCTCGCCCTTGAACGCGTCGGTGACGACGGTCTTGTTCTGCACGCAGACCTGGTCGGTGTAGCCGCGCTTGTTGAGGCTCCGGACCGTGCCCTCGAGTTGCCATGGCGTGGTGTTCGCGCCGGGGAACGGGAAGTGCCACGAGATGTTGTCCTTGAGGATCGTCTGCGCGCCGGGCTTGAGCGCCTTGTCGACCTCGGCCAGGCCGTAGAGTCGGTCGATGTCTTCGAGGATGGTGGCGGGACGGACGCGTACGACTGCGACCTTCGAGCGAGGCATGGCGGCAATCCTATAGGAGGAAAGGCATGCGATGCCGACGCTGCTGCTGGGGTACCGAGCACGGAAGAGACGGAGACGCGTGAGGGAGAAGCTCCCGGGATCTCGTCCGAAAACTTGCCGGGCGGATCGGCGAGGAGGAGTGTGCCGGTATGGGCGAGACGTTGTACAGCAGCACCTATCAGCCGGATCCGAAGAGCGCCCTCGACGTGCTCGCGTTCGTGCTGACGCCGATCGCGGCGTTCGCTACGGACCCGGACGAGTTCGAGGCAGTGGCCGAGATCCTCGGTGCGGCGAAGCTCGAAGCGATCGAGCGCTGGCAGACCCTGCGCGACGAAGACCGCCGCCAGTAGCAGCTGACACTAGCCGAGGTACTTGAACTTCATGTTCTCGGAGTAGATATCGATCTTCACGTGCTTGATGTCTTCGCTGCCGGCATCGAGCTTGTCGGGTTGCACGTTGCAGATGTCGACGCCGTCGAACGAGACCTCGAACAAGTCGGTTCCTTCGTTGTCGAACGTGGTGATCGAGCCGGTCAGACGACCTGGCGTTTCACCGTCGACGCCGCGCTTCTTGAAGTGCTCGACGAACGCCTGCGCATCGACCTCGGGCACGTAGAACGTGACGGTCGGGAACTCGACCTGGCTCGAGCACTTGATCGGGGCTCGGAAACCGCCGCCGTGATACTCGATGACGTTCTGCTTGAGCGTGAATGAATCGATCTTCGAGACGCGCGAGCACTGCGCTTCGAAGCCGTCGAGCCGGAACCGGAAGTTGTTCGCGGTCCACTGCTTCTGCTTCTCGAAGCCTGCGGGCTTCGTGATCTTCTTGCCGGCCCCCGGCTTGAAGACCATCTCTTCGACGGCGATCGACACGCCCATGTAGACCGCGTTCTTGTCGGAGCCGTCGAGCTTCGGGAACACGATCTCCTTGATCAGCGCTTCCTTGAACTCGCGGCGTGCGCGCTCCGTGTAATAGAAATCGGCCGCGACGATCGCGCCGGTCTTCCGTTCGACCTTCTTCTGAAAGAAGTTGTCGAGCCAGGTGTAGAACGGCTTGCTCATCGACAAGCCGACCTGGAGCTTGAGGTCTTCGAACTTCGGCTTACCGAGCTGCCGCCAGCGATCGAAGCTGGTGCCGTTCTGGTAGGTCATCACGTCGGCCTTGATCGACCCGCCTTCGACCGACTTGAACAGGCCGACTTCGTCTTTGCCGTCGAGCTCGAGCGCGAAGTGCGCTGCTGCATAAGAGCGAGGTTGTTGAGTGGCCATGATTGTCGAAGCGGTTTGATTTTGAGTCTACACGGATGGCCCCGGAGGCAGGCCGTGCGAAGCGTAACGTCGGGACATGCTACGGTTGAGCTGCGTTGTCCCTTCCTACGCGCGGTTGATGGATTCCAAGCAAAATCCGGCTACAAGCGCTCGATCTTCCAGGGAGATCCCGGTGGAAAAGCCACGCTGGGCGTTCTCGAAGGGAGTTCTGGTCGGGGCTGCCGTCGAGGTACCCGCCATCTCTTTTGGAGTTTGGATGGCGCAGCAGCTCGACATCGGGAATCCCGGGGTCGGGTTCCTCCGGATCATGTGGCTTACCGCGATCTTCGCCGGCATCGCGGCGATCTTCACCGCAGGTGGGATCGGGCGGCTCGCGGCCCAGGTGGTCGTGGATAAGGGGCGCAAGCGAGCCCTGTTTCAGGCGGCACGCGCGCATGCGATCGCGGGAGCGGGCCTGGTGGTGATCGCCACGATCCCCCACGGCGGGCTGCCGCTCGACCGCTGGGGCTGGGTCGAGCTCGCTGCGATCGGCCTGGTGCCGGGCGCGGCCTGCGGGCTCGTGATCGGGTTCGTGTGTAGCAGCGCTTCGCCGGTCGGGCTCGCGGTGTGGTCGCTGACCGTCAGCCGACCGAGTGGCGCGATCCGCCAGCTGCTCGACCCGCGCGACATCGTCAAGCTCGGCAACGCCCTGCGCACGCGAACCTCGACGCTGTTCGACGGCATCTTCGAGCCAGCACAAAAGCGTCCACCGGAGACCAAGCCCGAGCCCAAGGCCGACTCCAAGCCGGCCGAGCCACCGGGCAAGGTCGACGGGGACAAGTAACGCGTGGTCGCACGTACCGATCGCCTGGAGTTGCGGACGGTCGCGACCGCGTTGCTCGCGTCGCTGCTGCTGTGGAATCTGCCGTTCGGTGGAGTCTTGCTCTACCCGTTCAAGCTGCTCGCGACCTGGCTGCACGAGATGTCCCATGGCCTGCTGATGCTGGTGACCGGCAACGGCCTCGATCGCGTGATGATCTATCGCGACACCAGCGGGCTCGCGCACGCGACCGATCAAGCCGGCCCGACCGCCCTCGCGTTCATCGCCGCGTCTGGCTACATGGGCACCTCGCTCTGGGGGGCGCTGCTGCTCGTCGTCACGCCGACCGCGAAGGCCGCGCGCACGGCGATGCTGGTGCTCGCGGGGCTCTTGACGCTCAGCGCGATGCTCGTGATCGCGACGCCGCCCGACGACGCGTTCGGACTGGTGGCCGTCGGTGGCATGGCCGCCGTCGTCGCTGCGTGTGCGGTGGTGCTACCCGGTCGGTGGCGAGTGGCGGTCGCGCACTTCATCGCGGCGCAGTCGTGCGTCAACGCGTTGCTCGATATCCGCGTGCTGTTTCGGCCGCAGCAGATCGTCAATGGGTCTCCGATGGAGTCGGACGCTCACAGC
>JBBQJJ010000219.1:0-14255 GCA_038325805.1 Haliangiales bacterium
CAGCGCCTTGTCGTCGGAGAGTAGTGCCTGCGGGATGCCGGTGGACTGCGAGAACGCGTCGAACAGCTCCGCCTCGCCGAGCTGCGGTCCGACGCCGCGCGAATCGCGGCCGGCATCGTGCGCGACGCGCAGCTCCTCGAGTAGTCGCACGGCCTTGCCGGGAAACGCGCGATAGGGAAGGTAGCGGCGTGCGAGCTCGACGGCCGCCGGCACCACGGCCTTCGCGATCTGCGGGCGTTGCGGCTGGGTGCGCGCCCAGTACGCGGCCCACGCCTCGCACGCGAGCGTGGTCGTCGGGAGATCCGTGGGCGGCACGGTGACGCGCAGCATGGCTCCGATCAGCGAGACGTCGCGGCGCTCGGCGCGATCGAGCGCGACCGCCGTCAGCTCGCCGATCACGCGGACCCGACCGTCGACGACATGCTTGCGCATCGCCGCGTTGAGCTCGACGCCACCCTCGGCGGGGCGATCCGCGAACAGCGCGCCGAAATCGTCGAAGTACAAGATCGCGTCGAGCGTCTCGGCCGCCGCGAGCACCGCGGCGATCCGCGCTTGCCACTCGCCGAGGCCACTCGCACCGGCGACCAGCTCGGCGGCGGACGTGGCCCACATCGGCCGGGCATGCTTGCTCTGCTGCGCGGCCGCCCACGCGATCACCAGCGCGCTCTTGCCCGCCGCTTCCTCGCCGACGAGCAGCACGCTGCGGCGCGGTCCCCGTCCGGATAGTAGTGCTGGGTCGGGGTTCGAGCCACCCCCGACCCCGGAGAGGATGCGCGACAGCTCGCCGAGCACGTCCTCGCGGCCGACGCAGGGCGGCGGTGGATCGGGAACCTCGACGCGGCGACCTGCGTTGTCGAGCGTGTTCACCGCGAGCCGCTTGCGCTCGGCATCGGCGAGCGCCTTGCGACCCTGCGCCTGTGCGAGGGGGGTGGTGGCGAGCTCGATCGCGACCTGCTCGAGCTTCGCAGGCGCGTAGGTCAGCAGGCGCTTCCAGCCATCGGCATCGAGGGCGAGCGCGGCGGGCAACACCGCGAGCTCGGCCTGGACGCGATCGGCGAGCTTGTCGCCGCGCTCGACGTAGCACGCGTGATCGAGGACCGGCACGAACACCCAGTGCCCGGCGGGTCCACCCTCCGCACGCGGCTCGGGCACGACGATCACGCTCACGGTGATCGCGAACGTGCGACCGAGCCGGCCGGGGAGCTCCGTGCGAGCGAGCTCGAGCTCGACCTCCTCGAGCGTGACGCCCTCGGGCAACAGATAGCGCGCGACGGTGGTCGGCCGTGCCTCGTCGGGCAGCTCCGACAACGCGAGCGCCAGCTCGTCGGCGACGCGACCCTCCGCGCCGTACGCGACGATCGCCGGCGCCGACACCGGGGCCATCTCGTGGTGATCCGAGGCGAACGCGCGACGGATCGCGAGCGTCGCGAAGCGCAGCTTGTCCTTGCCATCACTCATACGAGACCCTCGGCTCGCGGAGCGGGCGCACGGGGCGCGACCATCGCGATCGCGATCCCGGAGACGGTCAGCGCGGTCGCACCGATGAGGGCCAGGGTCGGGTGGCGATCCATCCAGCCGGTGTGGTCGCGATTCGACAGCATCGGCAGATCGCCGCGCGCGATCACGACGGCGATCGTGTTGTTGATGAAGTGCGCGAGCATCGTCGGCAGCGAGCTCGCCGCGCGCAGGGCGATCAGGCCGAGCACGCAGCCGAGGGTCAACGTCGGGATCAACTGCACGAGGTTCATGTGATACGCCGCGAACACCACCGCGGAGATCGCGATCGCGAACGTCGCATGGAATCGCGTCGCGAGTCCGCGCAGGAGCACGCCACGAAACAGGATCTCCTCGCACACCGCGGGTGCGACCGCGATCGCCAGGAGGGTGACCACGAGCGACGACTGGTCGACGAGCTGTTCGATCGCCGCGAAGTCGGTGCGCACGGCAAGCAGATCGACGATCCGGACGTTGATGTACCAGGTGCTCGCGCCGATCAGCAGCGCCGCGATCGCGTACTGCCAAGGCGCTCGTGCGAGGCCGATCGCCTGCGCCCCACGCCGGCCGACCCGGATCGCGATCACCGGGACGGCCAGCATCCCGAGTTGCCCCATCGCGATCGCGACCGTCAGACCGAGCCCCCCGAACACCGCGGCCAGGCCGACGACGATCAACGTGGCCCACGCCGCCGTCGTGATCCCGACCGCCACTAACGCCGGGAAGGCCGATGCGGAGGCCGCGTGATACAAGCTAGCGGTGTCGCGCGGAGTACTCGTCGGACTGGTCATCGGCCTGGGCGTCGGTGCTGGTGCAATGTATCTCGTGCTGCGTCCACCGTGGGGCGGCGGGGCCACCCCTGCGGCGGTCGATGCCGGCATCGCGATGGTCACGCCAGATGCTGGCTCGGCCAAGGCGAAGCAGAAGAAGCGGCCGCGCGGCAACGCCACCGGCCCTCGCCGCCAGGGACCCGGCTCCGACTTCACGGATGAAGAGACCGACGAGCAATCTGGCCCGGCGCGCATCGTGCTCACCGCCGCGGATCGCACGCTCGAGTGGCGCGGCGCGAATACCGCGATCTCGCGCAAGATCGACATCAACGCGCCGGGCGAGGCGCGGGCCCTCGAGGACGGCGAGATCAACTCGACCGTGTCCGCGCAGACCGCGGGCGTTCGCGCGTGCGTCGAGCAAGGTGCCGCCGGCACGGATCTCCGCGCGACGATCACGATCAAGATGGTCGTCGAGGGCACCGGTAGGGTGTCGCGCAGCCAGGTGCAGGCGCCGCACTATCTGTTCGAAAAGGGCTTGCTCAACTGCGCGCAGCGCGCACTCGGACAGCTCAAGTTCCCGGCGACGGGTGCGCCGACAGTGGTGACGTTCCCCGTCAACCTCGGCTAGGACTCTGCTACAGAAGGTTCGATCTGTTGCGCCGCGATCTTCGTTGTCCTGCGACTTCGGTCAGTCGCTGAGCGCGGCGTTGTAGTACGCGTCCGGCTGACTCGACAGGTAGACCTCGTAGATCGCGACGCCGATCGCCGACGGGATCGTGAAGTCCTGACGAAACGAGCCATCGGCATTCGTCGTCGCGCGACCGAGGCCACGCGAGTCCTTGCCCCGTGCCCCGGTGGGCGCGATGTAGACGTCGATCGGGTGATCGGCGAGTGGCTTGCCGTTGTCGTACGACGCACGACCCTCGACGCGGATCACGCCGCCGCGATACGCGGACGGGCTCGCGAGCGTGATCTCGAGCTTCGGGTTCTTCTTGCTCGCATCCATCTGGATCGCGGGCAGGTCGGCGTCAGGGAGGATGGTGTCCTGCGGGAGCAACGGATTGGTGCCGCTGCCGCTACCGGCGAGCCCAGGGCCCTGACCGACGGCGCCGGAGGAGGGCGCCTGGTCGAGCGGTTTGCGCTTGTCGTCGAGCTGCTGCTTGGTGAGCCCGGCGATGTCACCCTGCAGCTGCGTGTAGTTCTGCTTGTACTCGTCGGGCTTCGCGAACGGATCCTCGGAGCGTGGGCGGTGCAGCGTCTTGTCGTCGGCGCCGGTGACCTCCATGCGGAGCGCTGCGCCGCCGAGATCGACGCGCTGCCAGCCGCGCTCGGGGAACCACACCTCGACGAACGCATGGGCTTCGTTCTCGACGTAGCGGGTGGGTAGGCCGATCGCGTTCGCGGTGATCGCGAAGGCGAACGCGCGGTGGCGGCAGACGCCGGCCTGCGCGTCACACAGGTCGCGATAGATATCGCCGCTCGTCGGCGGCAGCGTCTTCGCCTCGAACGCGCGGAAGTACGCCACCATCTTGTTGAACACCACGTCGAGGGCCATGTCGGGATCGACAGCGAGCTTGTCGAGCGTCTTCTGCGCGTTCTTGCGGATCGGGTCCGGCATGATCGGCTTGAGCTCGGGCGGCGTCAGGGTCGCGACCTGGCGCGGCGTGTAGCGGCGCCCGGTGGGAAGTTGCGGCGCGAAGTAGCCGGCATCGGCATCGCAATCGAAGATCAAGCGGTAGCTGCCCGACGCGGAGCTCTCGTCGGTGCGCACGTAGAAGTTGTCGGCGCCGTCCTTCTCGAACTTGAGCTGCACTTTCGGGCGCGTCTCGTAGGACAGGATCCTCATGTCAGGCGCGACCGACGGGAGCGCGATGTCCTTCCCCGGTACGAGCTGGATCAACACGCTGGCGCGGAAGTAGTCGCGCTTGGTCTGATCCGTGGTGCCACCCACCGGCACCTCGAACAACGCGGTGCGGTTGACGCGCAGTGCGTAGTCGTCGCCGACCGTATCCATCGCGCTCATCCGCTTGAACGGCAGCACGTCGGGGTTGAACACGCTGACGTAGTGAAGCGTCGAGTCCGGCCCGGTCTTGTTGTCGGGACGCATCTCGGTCTGGCGGTCCGCCGCGAACCCGCCGGCACCGAGCACCGGCTCGTCTTTCGGTGCCTTGTCGGGATCCGACAGCCGCGGCTTCGGGATGATCTTGTCGCCCGAGCGCACCGCCGCGGGCATCCCGCCGCCAGAGCCGATCGTGCGCGAGTCGGGCTGCGCACCGTTCGGAACCAGGAGGTCTTCGTGGAGGGTAGGGCGCGTGCGCTTCGCTTCCTGCGCGATCGCGAGCCCGGCGACTCCGAGGACGGTGACCAAGGCAAGCCCGTGCCGTGCGCGCATCCGGCCGAGCATGACATTGGGGTAGGGCCCCCGGTAGCAAAACTGTTCTGGATCAGCACCTTCGAATCGGTTCCCGAAATCTGCCGGGCTATGATGGCGGTCGTCGATTGGTGGGTGCAGCGACAGTCCAGAAGGCGCCGCGGATCCTGGCCCGGATCGGGATCTTGCGCGACGACGAGCGCGCCCTCGTGGTCACCGCGGGGACCGTGTTCGCGCTGGCCTCCGCCGGCGCGGCGATGAGCGCGGCTGCCGCCGACGGCATGTTCCTGTCGGAGATCGGGTCCGATCACCTCGGTGAGGCGGTCGCGCTATCGAGTGCGCTGCTCGCGCTCGTGCTCGCGGTGGTCGGCGGGCTCGCCGATCGGATCGAGCGCCGTCGGATCCTCGCGACGCTGTCGATCGTCTCCGCCGTCGTGATCGCGGGGCTGGCGGTGATGTCGTATCAGATGCCGCGCGCCGCCGCGGTCGTCACCCTGGTCGGCGGCAAGCAACTCGCTGCCGCGACGGACCTCGCGTTCTGGGTCGTGATCGCCGAGCGACTCGACGCGCGACGCAGCAGGCGCCTGCTCCCACTTCTTGCCGCCACCGGGGGGGCTGGAGCCGCGATCGGTGCGGTGCTCGTGGTGCCGGTCGCCTCGGCGATCGGGGCACCGGGCGTGTTGCTGTGCTCCGCCGTCCTCCTCGTGCTCGCCGCCCTCGGTGCCTCCCGACTCGCTGCCACCCGGCAGCTGAACCCGGCACGCGATCGGGGCGATCGGGGCGTTCGTATCGATCGGGTCACGGCGCGCTCGGCCGGCTCGTTGATCGGGCGCTCGTGGCGCGACGGCGCACGCGCGGTTCGTCGCCAACCACTGGCGCGCCACCTGGCGATCGTCGTCGGTGCCGCAGGCGTGTTCGGCTCGCTCGCGTACTTCGCTCTCGGGGTCGCGCTCGCGGAGCGCGGCGACGCCGTCGACAACACCGCGCAAGCGGCCGAGCTCGCTGCCCTGATCGGCGGGATCCGATCGGGGAGTCAGATCTTGATCCTCGTCGTCCAGCTCGTGATCGCGCCAAAGATCCTCGCGCGGATCGGCACCGGTCACACCCTGTTGCTCGCACCGCTGGTCGCGGTCGCCGCGGGGCTCGGCCTGGTCGCCGCACCGATCCTCGCGATCGCGATCGCGGCCCAAGTCTCGGCGCGCGTGCTCGACGCCGGCATCGAGACCCCCGCGGAGAAGCTGACGCAGACGCTGTTGCCGTCGACGATCCGCGGTCGCGTGGGTGGCTTCCTCGACGGCACGGCGAAGCGCGCTGGTGCGGTGATCGGCGGGTTGATCGCCGCGGTGCTCGCGGGTTCGCCGACGGTGTTCTACGTGATCACCACGTTCGCCGCGGGGCTGTGGCTCGCGGCCGCGTGGCGGATCGCGCGCGAGCTCCCTGCACTCGCGATCGAGGCCGTCGATCGGCGCGACGATACCGAGGTCGAGGTCGTCGACGCACGCGCGATCGAGGCGCTTCGCCGCGAGCTCGAGGGTGCGCGGCCCGAGCGTGCCGCGGAGTTGCTCGCGCGGCTGCACGAGCGCGGTCGCGTCGATGCCGTGCCGGACCTGGTGCGCGTGGTCGCACGAGCTCGCGATTGGAAGCCTGTTTCCTTGGAACCCGGGGCTGCCGCACGCCCTCGCGGCCCGACGCAGATCTGGCGCGCGCTCGTCGGCCTGCTCGACGTCCCCGCGGAGCTTCAGGGGCCCGCACTGCTCGCCGCCGCGAAGGTCTGCGATCCGGCCGACACCGAGCTCGCGGTACGCGCCGTCGGCCTGGCCGGAGGTGTGGACACGAAGGAGCTCGAGGCCTGGCTCGCTGCCGACGATGCGGCGCTCGTGTTGACGGCGCAGGTCGCCGTGCTCCGGCTCGCGCGAGAATCGCCGCTCGAGCTGCTGTCCGATGCGATCCGAGACCCCGGGATCACGAGCCGCGCGGCGATCGAGGAGCTGTGCGCGGAGATCCACGGTGGCATCGCCGCGCAGGACGAGGAGCGCGTGTTCGCGGCGACTCGTCACCTCGCGCGGGGGCTGCGTCGCGGTCGCGGTGACGTGCCTCGACGTGCCGCGGCCTTCGTCGCGCTCGCCAAGGTTGCCGCGTATGCCCGCGAGCGCCGGAGCGCCGAGCTCGCGCTGCTGCGCGCCGATCTGCTCGAGCTCGCCCGCGAGCGCGTCGAGACCGCGGCCACGCCGATCGCACCTCATCATGCGCTGGTCTCGCTGATGCGCCTCCCCGCGAGATCGACGCAGGATGACAACGCCACCGAGGTCGCCGCGTCGCTGCGGTTGTTTGGCGCGCTGCTCGAGGGTGGCGATATCGTCGAATCGGATGACCTTCGCCGGATCGCGCGCGCGCTCGGCGAACCCGACGACGATGTTCGCGCCGCCGCCGAGGATGCGCTGGTCTCGCTCGGGCCCGCCGCCGCCGGCGAGCTGATGGTGACCGCCGCGTGGGGCCGCCGCCGCGCGCGCGATCGCGCGGCCGCCTTGCTCTCCGAGCTTCCGGTCACACCCGCGGCACTCGATCGCCTGATCGATGCCGAGCTCGACGCGCTCGATCAGACGCACGCCGCGATCTCGGTGCTCGGTGGCCCGACCGACGAGCTGCTCGCGCGCCGGCTCGACGAGCGCATGCGCGAGATCGCGCACACGGTGCTGTTGCTCGTCGCCGCTCGTCTTCGCTCACCCTCGATCACGCGCGCGGCCGCGGCGTGGGCCCATGCCCGTGGTGCCCTCGAGCGGTCTCGCACGCTCGCCGTCGTCGAGGCGGCGCTACCTCGGTCCTTGGTGGGTCGGCTCGTCGATGCGGTGGACGACCTGACGCCCGCCGATCGCGCGGCTGCGCTCGCACGCGCCGAGATCGAGCCACCGCAGCGCGACGTCGCGATCCGCGCCGAGCTCGCCGGTCGCGATCGCCTGGCACGCGCGCTCGCCCTTCACATCCTTGGCGCCGCCGGTCGCAGCGCGCATCGCGACACCATCGCCGAGGCCGCGCGTGTCGAAGCAGGTACGGTGTCTCCCGCGGATCTGCTTCGCCGCGTCACGCACGCCATTTCACGCGAGGGCGAACCCTCACCGGTCCAAGATGAAGGAGCGCTGGAGATGCCGAGCCGAGTCGAAACCCTGATCGCCCTCGGGCGCGTCCCGCTGCTCGCGTCACTCACGACGCGCCAGCTCGCGGATGTCGCCGAGCGCGCGCGCTGGATGCAGGTGCGAGAGGGCAGTGTGGTGATCACGGCCGGCGATCTGATCGATGCGCTGATCGTCGTCGAGGACGGCGAGCTCACCGTCGGCGATCGCAGGATCAGCAAGGGCGAGGTCGTCGACGAGCTCGCGTGCGTCGCGCCGATCGCGCTGACCGGCGACCTCCGCGCCTCGAAGGCCGCCCGCCTGATCCGCCTCGAGCGCATCGACTTCGAGGAGCTGGTCGACGATGTGCCGGGGTTGGCCGCGTCGGTCTGCCGCTCGCTCGGCGAGCGCGCCCGCCGCGCCGAGGAACGGACCTATCGGTCGCCACTTTCGAGCCGCAGCTGATCACTCTTGAATGGGTTCGGAGTACGACCGTCTGGGAGCCCGATGAAACACCAGATCGTCCTTGCCTCGCTTTTGTTCGCCGCACCCGCCGCCGCCGACGCGGTGATCGCGGTCCGCGATGGCACCTCCGACAAGATCATCGTCTACAAGGTCAGCGCGGCCGGCCTCACCAAGGTCGTGCAGGACCCGGGCGAGGTCGTCGACTTCGCGTGGTCGGATGCAAAGACGCTGTGGGTGCGTTATCAGTCGGAGACCGAGACGCTCCTCGGTAAGATCGTCGACGGCAAGATCGAGAAGTTGAAGGTCGACCCTGGTCCGCTCAAGGTCGCGAAGGACAACAGCCTGGGGCTCTACATGACGACGACCAAGACCGGACAGGTCTGGATGCAGTACTGCCTCGAATCGGGAGACCTCGACTGCAAGCGGAAGACGTGGATGCGCGTCGATCTCCCGAAGCAGAAGGTGACCACCAAGGGACCCGGCGGGCTTGGCTCGGCGAACCCACCGGTGTTCCCCGCGGTCGCGGCCCCGAAGGGGTTCAAGGTCGCGCTCAAGAAGGTCGTCGTCGACGGGCTCGGTGACGATCAGAAGAAGTCGAAGGTCAAAGGGGCGGTGTGTAGTGGACCGTCGTCGTCGCAGACGTGGCCCGACAATACCGTCGACCTTCCGTTCGCGATGAGGCCGTCCAAGGTGACCTGGGTGCGTGCCGACCCGCCGGTCGCGAAGCTCGAGGGCAAGGCAACGAACCCGATCGGTCAGGTCTCGGAGGAGGAGGTGGTCTTCGTCGCCTGTAAGGCGGTCTACGACCAGGCGACGTTCTTCGGAGGTGGCGCGTGGGGTATGCGGAAAGACGACGGCTGGAAGATCTACGTCGAAGCGAAGGAGGTCGCGAAGCTGACGGCTCGCGACGTCAGGCCGGCGCCGACGAAGTAGAGTAGCGACGTGCGACGTCTGTGCCTGTTGTTGATCCTCACTGCATGCGACCTGCAGCCTGCGAAGAAGAAGCAGGACACGGGCTCGACCCCAACAGCTGTCGTGACACCGCCAACCGAGCCACCGGCGGAGCCCAAGACCGAGCCGGTCAAGCCGATCAAGGCGAGTCAGGAGTGCATCGCGGTCGCGACGCATCTCTCGAAGCTCGTCATCGATTCGTTGATCGAGGAGGCGGCCAGGACCGACGCGCTCGAGAAGCAGCCGGCCTCGATCCGCTCCGTCGCGGAGACGTGCGCGAGGGACAAGTGGTCCGAGTCGGGCCGCGCGTGCATGCTCGCGAGCAAGACGCTCAACGACACGAACCTGTGTAACGTCAAGCCGCCGACGGGCTGACCTCGGCCGACCTTCCGGCTGCGTCGCTGCCGTCGGATCAACCGCCGACGAACGGCCGCGCCTGCACCGTCCAGAACGTCTCGCCCTCGAGCACCCACTCGACATCGAGTGGTAGGCCGTGCGTGAACACCGGGATGAAGGCGCGGACCTGCGTCGATAGTGCCTTCGCGCGCGGCTCGGTCAAGATCACGCCGGCCCCCGGAGGCACCGGAATCTCGACGATGCCGCCCTTGCCGTCGAACTTGAGCATCACCGGATCGTCGGCGCGCGAGATGATCTTGGTGCCGTCGTTGGTCGGGTCGAAGATGATCTGCTCTGGAATCTTCTGGCCCTCGACGACGCGCATGCCGAGCCCGAACTTCGCGTTGATCGTGTAGCTGTGATCGTCGGCGAGATCGTAGAGGTTCTTGGTGATCAGCACACCGGCCGCGGTGGCGTTGACGCCTACCTGGACGAGCACGCCGCCGTAGACCTGCTTGTGATCGATGCCGAATGCCTCGCGCTCGTCGACCGCGCGCAGCGTCCACACCGACGCCCAGACCTTGCGAAGTGCGTCGCCGAGCGCCTGCTTGCCGACGATGTTCGGGAACGTGTCGTAGAGACCGGCGCCGTTGAAGCCCGGTAGATCCTCGGCGTTGGTCGAGCTGCGGACGAACACGCCCTTGCCGCCGAGCTTGATGCGCACGCGCTTGTAGATCGCGTCGAGCGTCGCCTGGTCTAGTGGTGCGGTGGCGATCTGCGTGCGCAGCTCCTCGAGCGCCTGCTTGCGCCACGCGCCATCGGTCTTGAATTTCGGGTCCGCCAGCAGCGCGTCGATCTTCTTGTCGAGCCCGTTCCGCAGGAGGTGCTGCTGGTAGTAGTGAAACGGCACGCCGAACCCGGCGGGTACGCGGACGCCGGGCAGGTTCGCGGTCACGATCTCGCCGAGGTTCGCGGCCTTGGTGCCGTAGACCGTGACGTCTTTCCCGCGCATCCGCGTCAGCATCGCGAACTTCGGGTTGGTGAGGTTCGCCGCCGGCAGCCGCACGGTCTTGCGCTCGATGATCTTGCCCTCGAGCTCCTTGATCTCCGCCGGCGTGGCAGCGCGCAGCACCACCGACGTATCGGTGACCTCGTAGTAGACGGTCTTGCCGTCGAGCGCGCCGAACTTCTCGCGCGCCCTCTTGTCACCCGCGTTCGGAATCTTCCACGCGTTCGCGCGCAGGTTGACGTGCGAGAGCGGCGTCGAGAACGCGGTGGCGAGGATGCCGGCGACCGGCGTGATGTCGGGATAGCTCTCCTGGAGCAGCACGATGTCGTGGCGCTCGAACGTCAGGTTCTCGTACGGCGTGCCGATCGGCACCACGCGTAGCGTGCCGACCGCGCGACCCTTGGTGAAGGCTTGAAAGGGTGCGCTCTTGTAGATCTCGTCGGCGGTGATCGTCTTGACGCCCTTCTTCGCGACCTCGGCGGCGATCTTCTGCTGCATCGGCGAATCGGGCCGGAACGGCAGACCTGTCTTGAAGAATGCCTGGTCGAGCCTGGCCCGCGCCTTGACGACATCGTCGGGACCGATCTTGTCGCCCTCCCAGAACGCCATCGTCCACTTGTCGATCTTCAGGTGGTGCGTGAGGTACCCGAGGATGAATTTCGGCTTCACCCGCTCGTAGTTCCGGTTGTACTCGCGGACGTTGTCGGCGGTCCACGCCTGCTTGAGCAGCACGCCGAGGACGAAGTCCGCGTGGATGTTGAAGAGGTTGACGTCGATGAAGTAGATGTCGTTGGTCTTGATGTCGATGATGAACTTGCCGACATCGTCGGAGCCGATCGTCTTCGAATAGTGTTTCCAGGTCGCGTCGTCGGGGATCGCCTTTACCCAGGCGCGGCGCTCGCCGGCATGGGCGACGGAGCCGAGCAGCAACAGCAGGAGCGAGAGAACGACCGCACGCTTCATACCTACGGTTATACGCTTATAGTCCGCCCGTGGTCTCAAGCACACGGAAGGCGGCAACGCTCGCGATCGTGGTCGCGGCGTTGGGGTACTTCGTCGACATCTACGACTTGATCCTGTTCGGCATGGTGCGGGTCGAGAGCCTCAAGGGCATCGGCGTGTGCCAGGGACTCAGCGAGGCGGCGTGCAAGACGGCGCTGACCGACGAGGGCGTGTTCCTCATCAACATGCAGATGGGCGGCATGCTCGTCGGCGGCATCTTGTGGGGCGTGCTCGGCGACAAGAAGGGTCGGTTGTCGGTGTTGTTCGGATCGATCACGCTGTATTCGCTCGCGAACATCGCGAACGGCATGGTCGGCGACGTCGATGCGATGTCGAACGTCAACACCTACGCGGTGTGCCGGCTGATCGCGGGGATCGGGCTGGCGGGCGAGCTCGGCGCGGGCATCACGCTGGTCAGCGAGCTGATGGGGAAGCACGAGCGCGGCACCGGCACCACGATCGTCGCGGCACTCGGCGTCTCGGGCGGTGTGGTCGCCGGCGTCTTCGGCGGCGCGTTCGGCCACATCGTCCACTGGACCACGGCCTACTACATCGGCGGCGGCCTCGGGCTCGCGTTGCTCGCACTCCGCATCGGCGTCGTCGAGTCGGGGATGTTTGCGGCGACGCTCGCGAAATCCAACGTCGCGCGCGGCAACTTCTTCCAGCTGTTCACCAACCGCAAGCGCCTCGCGCGCTACGTCGGCATCATCTTCATCGGCATTCCGGTCTGGTACGTGATCGGCCTGCTGTTCACGCTGTCTCCGGAGCTCGGCGCAGCGCTCGGTCTGTCGCCCGCACCGAACGCCGCGCGCGCACTGCTGTTCGTCTACGGAGGTTGCTCGATCGGCGGCGTGCTCTCGGGCGTGCTCAGCCAGAAGCTGCAGTCGCGCCGCAAGACGTTCGCGATCTTCCTCGCAGCGGTCGCGGTGATGATGGTCGTCTACTTCACGCTCGGCGGAACGTCGGGTGATTGGTTCTACGTGATCGCGCTGTTCGGCGGCATCTCCACCGGGTACTGGGCGGCGTTCGTGTCGACCGCGGCCGAGCTGTTCGGCACCAACCTCCGCGCGACCGCCGCGACCACGGTCCCGAACTTCGTGCGCGGCTCGCTCGTCGGCGTGATGCTCGCGTTCACCGGGCTCCGGGATTCGTTCGGGCTCGTCGAGTCCGCGATCGTCGTCGGCGTTGGCTGCATGGTGCTCGCGGTGATCGGCCTGTTCCTGATCCACGAGACGTTCGGCGTCGACCTCGACTTCCACGAGGAAGACGAGCCGGTGCTCCCACAAGCGAAGTCTATCGGGGGAGGGTGAGGTTCGTGTGGCGGCCGCCCTCGCTCTCGGGGCTGCCGACCGGGATATAGGACATCGAGCCCGCCGCGTTCGCACCGGCGTAGCGATAGACCAGCTTGTCGCCGTCCTGGAACTGCACCGCGGGCGCGGCCTCGTCACGCTCGCGTGGCTGCGCTTCGAAGTCGCCGCCGGGGAGTGGTTCGAAGTGCTCCTGCCAGGTCGCGAGCACGGTGTCGTCGCTACCGCGGCGATGGATGATCGAGAACGTGACGTCGACGGGAAACAGGATGATGCCGTCGTAGATCACGTGGTAGTTGCCAGCGGGAATGCCGGCGACCAGGTCGAACGAAGCATCGAGGGACCGCCCGGGCCCCACTCCTGGTGCTCAAAATGGTTCGGGCTCGGAGGCCTGGAGCCTGACCTCCAGCTCGCTGCCATCTGGCGCGAGGTAGAGCACATCTGGATTTCCGGGCTCGCTCGGGCAAGCGGTCAAGAACGCGAGAGCGGCGAAGGCCACTGCTCTCATTTCGGAACCTCGAACACGGCGATGAAGTGCGTCGGCACGGGCGTCGACTCTGAGACTGGCCTCAGGCCCGCTTTGGTTGCCGCGGCGATCGATTTTGCCCGGTGATGGATACGATTCGAGATCACGAGCCGGCCGCCCGGCTTGAGGGACTCGGCCGCGGTCTTGAGCCACAGCACGGGATCCGAAAAATAGTGGTCGACCTCGGCAAGCAGGATCGCGTCGTACTCGTGCTTCTCGAGCCCCGGCGTGTCGGCGGCGACGACCTTGCGCTCGACGTAGTCGGCGAGTCCAGCCGCCTGTAGCCGCGCCTGCATGAGCTCGAGGACGCCCTCGTCGATGTCCGTCGCGACGACCATGCCTCCGGGTCTGACCGCGCGAGCGAGATGTACGGTCAGCAGCCCCGAGCCCGCGCCGACGTCCGCGACCTTGCTACCGGGCTTGATGCCGAGCGCTTCGACCACCTTCTCGGGGTGGCGCTCCGAATCAAACCGCGCTTGCTCGCGCTCGGTGTCCTCGGTACGAACCGCACTGCCGGTGCCCGTCCCGCTCTGGCCCTTGGCCTCGTTGCGCTTGCACGAGATCACGCTGGTGAGCAGCAGGGCGATCAACGCGACGCGCACGCCAATAACCTAGCACACGCCGAAATGACGACGGGCCGCTTTGCAGTTCGCAAAGCAGCCCGTGAAGACCCGGAAACCTGACGAATCAGGTGTCTTTCGGGTTACCGAACCGACCCGAGATCGTAATGCCGTTCGCGAAGGTCGAGATCGCTCGCTCGTCGCGCTTGGCAATCGCGTACGCCACGGAGGCGAGACCCAGCCGAGCCGTCTGCTGGCCGTTGTACGCCGCCGCTGCGCCATTGGCGTCGAAGCCTTCGACCTGGCCGTTCGCCTGGACGCGGCCGAACCAACCCGTCTTCAGGTGGCCCGCACCAT
>JBBQJJ010000220.1:0-14240 GCA_038325805.1 Haliangiales bacterium
ACCGTCTTCTGCTCGCCGGGCTCGAACCGCACCGCGGCGCCGGCCGGGATATCGAGCCGCATGCCGTGCAGGTCGGGCCGATCGAAGATCAGCGCGCGGTTGGTCTCGACGAAGTGGCAGTGGCTGCCGACCTGGATCGGACGATCGCCGGTGTTGGTGACGACGACCTCTCGTGTGGGGCGCCCTTCGTTGAGCTCGATCTCGCCACCGGCGACGAGGATCTCGCCGGGGGACAGCGGCACAGGGACCTGCGCGAACACCGCGCGATCCGGGACCGGCAAGAAGCTGCCGTAGAGCGCGAGTGGAAGATCGCCGTGATCCGCGACGATCGGATGATGCACGGTGACCAGCTTCGTCCCGTCGGGAAACGTGCCCTCGACCTGCACCTCGGTGATCAGCTCGGGTACGCCATCCATCACCTGACAGCGACCGAGCAGCGTGCGGCCGAGATCCATCAGCTCGGCCACGGATCGCCCATCGCGGATCAGCTCGAGTAGCTGCGTCGCGATCAGCGCGATCGACTCGGGATAGTTCAGCCGCACACCGCGCGCGAGGCGCTTCTGCGCGAGGAATCCCGCGTTGTGCAGGACGAGCTTGTCGATGTCCCGGGGTGCGAGCCTCACGACGCGTGAGTATCAGATCGCCGCGCCGTGAGGGTCAGTCGCTAACGCAGAGCACTCACCACTTGCGCGACCACGGGTCTTCTCCGAGCTCCTCACAGGCCGGGCGAAGGAGGTCGCGCAAGGTCGCGACCACGGTCTCGATGTCCTCACCTGCGATGCGCAGGAGCGCGCCGTCGCCGAGCGGGCTGCCTGCGACCACGGTCGACGCGCGCTTGCCGACGGCACCGAGCTCGAGCGCCACACGACCGAACGCACCGACGCGCGGTCCGAGCAGCACCGCGGTGCCCATCGCCGCGAACCGCGTCATCCGCCTTGCGATGTCACCGTCGAGGATCACGCGATCATGGAGCAACGCGCGCCCCCCCACCGCGATGGCGAGCGTCGCGTCGAACCGCGTGCACGCCCAGCGCTCGCCGTGTGCGATCCGTCCCGCGGTCACCACGTCCGACAGCACCAGCGAGCTCTCTGGATCGAGCGCGATCCGTGTGACCTGTGTGTAGCTCGCGCCGCGATACGGCACGATCGGATCGGGCACCACGAGCGCGCAACCATCGCCGTGCACGCGAACGTCAAGCCGCTGCGACGAGGTGCCCTTGTAGATCTTCGACGATGCCTGCGTGGTGACCAGGCCGGTCGCGCCCGCCTCGATCACCACATCGAGCGCGACGTTATCGCCATCGACCAAGCCTCCGCCGAGGCTACTGGTGACGACCCAGGCCGCGTTGCCTGCCGCACGAGGATGGAGCAGCCGCAGCGGACCCGCGGCACGCGATCGAAGCACGTCACTACGCAGTGGCCCTCGACGAATCACGGCGGTCGCGAGCATCGCGTGACTCTACCCTCAGAGCTCACTCTTGGTTGATCACTTCAGCGCAGCGGCGGGCTCGGGCGCCCAACGCTTGCAGAACTCGAGCTTGTCGCCTCCGGTCTCCACGACGCCCCAGTCCTCGCACTCGCGTTCGGGTGCGGGCGGCTTGCGCACCAGCGTCTTGACCATGCCCTTCTCGCCGTTCGCGAACGTCACCTCTTTCTCGCCGACCTCGAGGTTCTTGCCCATACCCTTCATCCTGTCCAACTGGCGCTGCTCCGCCTCGACCTCGCGATCTTCCTCCGTCACGATCGTGAGCTCGGGTGCCATCCGCACGGTGTGCACGACGAAGGCGACACCACCGAGGACGACCGCCGCGGCGATCGCGCGTGCCGGCAACGGCATCTTCGTGCCGCTCATCAAGTACTCCGTGCGTGCGCGCGCCATGTACCAGAGAGCGAACACCACGGCGCCCGGCGCCACGGTCATCACGACGCCGCGCCAGTCATCGCCGCTATAGATGCCGTACGCGGTGAACGCGACGAACAGCCAACCGGTCCAGAACAACCCCTGCGCGATGCGTTCCCAGCGGTCCTCGGCGCCCATCGAGATCCAACGTACCGCCACCCGCCCCCATTCCGCGATGTAGGTAATGCCGGCAATCCCGCGAAACCTGAGGGATGATTGGACGTGCTTCGGGTGATCGCACTGCTGCTCGTGGGGACGGCGACTGCTCGTGCCGATGGCCCGCGCCTCGAGTCACCGAGCGCGATCGCGATCGATGCCGCGACCGGCGAGGTCGTGTTCGCGCGCCGCGCCGACGAGATTCGCCCGATCGCGTCGATGACGAAGCTGTTCGCCGCGCTCGTCCTGCGCGCCCACAAGCTCGATCTGTCCAGGACCACCCTCATCACGCACGACGATGCGGTCGCCGGTGTCGGCGGTGCACCGACGATGCTGCTCGAGGGACAGCGGTTCAAGAACAGCGATCTGCTGTACGCGATGATGTTGTCCTCGGACAACCGCACACCCACGGCACTCGCACGTTCGGTCGGGTTGGCTCCCGACGAGCTGCTGGCCGCGATGCGCAAGCGTATCCGCGACCTCGGCCTGTCGAGCACGACGCTGACTGACGTCACCGGCATCGCGGGCAACGCATCGACCGCACGAGACATGGCACTCGCGCTACGCGAAGCGATCCGCGATCCGGTGCTGCGCGGGTTCATGACGACCAAACGCGCGCACGTCGTCTCCGAGTCCGCCGAGGTCAGCGGCGACTACACGAGCACGGTGGCCGCGCTGTGGACCAAGCACCAGATCCTCGGCGGCAAGACCGGCTGGACCGAGGACGCCGGCTACTGTCAGGTGGTCGCGGTGAAGCTCGGGACGCGCACGCTCGTGATGGCATTCTTGGGCGCGCGCGCACGCGACGCGAGGTTCGACGACTTCGTCGCCCTCACCGACTTCATTTCTTCGCAGGGCCCTGGTCGAGCGCTCGCTTCGCCGCGTCGAGCAGCGGCTGCGCGTTGACCGGCGCCTTCGTCGCGTGCTTCATCCACACGTCGGGCAGCACCGCGCCATAGCGCGCGACCCGCGTGAACTCGGCGGCGAACGTCTTCGCGTCCTTGCCTGCCACGTGCTCCTCCATCTGGAACGCGATCAGGTGACCGAGCACGTAGTTGAACAGGTAGAGCGGCGACGCGATCGTGTGCGAGTAGATCCCGAGGATCGAGGTCTGCCCTGCACCGCCGAGGACGGGCGCGTAGTACTTGTCCCAGACGCCGCGCGCGATCTTGCCCGTGGCCTCGCGGAGCTCACCTGCCGTCGCGTTCGGATGCTCGTACAGCCAGTGCCAGACGTCGATCTCGACGAGCGAGCAGCCCGCGATCTCCCACGTGTTCCACAGGTGATCGAGCACCTCGAGGCGCTCCGCTTCGCCCTTCTGCTTCTTGCGTCCGAGCAGCTCGAGGTTGCGCGCCTGGAACAGGAACGCGAGCGCCTCGGTGAAGGCCGTGTTCGGAACGCCCTGGAGCAGCGTGTAATCGACTTCCCACAGCGACTGGTACTGCTCGACGTTGTGACCGAGCTCGTGGACCGCGATGTTGTAGCCCTTGTAGTCCATGCCCTTGTCACCGACGCGCGTGCGCAGGTGCGGCTTGTCCGTGCGGCGCTTCGCCTCCATCGCGTGACCCGCGCCGCGCGACGGATCGACCGCGATGTTCGCCGACAGCGTCTTCGCCTGACCGTCGGTGAAGCCTAGACCCTTGAGGATCCGCGGCATGTCCTTCGCGAACGCGCCGGCCGTGGGGTAACGCTTGCGCGTCTCCTTGTCGAGCTCCGCCTCGGGAACGTCGCCGCCGCCAAACTCGTACCAGATGTCCTGCGGCTCGAGCGGGCGACCGAGCTTGGCCTTCACCTCGCCCGCCGCCCGCGCGATCAACGGCGACTCGAGCACGGCGAGCAGTAACGAGCGCACGCGCGCCTCCGGCATCTCTGCGCCTTCGAACGCTCGCGCGATGTGCGTCGGTGCGATCGGTGAATACGGATCCGCCTTGCGATACGTCGCGAAGTGATCGAGCACCACCTGAAACCGCGCATCGGGCTCGCGCTCCGTCGAGGGCGTCGCCGGCTTCTCCTTCGGTGCGTTCGCCTCGATCTCCGCCGCGGGCGCGGCGACCACCGTGTTCGCGAACGGGTTCCAATCGAGCTTCGGGTTGTCGATCACCGCTTTCGGGATCGTCTGCGTCACGATCCGCTCCATCACCTTCACGATCATGCGCTGCTTGCCGATCCCGATCGTCATATCGGGACTAGGTCCCGGACCCTTGTCGGCGTAGTTCGCCTTGAGCTCGTCGCGCAGGTTCCAGTGGCTGATCAACCGCTTTCCCGATGGGAACAGCCGCGCACCCTTGTCATCGACCAGGTGGTGCATCCACAGGTTGTAGTCGGCGATGTACGCGTCGGCGGCGGCGGCGGCGGCGCTGATCTGCGCGGAGATGTTGCCGGGGATCCGGGTGTCGAACCGGCCGGTCAGCTTCGACTCGGCCCACTGCCGGCGCGTCCAGCCGTCGCCGTCCTTGATCTTGCTCTCGAGGGTCGCGAGCGGAAAGTTGAGCAGCGCCGCGAACGCGACCTTCGCGTTGAACAGATCCTCGGTGACGTGCGCGCCGGGATCGAACGCGGCGAGCAGCGAATCGACCGGCAACTGCGGGCCGGTGTCGACCTCGGTGTCCCAGCGCAGCGAGCGTCCGAGCTCGAGGCCGTGACCGTCGACCTGCTCGAGCTGCTTCTGCAGCCGATCGAACAGCGCGTCGATCGCCTTGGGCTCCGACAAGAAGTGCTCGGTGACGAACTTCGCGAGATCACCGTCCTCGGCACGCCACAGCGCGGCCACTTGCGTGACGCCTCGCTCGATCCGCGCGCTCTGCACCTGGCCGTGCTTCGCGAGAAGAAGCTGCTTCGCGGCCGCGAGCTGCTCGGGCATCACGGCGACCGGCGAGGCCGGCTTGGGTAGCTCGGCCACCGGTGTAAGGGTGGGCTCTACAGGTCCGTTGGTCGGATCGACCGGAGCCGGAACGGTAGGCGGTTTCGACGGACCGCTACACGCGGCGAACAGGACGAGAGCAACCAGCTTGCGCACGCGCGGACCATAGAACGGGTCGGGCTGCTAGCATGGGGCTTCCGTGTCAGATAGCGACAAGCAGCAATCCCCCCACACCCGGATCGGCGTTGCTCCCAGTTCGTTCTCCGCCGTCGTGTCTCTCGACACCGAGGGCACGTTCATCACGACACCGCCGATGCTGGCGTCTGGAGCCAATCTCAGCCCCGGCACCGTCATCAATCAGTACGAGCTGATCCGAGAGCTCGGCCGCGGCGGCATGGGCGTGGTGTACACGGCGCGCGATCGACAGCTCGGCCGGCGCGTCGCGATCAAGTTCCTCCGCGACGTCAGCGAGGAGGTCGGTCAGCGCTTCATGATCGAGGCGCAGGCCACCGCGCAATGCAGCCACGAGAACATCGTCATCATCTACGAGGTCAACTCGTACGAGGGGATGCCGTTCATGGTGCTCGAGCTCCTCGATGGCTCGCATCTGCGGCAGCTGATGGGCGAGTGGGCCGAAGGCAACCCCCTCCCCGCGTCGCGCGTCGTCGAGCTGATCCTGCCGGTCTCACGTGGGCTCGCCTGCGCGCACGACGCCGGCATCGTCCACCGCGACCTCAAACCCGAGAACATCCAGGTCACGCACGGCGGTCAGGTAAAGGTGCTCGATTTCGGCATCGCCAAGGCGCAGCCCTCGGATCCGCGCTCGAACGCACGCCCTCGCCTCGCTCCTCAGAGCCTGCAGCTGACCAGTCAGGGCACGCTGGTCGGCACGCTGCCGTACATGTCTCCCGAGCAGATGCAGGGCACCGAGCTCGATGCGCGCTCCGACGTGTTCGCGCTCGGTGTGATCATGTTCGAGATGCTCGCCGGCACGCATCCGGTCGAGCCGCTGACCAGCGAGGCGATGTTCGAGAACCTCGTGTCGCCCCTGCCCATGCGCTCGGCGCGCACGATCCCAGACGTCCCCTTCGAGCTCGCAGATCTGATCGATCGCTGCCTCGCAAAATCGCGCGACGAGCGACCGACCACCCACGACATCGCGCGTGCACTGGAAGCCCAGCTCCCCGATCGCCGCGGCCGCCGGCTGGCCGAGGACGAGAGCCCCTACCCTGGCCTCACGGCTTTCCAGGAAGCCGACGCCGATCGCTTCTTCGGGCGCAGCCGCGACATCGCGCGGATGGCCGCGCGGATCCGCGAGCTCCCGTTGACGGCCATCGTCGGTCCGTCCGGCGTGGGAAAGTCTTCGTTCGTGCGCGCCGGCGTCGGGCCCGCGCTCAAGTCCTCCGGCGAGCGTTGGGACATCATCACCATCCGGCCCGGTCGACAGCCGCTCGCTGCGCTCATCTCGCTCGCCGAGCGTGCATCGGTGGGCAGTACGAACCTGCGTCCCGCCGTCGACCACGATCGGATCCACCGCGAGCCGGGCTTCCTCGCGACGATGCTTCGCGAGCAGGCGCGCGCCGTCAACGGCAACATCCTGGTGTTCGTCGATCAGTTCGAGGAGCTCTACACGCTCGTTCCCGATCCGACAGAGCGCGCCACGTTCATCGCTGCACTCACCGCGATCGCCGACGATGTCGCCGCACCCCTTCGCGTCGTGGTCTCGATGCGATCAGACCTCCTCGATCGCGCCGGCGACGATGCCAGGTTCATGGAGGAGCTGACGCGCGGCATGGTGTTCCTCGCGGCGCCCGATCGCGACGGTCTGCGCGAGGCCCTGGTCGCGCCGGTCGAGATGGTCGGCTACCGCTTCGAAACACCTGCGATGGTCGAGGACATCCTCGGTGCGCTCGCCGAGATTCCCGGCGCCCTGCCCCTCCTGCAGTTCGCCGCCGGCAAGTTGTGGGATGCGCGCTCGCGCGACCGTCGCCTGCTCACGATCGACAGCTACAACGCGATCGGCGGCATCACCGGCGCGCTCGCCACGCATGCCGATGATGTCGTCGCGCGGATGTCGTCGTCGCAGCGGATGCTGACTCGGAGCATCTTGCGGCAACTCGTCACGCCAGAGCGGACGCGTGCGATCGCCGAGCTCGCCGAGCTCGAGCAGCTGTCTACCGACCCCGGCGAGACCATGCGGATCGTCGATCAGCTCGTCGGTGCACGCTTGCTCGTCGTCCAGAATCGCGACGCCGGCAGCTCGGTCGAGCTCGTCCACGAATCGCTGATCATGAGCTGGCCCACGCTCAAGCGCTGGCTCGACGACGATGCCGAGGATGCCCAGTTCCGCGCGCAGCTCGCGACGGCCTCCAAGCAGTGGGATCTCAGAGGTCGCGCCGCAGGTTTGCTGTGGCGAGGTGAAGCGATGACCGAGGCCAAGCGCTGGTTCGACGCGCAGCCTCGCGAGGTGTCGTCACGGGACCGCGCCTTCCTCGACGCGGTGTTCTCGCTCGCCCGCCGTGGTAGACGCGCCCGCCTGGTTGCCTTGACCACGGTGTTCGCGATGCTCGCGACGATCGTCGTGATCGTCACGGTCGCCTACGTGTCGCTGCGCGAGGAGCAAGCGAAGACAGCGCGCGCTCTCTCCGATCTGAGGGAGGCAACGGCTCAGACGAGCGTTGCCGAAGCGCACGCCAAGGAGGCGACCGTGAAGTCCAGCGCGGCCGAGCTCCGCAAGGCCGAAGCCGAGCGCAACCAGCGTGCCGCCGAAGCCGAACGCGCCCGGGCCGCGCAGCAGGTCGACGAGAAGAACATGACGATCGAGGAGCAGAACGTTCAGCTCAAGAAGGAGAAGGCCGATGCGCTCAAGAGCGCGGCCGAAGCGATCTCCCAGCGAAAGCTCGCCGAGCGAGCGATGGCGGACGCGAAGAAGATCGCCGAGAAGCTCGAGACCGCGAGACGGGAGCTCGAGACCAAGCTGCTCGCCGAGAAGCGGATGCGCGAGGACGCCGAGCGCCGCGCGAAGGGGCTATCGAAGGAGCTAAAATAGGCCCCCCGCCGAGGCTCTCCTACGAGCAGTCGCCGAGACAGGTCTCGCCTGGGTCGCAGAAGAAGTCACCGCAGATAGGGACGCAGCCCTCGGGAAAGTCCTCCGGGCACGACCGGCAGTTCTCGAGCGGATCCCTTTGACCATCCCCGCACCTCGGCCCGGGAACGTCAGGATCGCACGTCATCGCGGGGAATCCTGCGTCGAAGCCGCCCGCCGGGGTACACAGCGGGGCGCAGAACCCACGGCAGTCCTCGTCGCGACAGCCCGCCTGGCCGTCGCCGTCCCAATCGCGATCGTCGCGGCACGTATCTTCGGGGACGTTGCCCTCGAAGCGGAGCTCCCACACGTCGTCGACAGGGACCCCCGTGTGAGATCCGTTGATCAGGTAGACACCATTCGGACTGGTCGTTAACAGATGATCCACGCGAGTCGATGGCGCCAGCACGGGCTCGATCACGAGTGGCACCCACCCATCACCATCCCATTCCCAGGTGTCTTGCAGCTCGCCGCCGGCCGCGTCACTCCCACCGAAGAGCACCAAGCGCTGACGCGCGTGACTCCACGCGATCGCCGCGCCCGATCGTGCGACCGGGCCGGGTCCCGTGATCTCGCGCCAGGTGTTCGTGCGGCCATCGAGGACCCAGGTGTCGCCGATCGTGATCGCGGCAGTGCTGCGGCCGCCGAACACGACGAGCTGATCGCGAACGCGATCGTGCCCCATGACGTGGCGTATGCGTGGAGGTATCGGAGCAACCTCGGCGATCGACCACTCCGTGCCATCCCAGGCCCACAACGTGCGGTCGTCTCCCGCCCCGCCGAACAACAGGACGCGTGCACGCGACGCGTCGTACGCCATCGCCGCGTTGTTGCGCGTGCCCGGGCTCGTGGTCGTGGTCCGAGGTGACCACGCTGTCCCGCTCCAGGTGAACGTCTGATTCTGGACGTCGCCGCCATACAACAGCACGACCCTGCGCGCCTCGTCGAACACCATCGCGCCCTCGCTCGCCGACCCGGTCACCGCGTCGTCCGTCACTCGAGTCCACGCCGCGCCGTCGTACTCCCACGTCTCTTGCCTCGAGCGGACCACCACGCGTCCTCGGATCGCGTCGAAGGCTGCGATTTGACGGTTGAGGTTCACCGGCTTGTTCAGCTTCGGGCTCGTCTGCCAAGCGGCTCCGGTCCAGACTTGCGTGTCGTCGAGTAGCACGGGGTTCTGGCCGTGCGAGATCACGAACCGACCGGTGGCGTCGCTCGCGTACGCGGCATCCGCACGCTTCGAGCCCACGACCAAGTCCCTCTCCGCCCACTCCACTCCATCCCACGTCCAGGTGTCTGCCAACGTGGGTGTCAATGTGTCGCGTCCACCAAACAGCACGAGCATGCCGAGCACGGGATCGAACGCGAACGCGGCCCCTTCACGTGCCGGGGGTGGTGTCGCGTCCCGCTCGAGCCATTCCACGCCGTCCCATTCCCACGTCGAGCCGACCCCTACGACATTCGACGCACCGAACAACACGGTGACTCCACGCACCGGGTCGTAGGCCATCGCCGCGCTGACTTGCGCACCAGGGTGCTTCGCGATCGGGATCTCCGTCCACACCGAGCCATCCCACTCCCAGGTGTCCGTAAGAAGCATATTTTCATTGGGGTTGAGCGTCTGACCGCCGTAGAGCACGATACGCTGCCGTCGGCTGTCGTACACCATGCGTGCGTGGAGGCGTTGGGACGGATGCACCGCGACCGGGAGCACGCGCCAGGTCTGACCATCCCAGCTCCAGGTGTCCTCGAACGTCGTCGGGGTCCCGCTGTTATCACCACCACCGAACAGCATCGTCTCGCCGCGAGCCGCGTCGTAGGCCATCGCCTGACCGAACCGCGGCGATGGATGCATCGCAGGCGTTGCGCGCGTCCAGGTCATACAAGGAACCGAGTCAGGAATCGAGTCGGGCTGACACGTCCTCAGCGCGCCGGTCCATGTCTCGTCGCTCGTTAGCGTAGTCCCCATGTCACGAAGGACCCCGCCAAACATCACGAACACGTGGTTTCGAGCATCGAACGCCATCGTCGCGTGAGCCCGCGCCTGCGGCACCCCGATGAAGCGTTCTCGCCAGCGCGCTGCCTCGGCCTGGCAGTTGAAATCGCAGCCGTCGTGCGGCGCACGGCTGCCGCCGTCGCACTGCTCGAGCGCTTCGAAGACCGGCATGTCCACGGGGCCGCTCTGGACGACCGGATCGAGAAACCCGTTGCCGCAGGTCTCGTCCGACTGACACCCGACCGAACAGCCATCGCCGAACGCTTCGTTGGCGTCGTCGCATGCCTCGTTGGCATCCTTGAAGTGGTTGCCGCAGCGCACCTCGAAACAACCACCGCTGTGACATTCGCCGCCCGTGGCCGCACCTTCGGGATCGCACTTGGTTCCTTCGTCCTTGCCCTCGCATGCGGTGAGGTCGGCGACGGAGACGCAGCGAGTTTCGGTCGGCTGCTCCACCGGATCCGGCCACACCGCGACGAGTCGGCACACCGTGTTCGCCGGACAGATCAGATCTCCGGTCGCCGTGGGACATGTGACATCGCCCGACGACAGGCAACCTGTGGACAGCAGCACGAGAGCGAGCCAGCGCATCAGAACTCACCCCCGAGCGTGACCGCGCCGCCGCCGTCGAGCGGAACTGCGCCGATCCGCGTCACCGCTTGCTCGTACACCGTGTGCCCGCGATTTAGATACAGCATCACGCCGCCGATGATCGCGGTGGCCGCACCGACGGAGATCACGGTGACGGCGATCGCATCCTGCGTCTTCGCTCGGTTGCGCGGCGCGGTCCCGACGACCTCCGGCATGCATCCGAGGTCGCGGCACTGCGCCTGGACCTGGCGCGAGTAGCCGTCCAGGTTCGCCTTCGCCTGGAGCTCGACGAGCCCACCGATGCCGACGACCGCGAGTCCGCCGCCGAACACCACCCACGGCTTCCACGTCGCCCAGCGATGTTCGATCTTGGCGGCACCGACGAGCGAGACCAGTGCGACGTCGACCTTCTGCATCTCTCCGCCGACGGCGTTCACCTCGAACGTCCGCGCCAAGAAGCCCTCGCGTGTGCCGAGCAGCTGACGACGCCCCGGCTTGACGCGACGTTGCGAACCACACGCGATCTCGCTGCCGTCGAGCGTCACCTTGACCCCCGGCTTGCACGTGATCGCGATCTCGGCGACCTGGTTGGCGAGCAGCTTCTCGTAGGCGAGCGCCTCGATATAGACCGCCTCCTCGAGCGGCGCCGCGCCGTAGGCGAGCGCGAGCTTGAGCTCCTCGGCCGCCTCGTCGGGACGCTGGAGCTGGATCAGGCAGCGCACCACGTTGAACCGGATCGCCGGATGAGCCCAGACGTCGATCGCGGCGCGGTGCTTGTCGAGTGCGTCGGCGTAGTTCTTGTCGAGGAACAGCGCGTTACCCTCGTCGAGCAGCACCTTCGCCGTCGTCTTCTGATCCTCGGTGACGCCGACCTTCCATGGTTCCGAGGTGTCCGCTCGTCCGGTGCTTGTGAGCAGACATAGCGCGACGACGACGACTGCCCTCATGGTCTCCCAGTATCCGACATAAAAAGAAGGGCACGCAATCGACCCGACGACGAGTCGGACGGTGACACACGCGCGTTCGCTCACGTACACACACACCAAGGCAGTGATCCAACGCGCCTTTCATCGCGAAAGAGCTGTCGTGTTCTGGCAAGTCGGCTCGTCGGCAGTGTTCGGCACCAACTCGGCCTCCAAGGGCACGGTCATGGCGGACCAGGCGATCACGCTGCCCACCGGCGCATCGCTCGGAGGTCGAGTACTCGCGCGAATCGGTTGGATCACCCTCGATTCGAACGCCATCGTCAGGCCGTAGCCGAGCGGTGGTTTCGCGCGGTCGAGCGCCGCCTCTCGCGATGGTAGGGTCGTCCCGTGCGGGACGATGGTGCCACCGACGAGACACTGGACGTGCCGTCGGCGACGGGTCCGACGCTCGGTACGACGCGCGGCACGGATCCCACGGTGAGTGCGAACGTCGCGCAGGCGACGCGCGCCTCGTCGCCGAGCCTGTCGCAGTCGGGGATCGATCGGCACGACTCGCTGCCGGTCGTCGATCGCGCGAACTACCAGATCCTCAGCGAGCTCGCACGCGGCGGCATGGGTCGCATCCTCGAGGCCCGCGATCTCCGGCTCGATCGGCCGATCGCGATCAAGGAGGTGCTGCACGACGACGAGGGTGCCCGCGCTCGCTTCGATCGCGAGGTCCGGATCACCGCCGGCCTGCAGCATCCCGCGATCGTGCACGTCACCGAGGCTGGTCAGTGGCCGGGCGGGCAGCCGTTCTTCGCGATGAAGCTGATCCGCGGCAAGCCGCTCGATGTGCGGATCTCTGAAGCGACGTCCCTCACCGAGCGCCTGGCGTTGTTGCCCGCGGTGATCGCGGTGACTGATGCGCTCGCGTACGCACACACCAAGTCGGTGATCCATCGCGATCTCAAGCCCGCCAACGTGCTGGTCGGCGATTTCGGCGAGACCGTGGTGATCGATTGGGGCATCGCGAAGGAGCTGACAGAGACCGAGGAGATCGTGTCGCTGACCGGTGTCGTGCGGCCGTCGCTTCAGCTCGGCGCCAGTTCCGGCGGCGCCGAGACCGTCGAGGGCTCGGTGATGGGCACGCCGTCGTACATGCCGCCGGAGCAGGCGAACGGCGATCGAGTCGACGCGCGAGCCGATGTCTATGCACTCGGCGCGTTGCTCTATCAGGTGCTTGCCGGCGTGCCGCCGTTCATCGGGCACACCACGGCCGAGGTCCTCGCGAAGGTGCTCGAAAGCCCGCCGCCACCCCTCGCGTCGGTCGTGCCCGACGCACCGATCGATCTGATCACCATCGTCGACAAGGCGATGGCGCGCGCGCCCGCCGATCGCTTCCCCACCGCGAACGAGATGGTCGCCGAGCTCAAGCGGTTCCAGCAGGGCATGCTGGTCACCAGCCACGACTACACGACGTGGCAGCTGACCAGGCGTTGGTTGAAGCGCAATCGCGGCGCGGTCCTCGTCGGCGCGGTCGCCTTCGCGGCGCTCGTCGTGTTCGGCGGGGTCATGCTGTCGCGCATCGTCGCGGCAAAGCGTGCGGCCGAGGTCGAAGCGACCGCCGCTCGCGCTCAGGCGGATCACGGCATGATCGGTGATGCCCGGGATGCGCTGGCGACCGATCCGACGCACGCACTCGCGATCCTCAAGCAACTCAGCCCGGGTACGCGCGAGGTGCGCGCCGCGCGGATGATCGCCTCGGAAGCGGCCGCCTCCGGCATCGCCCACGTGGTGACAGCCGACGGTGGCATCAAGGCCCTTGCCTTCTCGCCGGAGGGTCGCTCGCTCGCGTCCTATCAGGAACCAGGCGACAAGATCCGGATCTGGGATCTCGCGTCGTGGAGCGGTCGCGAGCTCGGCAGGTCTCCCGAGAAGCTGTTCGACATCACCTTCACCGGGGAGGTCGTGCGCGGCATCGACTACGTGGGTCGGATCTGGGCATGGCCCACGACGGGTCCCGCGGTCCCCACGCTCGTCCGCACGATCGACCGGACGATCGATCGGACGATCGATCCGTCGAGCGACCGCAAGACCGAGTGGGTCAACGCGCGGTGGTCGCCGGATGGCAGGCGCGTCGTCGCGGAGATCGTCGAAGCCGGGCACCTCATGCTCCGCCTCTTCGATCTCGAAGGCGATGATCGCTTGATCTGCGAGTGCCGGCAGAGCGTGTGGACGACCGACGGGCGCGCCATCCTCGCGTACGACCGCCACCGCGGCGCGGTGATCCGCTTCGAGGTCGCCACCGGCGCGATCACCACGTTGCTGGACGGGCCGTTTCATCCGGTCCTGGCCGGAGATGCGACGCACACCTGGATCGCACGCGACTCCAAGTCGTTCGCGCCCGGCGATCAGTTCTTCGTTCGCGAGCTGGGCAGTGGCCGGCGCGTCGATCTCGGGACCGAGGTCGTGATGCTCGTGGCAGCGCCGGGTGGGCGTGTCGTCGGCACGACCTCGGAGGCTACCGGCGTCTCCACCTCGGAGACGATGCGGTCGCTGAAGAAGGGCCAGCTCGTGATGATCGATCCCCTCGAGCTATCGCAAGGCGATCACGCGGTGCTGGTCAGCGACGGGTGGAATGGCAGCACGCTGCGCCTGACCGGTCACAGCGCCGCCGTCGAGGCGCTCGCGGTGTCGAGCAACGGCACGATCGCCTCGGGAGATCGCAAGGGCGTGATTCGCGTG
>JBBQJJ010000221.1:0-14142 GCA_038325805.1 Haliangiales bacterium
GGGCGTCGTGTCGGACGAGAAGATGCCGACCATGATGCCGACCGGCGTCAGCACCAGCGTCAAGAACGCGAGCACGTGATTGAGGAGCTCGGCGCGGCGCGCAGCGAGCTGGGTGTCGATCTCGACGACCTCTTCGCTCACCTCCGCGAGCAGGTCATCGATCGAGAGCGCGTCACGCACGCGCTTGTAGAATCGATCGTGACGCTCTTCGTTGCTGACGTGACGAAAGTTGTACGCGGAGATGAAGGAGAGGAGGCGCATCCGCATCTCGGCAAAGTTCGCGCCATCGATGCCACTGCTCATGTCGGCACACTCGGTCGCAAGCGCGAGCAGACACAGCCGCTGATGCTCGACGAGCAGCCACTTGTAGACGTAGCGGTCGCGGATCATGTGTGGCGCGTCGTTCAAGAAGTGTGAGGACTTCGCGGCGTCGTCGGTCGTGACGATCCAGCTGACGCCGAAGGTCGAGAACAAGCAGAACTCTCGATTCGACAGCTTCCACTCACCCGGTTCGTCGCCGACGCCTGCGGGCTCGACAACCTGATCACTGCGATGGACCAGCCGCAGGCGATGACGATCGTCGCTGCCGAGCGGCTCGTTCGCGTGGATCACGCTGAACCGCGCAGGCGCGGTCGTGCGCGGAGCTCCGCGCGGCGCCTCGGCGCGCAACCCGGGGACGAGCGAGGCGAGCCAGCGGCGAAGGATCGCCGGCTCCGACGCGAGGGGCTGGTGTGCTTCGCACCACTTCGTCATCTGCGGCGAGGTGCTGGCGACGCGCGAGATGCCCGCGCGAACGAGCGCGTAGGAGACGTCTTGCATCGTCGCCAGGGTCAGCTCCTCACCCTTCTTCACGAACGGCGCGACGCCGATCACGATGAACGCATAGTTCGTGTCGAGCACGTAGATGCGCGGCGGCTCCGTGATCGTGACCTCGATGGAGTCGTCTTCGCCGTCGACCAGCTTCCACGGATCGCGCGCACCAAACGCCGAGCGCAGATCACCCGCCGCGTCGTAGGCACGCAGGAGCTTGCCCTTCCGGACGTACTCGTCGAGATGTGGCAGGAGCGCGACGCCCTTGATCTCGCGCTTCTTCCAGGCCTCCGAACGTGTCAGCTGGCTCTCGCCGTCCTCGTCGAACTCGTACGCGTATGCGAGGAAGAGTGTGGACTTCCGACCGATGTTCACGCCGCATCCTATATCCTCCGTCCGGATGCAGCGGCGCGACGCAAAGAGCTTTCTGGACGAGGTGCTCTCGCAAATCCCCGATCTCGACCCGAAGATGCGGGACGAGCTCCTCGAGCTGGTCGACGACAAGCCGGGGACCAAGCGCGCCGCGAAGCTCGCCGCCGTGTTGGCCGCCGAGACCGCTGAGAGCGATGCGCCGTGAAGGAGCGCCTCACCAAGATCAGCCTGGAGGCGTTTCGCGGCGTGCTCGACGCGTACGAGATCAAGCTCGACCAGGGTCAGTCGCTGCTGATGTACGGAGACAACGGGACGGGCAAGAGCTCGCTCGCCGACGCGATCGAGTGGTACTTCACCGGCGACATCGAGCTGCTCGCGAAGGAGGGACGAGATCACGCCGTCCGGCACCTCGGCGCTTCGAAGACCCAGAAGACGCTCGTCGAGATCGGCACGAACGGCGAGCTCGGTGGAAGCTGCACGCTGAAGGCTCCGAACGAGGCAGCGATCGAGGCGGCCTCGCGCGAGACGTTTCTGCTGCGCGGGCGAACGATCGCGGACTTCGTCGACAAGTCGAAGGGCGAGAAGTGGAGCGCGCTGCAACGCTTGCTCGGGCTTGGCGCGATCGACGAGTTGCGAACGGATCTGCAGAAGGCGCGGAGCGAGCTGAAGCGCTCACGAGACGACGCGACGGCGAAGGTCAAGCAAGTCGCGGCTGCGGTCGTCGCGCAGAAAGTCGAGCCCGAGAAGACCAAGGTCGACGCACATCTCGCGCGGCTCGCGAAGGCGTGCGGATTCGAAGCGCAGGCCTCGATCGAGGACTATGCCAAGCTGGATCTGCTCTCGCTGATCGATCCGGCGAAGGCGCCGATGTCATCGTCGGGTGCGGTGAAGGCGGCGCTGCTGGCAGAGGTCGACGCCGCCGAGCTCGAGATCGACACGGCAGCGCTCGAGGCGTGGAACGAGACGATCGGCAGCGAGACCGGGGATCCGACGAAAGTCGACGTGCTCGCCGCCGCGTCGCGCTTCATCGAGGAGAACCCCGATACGAAGCAGTGCCCGGTGTGTGACAAGAAGGTCGCCGGCGACACGTTGAAGAAGAAGATCGCCGCGACGCTCGTCGAGCTCGAGGAGCACAGCACGCGCTTTACCGAGGCGGAGACCGCGGCGGACAACGCCGCGGATACCCTGTTGCAGGCGCAGAAGGACCGCGCACGGTGGCGCACCAAGGCGAAGGAGCTCGGTGTCGAGCTTCCGGCGATCACCGACGCTGCAAAGCCCGTGAAGAGTGCGATCGCGGCCCGCCGGGAGATCGACGTGGAGACGGTGAGCGCGTTCGTCGACGCCGTCGGCGAGTGGGACACCAAGGCCCGGACGCTCCTCTCGAGCCAGACCGCGGAGCCCGAGCCGCCGTCGACGCGCAACCAGGCGATCGAGTTCGGTCAGCTGCTCGTCGCCGCGAAGCAATGGAGCGACGCGTCTGCCGTCGAGCAACGTGCGAAGAGGGCATACGAGCGCGCGGATGCCGTGTTCGAGATCTGCCAATCGGAGCAGCGCAAGTACGTCCAGACCGTGCTCGAACAGATCTCCTCGGAGGTCGCGCGGCTGTTCGAGCGCCTGCATCCCGACACCGGCAAGATCGGCAGCGTCGCGGTCGAGACCTGGGGCGACAAGGGCATCGAGCTCGCCGTCGATTTCTACGGCCAGCGCCAGCGCCCGTTGCACGGCGTGCTCAGCGAGTCGTACATGAACTCGGTCGCGATCGTGCTGTTCCTCGCGATGGCGCGCACGTTCAACGAACGCCTGAACTTCCTCGTGCTCGACGACGTGGTGAACAGCTTCGACGTGACGCACCGCGGCCGGCTCGGCGATCTGTTGATCGAAGAGTTCCAGGACTGGCAGCTCGTGGTGCTCACCCACGATCGATATTTCTTCGAGCAGGTCCGCCGCAAGGTGAAGGGATGGTCGGCCTATCAGGTGCTCGGTTGGTCGTACGAGCGCGGGCCGAGCTTGCGCGAGCATCGCGGCGCGACGGACGTGGATGCGGCGTTCGAGCTCCTGGAGGCCGGCTCGATCGGAGATGCGGCGCGGCGCGGGCGGCGCGGGCTCGAGCACGTCCTCAAAGAACTGTGTGAAGGCCTCGAGGTGCCGCTTCCCTACCGCCGCGGCAACGACAACGAGTTTCGCGAGACCGGTCAGCTGCTCAACGGGCTGCGTCGCTTGCTCAAGGACGACTCGCGGGGGAAGACGTTCCTCGCGTCGATCGACGGCAGGCTGCGCTCGCTCGAAGCCGACGCGCAATCGGTGCTGAACGCGGAAGCCCACGCGAGTGACCAGGGCCCGTCGGCCGGCGAAGTTCGCAGCACGCTGGAACGCGTTCGCGACTTCGACACGCTGTGGACCTGCACGAAGTGCAACACGCGGATCTGGAAAGAGAGCGGCGTGCGTTGCAAGTGCGGAGCTTCCCCGTTTCCGCCGAACGTCGCCGCGAAATAGTCGACCTCGAACTGCTCGTTATCGAGCTGCGTGCGTGTGGCGACGGCGGCGCGACGTCACACAGAGGCCGAACGAGAACGCCAACAGGACGAGCCCCCCGGTCGTGCCACCACCCGCCGAGCACCCAGCGGTATCGTCGCAGCCCTCGAACGGCTCCTCGTTCGCGTCCAGCTCCTCGTGGCACTGCGACGACATCACGATCGTCGCGAGGTCGGCGACGGCGATGTCGTTCGACGTGAAGCACTGGTCGAGAACCGCGCGCTCGATCCGCTGCGTGGCGAACAGCTCGCCATCCGGTGCGCGGCGCACGTAGAGCAAGACGGTCTCGCCCACCTGGTCCTCGAACAGCGAAAATGACGGATCGAGCGAGAGCGTCGCCTCCCCGATCGGCAGCTCGGGTGCGCCGGCCACCGCCGTGACGTCGATCGTCGCTGGTCCCGACCCATTGGCCTCAACCAGCACGCCTTCGATCACCGCATCCGGCGGCCCACCAGAAGGGGTGAAGCAGTACTCTAGACCGCACGTCAGTGGCGGCGAGCACGCGGCGGCCGGAGCGGAGTCGACCGCGACAACGACGACAAGGCATAGGGCCGCGAGTAGCTTCATGCCTCTCCCTTCAGCACCTGCCGTTCCAAGACCTCCCGAGTAGTTCTCGTGGGTTCGGCGATGCGGGGCGTGAGGGATTCCACGGATCACGACACGCCCGCCCGGGTTCATCACTCGCAGCTTCCAGTGACGGCCGGCACCCACGCCGCCGAAACAAGTCACGGATCGAGCACGCCACGCACGAGTCGATCGACGACGTAGACGACGTTGTAGCTGAAGTGGCTGTTCGTCGACAGCTCATCGGTCGCCGTCCCGAACAGCTCCCCGGCCCATAGACCGGCGAAGCGGTCTGGAAATGGCCGAGCGAGGAGCGTATCCAGCAGCACCGCACGCAGCTTCTGCGCTGCGAAGTCGCTCGAAGCCACCGCGCGAAGCACGTCGTCCCGGTTCGGCATCACGCCGTGCCGCAGGAGCCCGATCAGATACTCCGTTCTGTGGTGGACATCGTCCGGCACGCGTCGCCACAGCGCAGCGAGCTCGGAGCGATGATTCGGAGAGAGTGACTCCGAGAGCAACGCCATGATCTCGTCGAGCTCCCAGGTATCTGCCTCGAGGAACGGCGCGACACGTTGGATCAATTCGGGCAGCCGTGCCGGTGCCGCGCAAGCCATCGCGACCGCACGCGCATAAGCGAGGCCCCGTCGTTCGGTCATGCGTTCGATCCGCGGCACCACGCGATCGAGAACGGGCTCGACCACGGCGGGATCGATCGAGTGAGGGCTGATCTGCAGCGAGGTCTCGATGTAGGCGTCTGCCAGCTCCGGGGTTTCCTCCGCGAGCGCGAAGACACGGTCCACGCGCGCCAGGAACGCCGCCGTGTGCGCTTCGAGATCCTGCTCCGGGCGACCCATGCGCCCGAAGTGACCCACCGCATCGACCGTGCCGCCACCGACGATCCACGAAGCCTCGCGAAACATGTCGACCTTGTACCGAGTGACGCGATCGAAGCCGTCGAGGCGCTCGTGCAGCGCGGCAGGCAGTTCTCCCGACCCGCGGACCAGCGCGGCGAAGGCATCGATCAACCACGCATGGATCGGATCCACTCGAGCTCCCTCGAGCTGAGCGTGCGCGGCGACTTCGATCTCTGCTGCGCGCGCTGAGTTGCCGAGTTGGTGATAGCCGCACACAACCTGAAGCTTGACGTAGCCGTCGACGATCTCGAACGGCGGCTCGTTCGGACGACCGCCTCGGATGGTCGTCGAGAGCGTCCTGTACAACAGGTCGAGCGCAGTCACTCGTTCGGTGGACGTGGACATCAGGTCACGACGTTGCTGGTGTCCTCGATCCGCAGCTCGGCGGTGGCCTCGGAGGTCCGATCCTCATTTCCCACCGTCACCGTGACGCGCATCTTGAACGACCGCTTGTTGGCGTTCGGAATCTTCGACCAATCTGGCGTGCTCAGCTTGTAGCCAACGGCCATGGTCTGACCTGGAACGATCCGTTCGTCCCACGCGACGAACGCGTCGGTGCCCCATCGGCTCGGCGAGTGGGAGGACAACACCTCGATCAGCTTGCCGCTCCTGTCGAGCAACTCGACGCGCTTCAGCTTGATCGTCGTGGGCGTTGCCGACGCCACCGAGCGAATGGAGAGCTGGACCGCGGTCTGGTCGCATGGGATGCGCTCGCCCGGTGGCTTGTTCTCTTCGGGTCGAGCCTCACTGCAATCGGACCCCAGTCTCGTACTCGCGAGCCCGACGGTGATCTCGGGTGCCTTCGGTGGAGGCTCCGCAACGAACTCGCCTTTGCACGCGGCGAGCACGAGGAAGGAAAGCGCTCTCATGACCACCAGTGTCACACGACTCCTTGAAGGTTCCGCGAGTGGTGACCCCTAACGCAGGTCGCCTCGAGGTTCGCGAGCCCATTCGCGCCTTCGATCTCCTCGCGACCGCGCACGTCGACGACAACGTCAGACTCCTCCAGTGCGAAGCCCCCCCGGTCTCGGACAAGCGCGCCGTCACCGCGCGGCTGGCGGCATCGCGCCGAAGCCACTCGAGCGGATCTTGCCGATGTCGAGCATGTGCGACGCGCCCGTCTTGAAGTTGTTCGCCTTGATCTCCTGCTCGATGCGCGCGTTGGCGACCTTTAGCGCCTGCTCGAACTCGTAGCCGCCGACCATCGTGGTCTCGAGGAAGATCGGCGCGTGCCCCGGGATGAACACCACGATCAGCCTGATGCCGATGGAGGCGGTACACCTCACGAGTCCCAGCTGGCGCGGTCACCTTCGCGACGCTATCACCGGCCAGCCGCGCGAACGCGATACGCTCGCCGGATGAGCCGCGTCCTCGCCGCGTTCTGGATCGTCGGTTGCGGCAGCGCACCGACACCCGCGCCTGCTTCCTCAACTCCTTCCATCACACCTGCGCAGCCCACGATGAAGCCCGCGGTCCCCGAGGTAGCGGCGGCAGGTTCCCTCGACGGTCGCTACACGTTCCGCCGAGTGTTTCCGGGGCACACTAGCCAAGCGTTTCGCCAGACCTTCGATCTCGTGATCGATCACGATCGCGCAACGCTTCACATCGTCACGATGGAGGATCTCGCTCCCCGCTCGAATGAAGATCTCGATCAAGCAACGTTCGACAAGGAGCTCAAGACACACGACGAGACGGGTACCGCGACGCAGACTCCGGATGGTGAGCTCGCGCTCGTGCTGTCCGATGGCACAAAATGGATCTGTCGGCGCCTCGAGGTTCGCGTCTCGCCGCGCGACGCTACGTTGACCCGGCCAGCCAGCGACGACTCGTGCAGGCAGGACAGCCTCGTCGAACCAGCGACCACGACCAGCGTCCTTACACTGTCGTGCCGCGGCGATGGCAGTGACGTCGATGGGCCGCCGCCGCTGCGCGGTGATGCAAGTCGCGAGCGACGGCGAGATTCCGATCGCTGGACGTTCGCCCCGGAGCCCGGTGTCGAGCTACTCCGTGATACCTGTCCCGCGCGTACCGGGATCCTGCGGATCCGTCGCTAGTCGCTACTGATCAGGGACGGTGTCTCGCGATCGTGTAGCGCGGCGTGAGTGGCCGAGTTGAGATAGGAGAGACGTGACGAGTCGATCCCCATCATGCCGCGAGGAGATCCGGACTCCACCCCGTACCCCGTACCCCGTACCCCGCACACATCCTCGACGGGCGTTCGTTATAACGACGGTTATAGCGAGATTCGTTATAACAATCGTTATAACGATTACGCTTGGGGTCGTGAGGACCTTGATCCCGACTCGCGCCGAGTGCGCGCGGGACGTGCCCCCGACGCCGATCTCGAGATGGACCTTCGTCGGGCCGCCATCGTCGACGCGCACGCCGCCGATCAGCGATGGCACGCTGAGCGTCAAGGCCTTGGAGTTCGGGCACTGGAGCGAGGACGAAGCCGTTGTGACTTCGGAGAGCTACTGCAGCGTCTGCCATTGCTGGAGCAACGTCCGCAGCGCGGCCGGCGAGTTCATCGGCACACCGTCACCGGTCTGACTCTGCTTGTTGACGCCGTGGCACGAGGCGCAGACGCGAATCTCGCCCGGGGCGAACGACAGCCAGTTGCGCTCGCGCACCACGCCGGTGCCATCGGGGGCATTGAGCTGCCACGACAACGCACGCTTGGCCGGAACGAACGCCGCCATCGAGCCGTCGGTGCCGAGCGTGACCGTGCCCGTCGCATCGGTCAGGAGATCCGGACCGTGGATCGGTCGCGCGAGCGTGCGCCGGCCTTGTCGAAACGACTCGTAGGCCCTCAACAGATCTGCTTGGACGAACTGCATGTGCGAGACCTGATAGACGGTCGAGTCACCATGCGTGGATGACACGCCGCCCGGCACCGCGAGGTTGTAGGGCTGCTGGACGTCATTGCGATCTCGTTGGGTGACGTTGCGGCTGACGATCAGCGCGAGCTCGCGTTCGCGCAACCACGTCGAGAGCTCCGCGCGGGTCACGCCGACCTCGTCGAAGATCGCCTGCTCGGGCGCTTCCAACGCCAGTTGCTCGCGTGCTGGAGGAACTGGGCGTGGGGCGACCTCGACGGGGTCGAGCTCCCACAGCGGGCCCGAGTACGTCGCCTTCTGGTCGGGCGTCAGCCACTCCACGGAGCGATCGATGCCATCGGTGATCCGGCCGGCGACGACCAGGCGCTCGCCCGTGTCGGTCAGCACCGCGAGCTGATACGCCGCGTCGCCGTCGCTGCTCGTCCGAACCGCGACGTAATCGCCATTGGCGAGTCGTAGCGGACTGCGGAACCGGCCGTCGGCGGGCTCGGTCAGCTCCTTGAGCCGCATGTCCTCCGGGTTGATCGTCGGATCACCGTCGAACCGGATGATCTTGCCGCCGAGATCGAACTCGCGCTGCGAGATCGCGAGGTACGACGCCGGCTCCGACGGATCCTGCCGGATCCAGAACGTGCCGCCATCGTCGGGAAGCTGATCCACCGCGGCGGTCTTGGTGTCCGGCGCACGGAACGTGAGCCCGTTGTCGTCGATGAAGTTGCCCTCGGTGAACGTGCCACCCCACTCCTGGCGGCCGATATGGTTGATCGTCTCCTCGCCGCTGCCGTCCTGATTGATCTCCCACGGGAAGAAGTGGTTGAAGGCGAGGACGTGAATCGCGGGGTCGGCTCCCACATCGGTCGAGATCCGCGGCTCGGGGAACATCTCGGCGCCGGCGAGCGATGACGTCGAGCTCGCGCCTGCCGCTTCGTCGGTGAACGTGATCGCGCCGTACTGCGCGGCGAGGTCCGGCGAGTCGCCCTGCTGATCGCGCTGGAGGTGATCCCACTTGACGAACAGCAGCCGGCCGAACGTGTCGATCGAGAGCGAGAACGCTCCGCTCGGCGCGTGCTCGATGAGCTCCAGCTTCCCGGTGCCTTCATCGAGGCGGTAGATGCCGACCGTGGTGCGCTGTGACTCGTACTCGTCGAGCTGCGGGTAGAGGTGCATCTCGCCCGCGCGCGGACGATCGGAGGTGAACAGGATCTTGTCGTCCGATCCGTAGATCGGCGAGACGTTGTTGAACCCTTCGGGCTGGCCCGCGACCTTGCGAATCGCGACGGCCTCGTCGCGCGCGAGCCCGGAGACCTCGTAGATCTGCCAGCCGGTGGTCGTGCCCGGATCGAATTGCTTGGTCGGTGCGCCGATCACCATCGAGAACAGCGCCTTGTTGCCGCTCCAGTGCACCGTCGGCTCGCGCACCGCGATCGCGTTGGCTCCCTGCGTGGTGCCCTCCTCGCCGAACCCGGCCTCGCGCGTCAGGTTGCGCAACGTCCCATCGGGATACCGGATCATCAGATCGCCGCCGCGCGGTGCCGACCCGACGTCCGGACCATGGTTGGAGAAGTTCGAGTGGATGACCCCGAAGCTGCTCGCCAGCGGCACCTGGGTCACGAACATCAGCGTTCCGACCTCGCCGCCGAAGGGCTCCAAGCCATCGTTGCCACCACACGCACATGCCCAGACCGCCGCGATGGCGAGGAAGCTCTTGGACCGCATGATTCCGGCCAGCGTACAGCGGAGTGCACCGGGCTACGCGCGATTTTGATGCGTTTGACAGCCGTTAGGTGCGTTGCCTCACCGGTGTTGCACGTGATTGCGCGCTGCACACGCTCCGCTCTTCGCCGTCGGTCCGGCACGAGTTGCCGCAAGCTCGTCGGCGCGCTCCGACGTGAGCGTTCCGGAGTATCGTGGAGGAGTGATCCTCGCGAAGTCCGGCGCCGCTCATACCGCGCATCAGCTCGTCCTCGCGCTGCAACAGCGCATGGTGGACGCGCAACAAGCCGTGTCGCTCGGTGCCGGCCATCCCGACACGTTCCACGAGACCGCGTGGCTCCGCGATGATGGGCTGCACGGCGGTGGCACGCGGCGCTCGCTCGGCGACACCGACGTGTTCGATCGCGCATCGGTCAACGTCTCGCAGGTCCACTACGATGACGAGCCTGCGAAACGCCTGAGCTCGGCGACTGCCCTCTCGACGATCATCCATCCGCGCAACCCCCACGCTCCGTCGGTCCACATCCACGTCAGCTGGACCGAGATGCGTGACGACACCGGGTACTGGCGCATCATGGCCGACCTCAACCCCGCGATCCGTGACACCGAGCTCGCGGGCCTCGCGAAGCAGCGCTTCATCGACGCGTTGCGCGGCACCGCACCGGTGACCTTCGACGAGGCCGCGCGCCAGGGCGATCTCTACTTTCACATCCCCGCCCTCGATCGCCATCGCGGGGTCGCGCACTTCTACCTCGAGCAGTACGCGACGGCTGACCGCGATGCCGATGCTGCTCTCGCACGACGTGTTGCCGAGACCGCGATCGACACCCACGCCGCGTTCGTCGCCGAGGCGCTACACGTGATCCCCGATGACGCCGCGCGCGAGGCACAGCTCGCCTATCACACGCTCTATCTGTTCCAGGTCCTCACGCTCGACCGCGGGACGACCTCCGGCCTGCTCGTGCACGACCAGAACGACGTCGGCATCCTCGGCTCGCTGCCGTCGCACATCGATCGTGGATTGCTCGCGAGTTGGCGTTCGCGCGTGCCGGCACCTGTCGATCAGCTCGTCGACGCTCTCCTAGCGGCGTTGCCTGCAGGCAGCAAGGTCGAGGTCGACGATGCGAGCAAGCGCGCACTCGCCGCGGCTGTTCGCGCCTTCTACAAAGCGCATCCCGAAGCACTCGAGCTCCAGGCGCGCGGCTACGTCACCCCGCCGACGGTCGCCAATCACCGCTGATGTCCGAGCGTTGTCCGAGACTCGGACACTCCGGACAAGCCAGCTCGTAGTCTCGCGCGTTTGCGCTGGCACGCCGGATGGATGACTCGCGCCCCATGAAGTTTGCAGACGAAGACGAATTCACCGGACGGTTCCGCCACCACAGGAAGCTCGAGAAGCTCGAACGCCAGCTGTTCGCGCACGTGCTCGAGCTCGGCAACCTGCGCAACCTCTCGGGGTTGGAGCAGGTGCTGTACGAGGTGCTGTCGGACGAGATCGACGAGGAGCTCGCGATGGACCTCAGTCGGATCATGGTCGCGCAAGCGGTGGAGGACGTGGTCCGCGATCCGCTGCGCGACATGTCGAGCGTGCCGCACGGGATCTCGCGCGCCGAGCGGTTCGCCGCGTTCTTCGAGAAGGACTGCCCGTTCTGCGAGTCGCGCGTCGATCTGTCGCCCGTCGAGGACGAACCGGTCGAAGACGATTGCGAGTGCTGCGCGATGATGGTGCGCGACTGGCGAAAGGAGCACGCGGCGGCGCTACGCACGTTCCGCGATCCCAAGGCGTCGGTGGTAACGAGCTAGCTCGCTCTCAGCCAGCAGCGAAACGAGCGTCGACGCACGACTACTTCCGCTTCGTCCACGTCGCGAGCTGCGTTTGCTCGTACTCGCGCATCCCGTCGACATCGGAGCCTTCCGCTCCTTCGAGCGCCGTGAGCGCCGCCTTCTCGAGCTCGATCGCGGCCGCGACCTTGCCGGCCGCGAACTCCATGTCGGCGAGGATCGCGAGGGGCTCGGACTTCCACTTCCGGGCCATCTGCAGGCGATCGATCTCGTTGATCGAGCGCTGTAGCGTCTCGCGCGCGTCGGCGAGCCGCCCGGTGTCCTGGAGGCAGAAGCCGAGGTTCGTCAGCTGCATCGCGTGCTCGTTCTCGCGCTGACCGGTCTTCTTCAACAGCTGCACCGCGCGCGTGTAGTGTGGCAGCGCTTCCTTGCAGTTGTCCTCGGCCCGCGCGATGTCACCGAGGCCCTGCTCGATCGCGATGAACTGCGGTGCGTCGTCGGGGAGCACGCCTTTGAGCGCATCGCGTGCGGAACTGTAGAGTCGCTTCGCGTCGGCGCCGCGTTGCTGCATCAGCGCGAGGTGTGCGGACGTCACATAGATCGTGCTGACCATCGGATGGCGTTCGCCGTACGACCGCGTCGCGATTCGCAGCGCGCGTTGCAGATGTTGCCCGGCCTCGTCCTTGCGCTCGAGCTGGATCTCGGCGGCACCGAGATCGTGCAGCGTCTTCGCCACTTCGGGATGCTCCGCGCCAAACAGCTTCTGGTCGAGCTCGAGCACGCGAAGAAGCGTGAGCCGCGCGGCCTCGCGCTCGACAGGGAGCTGCGCTGCGGCGAGCTGGCCGAGCGCGGTCGACAGCTGGATCCGCGCAGCCGGGTCACGCATCGCGCGTGCCTCGAGGAGCGGCAGCACGCGCATCGACTCGGAGATGGCCTCCTCGTGCATCCCGGCCTGACCGAGGGCATCGGCGCGATGCAGCGCGACCCGCTCGGCGGCATCCTCGCCACCGCGGGACTGCAGCGCCGAGGCGGCGTCGAGCAGGCCGAGGGCTTCGCGCGGATGACCGAGGTCGACGACCACGGACGCCTGATCGAGGAGTGCCTCGAACAGCAGCGCATCATCCGTCGCACGCCCCGCTTCTCTGACCGCCCGCGAGAGCAACCCCGACGCACCGGTCGCGTTGCCATTTTCGCGCTCGATACGACTGGCGACCAGCAGCGCGGTGGCGAGCGCACGTGGCGTGGCTGTCTCGGCGAGTGCGAGCATCTCTGCGATGCCTTCGTGCGCTTCGCGCGCGTGCCCCGAGCGGCGCTGCGCATCGAGCGTCGTGATCTTGGTGCGCAGGGCTGGATCGATCGTAGCCACCGTCGTGGTGCACGCGGATGGTTGCGGCAGCATCGTCGCGGCGCGGACGGCGCCATCGACGGCCGACGAATCGGCGTGGCTCCACAGCTCGACCTGAGACGACAGTTGCTGCAGCTGATCGTCGAGGCACTCGATCCGTGCCTGCCGCTGGCCGTCGTCGACCGCGCATGCGGCCGTGCGGCCGAGCTTCCAGCGATCGACCCACGCGTCGACGATGCTCACCGTCGATGCACTCGCGACCGTGCTGTCCGGACGCGCGCGCAGGAAGCTGGAGACCTGTGCCGCGCGCGCGGTGGGGTTCCACACCTGGTCGGCGCGGCCGGCGTCGAGCTCACACGAATTGGACGAAGAACCCGCGGAGAGCAGGAAAGCGGCGGCGACGACGCCCCCGAGCGCCGCCCCACCACCAGCGATCATCAGCATGCGACGCCGCGAGCGCGAGCCGGCACGCAGCTCGACGAGCAACTCGGCGAGATCCGGGAACCGGTCGGCGCGGTCGAGCGAACGGGCACGAGACAGGGCGGCGGTCACGCGGCGCGACGGCGTGCCTTGCGCGGTCGCGAGCGCGCGTTCGAGCGAGACGGCGAACGCGAACTGATCGACCCGCGCGTCGATCTGCACATCGGCCTGTTGTTGCTCGGGAGCCATGTACGCCGGCGTACCGGCGATCCCGGAGTTCTCCGAGCCAACCGCGAACCTCGGCGTGGACTCTTCGCTGCGCGCGAGCCCGAAGTCGCCGACGCGGGCGCGCCCTTCGTGATCGACGAGCACGTTGGCGGGCTTGAAGTCGCGATGGATCAGGCCGGCGCGGTGAGCGGCGAGCAGGCCCTCGCCCACCTGCAGGAACATCGCGATGATCTCGCGCCACGATCGATCGGGCCGAGCGAGCCAGTCGGCGAGCGTATCGCCGCGCACCAGCTCCATGACGACATAGACCTGGTTGTCGATCGTGCCGACCTGGTGCACCGCGACGACGTTGGGATGGGTGAGCCGCGCCATCGCCTTCGCTTCGGAGCTGAGCCGAAGCCCGGCTGCCGAACCCGCGCGGCGATCGCGGACGACCTTGATCGCGACATGTCGATCGAGGTCAGGATCGTAGGCCTCGTAGACAAGGCCCATCCCGCCGCGACCGAGCTCGCTCACGATCGTGAAATCCGCGATCGTGGTCGGCGCGAACATCACGCCCGTTTCCGGCTCAACATGGAGCTGCTCCGGCATGGGGTGACGCGGAGTCTATCGACTGTCGCGGGTG
>JBBQJJ010000222.1:0-14124 GCA_038325805.1 Haliangiales bacterium
AGCGTCGCTTCCTCCGCGGCACGCATCGATGGATCGATGACCGTCTGGACGTTGCGATCGGTGGTACGCGCGTGGAGATCTCGGATCACCGTCGGCTTGTTCGCGTGCAGCAGATCGCGCGCGAGATCGTCGAGCACCGCGGCATTCGCGCGATCCTCGCTGGTCAGCCCGGACAGCTCCGCCGTGCCGATCACCGCGATCGTCTCCGCCGTGTCGTCGGGCTCGCCGGGATCCGAGATCCGCGACGCCGCGATCAGCTGCGACGACGACGTCAGCGGGTCGAGCCTGCCGCTCAGCGAGCCACCGACGGTCCCGGGCGCGACGCTGGTGCCGGGCGCGACGCTGGTGCCACCGCCCGCGTGATCCGTCTGGCGAGGATGTGGGCCGCTCGCGTCGCGCGGGAACCGCGTGCGCACCCACTGCGAGAGCTGCATCGGCGTGGCGAGCTCCGGCGAGGCCTTGATGAACGCCTCGAGCGCCGCCGCGAGCTCGGCTGCGGTGGCGCGTTGGTCGCGCTTGGTCTGCAGCGCCCACGTGATCACCTTCGCGAGCGGCGGCGGTGTCGCCGGTGCGATCTGCGACAACGGCTGCAGCTTGCCGTCGCGGATCATGCGCATCGCGTCGACGGCGTCGCCGCGCGGCACGACCGTCTTGCCGGTCAGCAGCTCCCACAAGCAGATGCCGAGCGAGAACACGTCGCTGCGTCCGTCGAGCGGCGACGCGATCGTCTGCTCGGGAGACATGTACGCGTACTTGCCTTTGACCTGGCCCGGGTTGGTCAGCTGATCCGACGCCGACATCGCCTTCGCGATGCCGAAGTCGCAGAGCTTCACGACACCGTCGTACGAGATCATGATGTTCGCGGGCGAGACGTCGCGGTGGACGAGCCCGTACGGCTTGCCGTGGTTGTCCTCGAGTTGATGCGCGTAGTGCAACGCCGTCGCGGCATCGGCACCGAGTCGAGCGATCAGGGTCGGCGACATCGCAGGTTTCGGCGGTCCGGCGTCGCGTTCCGCGAGCTTGAAGATCTGCCCGGCGTGGACGCCGTCGACGAACTCCATCGCGATGAAGTAGTCGTGATCGACCTTTCCGAAATCGTAGATGTGGACGATGTTCGAGTGCGTCAGTTGCGCGGCGAGCCTGGCCTCGCCGAGGAACATCTTGACGAAGTCGGCCGTGTCGACGAGGTGCGGGAGGATCCGCTTGAGCGCGACGCGGCGGTCGAACCCTTCGATGCCACGCTGCTGCGCGAGGAACACCTCGGCCATCCCTCCACGTGCGATCCGGCGAAGCAGCACGTAGGGGCCGAAGCGAATACCTCCGGCTTCGGACACGATCTCAGTCTATCGAAATGCGGTCGTCGCCGCTGGGTTTGCCCACGGTTGTGGGCACTTACATCGCCGAAACATGGCCGAAACTACGGAGCGAAAAGCCGATGCGAAGTCGGTGCGCGTTCATTAAGATGCCGCACATGCCATCGGGGAAACTGGCAGGACTTCTCGTTCTTGGTGCGAGCTGCATCTCGCCGCTTGCGGAGCGCGGGGAGCCGCGGATCTCGGTGGGTGGTGATTCGCCCGTGGTCTCCGTCATCGATCGCGTCGCCACCGAGTTCGGCATCCCGCCGGAGCTGCTCGCCACGATGGCGTATACCGGCTCGCGGTTCGAGATCACGCGCGACGAGCACACCCACGGTCGCGGTGCGGTCGGCATCTTCGGCCTCGATCCCGCGAGCGTCGCACACGGAGCCGCGCTCGCCGGCGTGCCTCCGCTCGCGGCGCGCACCGAGCTCGAAGCCGGTCTCCGCGCGGGCGCAGCACTCCTTCGCGAAGCCGCCCCGAACGCGCACACGCTCGCCGAGCTCACCGCTACACTCGAACCGAACCTCCGCCGCTCGGTCGTCCGCTCGTTGGAGCGCGGTATCGACGCGCGCGACGCGAGCGGCAAGTCGATCGTGATCGCGGCTCGCACCGTGGATGCGATCGCGCTCGCCACCGTTCGCGCCGAGCAGGCTCCCGGCTACGAAGCCGCCGAGTGGTACCCGGCGTATTCGGGGAACTATGCGCAGGGCGACCGCGGCATCGGCGACATCACGAACATCGTCATCCACACCACGCAGGGCGGCTTCAACGGCACGATCAGCTGGTTCCAGGATCCCGCCGCGAAGGTGTCCTCGCATTACGTGGTCCGCTCCGACGATGGCTACGTCGCGCAGATGGTCGACGAGTCCGACGTCGCGTATCACGACCGCTGCTTCAACACGAAGACGATCGGCATCGAGCACGAGGGCTTCGTCGACGCACCCGACCGCTGGTACACCGAGCCGATGTACATCGAGTCGGCGAAGCTGACCGCGTACCTCGCCGACAAGTACGGCATCGCGAAAGAGCTGGGCGCGATCGTCGGCCACGACACCGCACCCGACTGCTCGGACCATACCGACCCCGGTCCGGGCTGGGACTGGCCTCATTACATCGATCTCGTGAAGACCTACGGCGCGCCGTTGTTCGCCGCCGAGGAAGTCATCGTCCAGGGTCCGCCCACGCTCGTCGCCGGCGAGCGTGCGACGTTCACGGTCACGCTCACCAACCGCGGCAACACCGCGTGGGAGCCCGATCTCACCCGCCTCGCCACCGCACTGCCCACCGATCGCGAGAGCGAACTGTTCGTCGACGGGGACTGGCTGTCGCCCGCGCGCGTCACCGGCATCGATGCGAAGGTCGAGCCCGGCGCCTCCGGCACGTTCACCTTCGACATCATCGCGCCCGACGTCCGCGAACCGACGGTGATCGACGAAGGCTTCCAGCTCGTCGAGGAGGACGTCACCTGGTTCGGACCCGACATCCACGTCGTGTTCCAGACGATGCCGGCCCCCGAATCGGGTGGCTGCTCGTCGAGCGGGCAGGGTGCGTCGCTCCTGTTCGGCGCCGGCCTGTTCGCGTTCGTGCTTCGCCGTCGTCGGCGCTGATTCCGAGCACTTCCAGATCGGCGACAGGATCTCTGCCCGCAACCAGCTTGGATCGCTCGTGTTCTGCGAGCGGAGCTGTACCTCGGTCGCCGGCCATGCGTATGTTCGCCGCCCCCGTGCGCCTGCTGGTTCTCCTCACCCTCGTTGGCTGCAACGACGCAGTCACGCTCGCGATCTCGAGCGATCGCCCGGTACCGGAGGCGATCGATGCGATCTGTGTCGGCGTCGCGGATCGCGCGGTGAACGGCGCGGCGTTCGGTCAGCTGTATCACCTCGAGGGTGAGCTCGAGGCGCTGCCGCAGACGCTGCGGGTCGAGCCCGGCGATGCGGACGCTGCGTGGGCCTGGGTCCGCGCGGATCGCGGCGGCGCCGCCGTCGCGCGGCGTGGCGCTGCGATCAACTTCGGCCCCGACGTGACGCTCAACCTCGAGCGCTGCGAGGTCGGCTCCGGCGCGGCACCGTCGACGATCGGGGACGCCGTCGGTCCGGCGGATGCGCGGCTCGTGGTGTCGAACGGCAACGGCGGTCAGCTCGTGGTCGCGCTCGGCGAGACCTCGTCGGTGATCGATGCTGCGGATGGCGGGTTGACCGAGGCAGCGGCGCCGCCCGTGATCGGTGCCGTGCGCGACGCGATCGCAGCTGACCTCGACGGAGATTGCGACGACGATCTCGTGATCGCCACGGCCGACGGCCCGCCGGTGTTGTGGCTGCGCAGCGGTCCCACGTTCATCGAAGGTGCCGCGCTCGGAGGTAGCCCGGTGGGCGCACTCGCCGCAGCGGATCTCGATCGCGATGGTGACGTCGATCTGATCACCGGTGCCGGCGCCGTGCTTCGCGTCTGGCGCAACGACGGTAGCGGTGCCTTCACCGAGGACCCTACGGCGCTGTCCGCCGACGGTCGCGTGCAGTCGATCCGTGCACTCGCGGTCGCCGATCTCGATGGCGACGGCAATCCCGATCTCGTTGTCGGCCAGGCCGGCGATCCGCTGCGCGCGTGGCTCGGTGATTCGGGCGGTAGTGGGAGCCTGTTCGCGGCGGATGCCGTGATCTCACCGGTGCCGCTCGACGTGCTGCGCTTCACGCTCGCAGATGTCGACGGCGACTTCGATCCCGATCTCGCCGTCGCGGTGGCGGGTGCGCCGCTGCATCTCTACGTCAATCGCGAAGGCCTGCTCGAGGAGCAGACGTTCCCGCGCTTCGGCGAGCCGCCCGTCGCGTCGGCGATCGCGATCGGTGGCTGGGATCCGGGTTGCGAGCCCGATGTCGTGATCGCCGGCGACGCCACCGAATCACGGCGCGGCCTACCCGGTGGTGCCCTCGAGGTCGATGGTGAAGGTCCGGGCGGTGGCGACGTGGTGATGGTCGATCTCGATGATGACGGCGATCTCGATGCGCTGATCGCGACCCCGGAGGGAGTGCGATGGCTCGCGCGCTGATCATCCTGGTGATGCTGATCGCACCGGCCTCCGCCGATGTCGATCCGCAGACGATCGAGCAGTACCTGACGCGCGGCAGGCAGCTGTTCGACGACCTCGACTACGCGGGCGCGATCCAGACGCTCGCTCCGGTGACGCGCGATGCACGCGCGACGCGAGCGCAACGCCTGCGCGCCCTCGAGCTCACCGCGCTCGCGCACTTCATCCGCAATGACCAGGGTGCAGCGCGCGCGACGTTCGAGCGCATCCTCGACATCGATCCTGGCTATCAGCTGCGCGACACGTCGGGATCGCCGAAGATTCGCCAGTTCTTCGACGACCTCAAGAAGCAGCTGATCCCCAACTTCGATCCCAACGCGGGCGCGGATCTCGAGCACGCCGCGCCCACCGCCGGCACCTCGGGTCGCCCGATCGAGCTCGACGTCCGCGCCACGCGTGGCGGTGATCGCGTGTTCGAGCTCGTGCTCGCGACCCGACGCCGCGGCGAGCTCGCCTACAAGATCGCGCAGGCCACACCGCGCGGCGATGCGAAGTGGCGCGCCCGGCTTGTCCCCGAGCTGTCGCCGAAGCCGTACGTGCTCGAGTACTACGTCGAGGCGCGCGATGCCGGTGGTGGCGCGCTCGCGCGGATCGCCGCCCCCGATTCGCCGCTGGAGATCGCCCTCGCTGGCGGGGCCCTCACCGAGCGTAAGAAGGCCCCCTGGTATGGCCGCTGGTACGTGATCGCCGGGGGTGCCGCGGTGGTCGCAGCCGGGCTCACCGGCTTCGTGGTCGCGACGACCCGCGGTCCGGATCCCGGAACGCTTCCGCCAGGATCCGTCACGCTGTCGCGGTAAGCGTCACTCCGTCGGGCGTCTTGCATAGGCGGCTCCGCCTCAGCGTCATCAGGTGGTGTCAGTGCCGGGCGTGATGAAAATCATCGTCGGAAATCAGCGTTCGGACTCTCATCGTCGTCTCCCGAATCCGCCTTGACCCTCCGGAGCAACCCCAGTAGGTTCCGCGTTTGTTTGGGGCACGTGGGGACAGCATGAAGGAACATATGAAGAACCTAACCTCGGGTGTGTTGGTGCTGCTGGTCGCCGCGTGCGGTGGCGGTGACAAACAAGTCCAACTCGTCGACGCCGTCAACGATGCGGCTTCCGCTGCCTGCAACCCGATCGAACAGTCGGGCTGCAACCCGGATCAAAAGTGCACGTGGCTGATCGATCAGCTCTCGCCGTTCATCGGCCACATCGGCTGCGCGCCGCTCGGTGGGGATGAAGCCGCCGTCGGGATGCCGTGCCTGACGGCCAGTGACGTCGGTGGTCCACCGGCCGGACCGAACGGGTTCGATAACTGCGAAGCAGGCGCCGTCTGCGTCGCGCGGGTCTGCAAGAAGATCTGCGACCACCAGATGGCGGGTGTGGCCTCGGGATGTGACGCCAACAACACCTGCGGCGTCTACAGCAACCTGCTCGAGCAGAGCGACGTCACGGTCGCCGGCGCATGCGACGCGCACTGCAACGTGCTCGATCAGACGCGGTTCGACGGTGCCGAGGCCTGTGGCTCTGGCGACCCGGCAGCGCCCACCCAGGGCTGCTACCACAACCCCTTCTTCAAGGCCGCAGCCGATGGCACCACCGGCACCTGCGCACCGGTCCGCCCCGACGATCGCCCGATCATGGATCCGCTCGATCAGCAGAACCTCGACAGCATCAAGCACGCCGATCGCACGGATCGCGTGAAGCCGCTGTTCAACACCCGCACCGGCAATCTGTTCAAGAACAGCTGTGCGCCGGGCTTCGTCCCGCTGTACTTCGAGAGCGATACGAGCAACGCGCAGTTCTGCACCGGCATCTGCTCGCCCGATCCGGTCGGCATCAACGCCACGACCTTCGCGCAGAAGGCGAGCCGAGAGTTCGGTGACGACACCGTCGTGGTCAAGCTGCCGCGCGCGGCCGCGGCCGCCGCCGGCGATGGTCTCTGCCAGGACAACAAGAAGGGCAGCCTCGTCCCTGCCGAGAACTGCGTGTTCGCGTGGGGCATCGCGCTCGGCAACGACGGCATCGTCAACGCAGAGCAGGGCCCCGAGGGCGAGCAGTTCGGGTTCTGCTTCCCGCACGGAGAGTTCACCTACGACAGCGACAACGACGGCAGCAACGACACCGGCTTCCCGAACTTCAAGGACCTCCCCGCACGCACCGGTGCCACCACCGGCGTGTTCCCCGCGAACCCCGACGACGCTTGCGACTTTGTCGCGTCGCGGTTTCGGGTGACCGGATGCAAGCGCTCCGAGTCGATGCTGTTCCAGGCCGCGCCGTCGATCCCCGAGAAGCAGGCGCTCCGGCTCGACGATCAGGGCCCGGCGAACGCCTACTGACCTGAATCCTCGAGCAGCTACGGCACCCAGGCTTGACCGTAGGCGTCGAGGAACGCCGTCGCCGTGCGCTCGAGAAACGGGCGCGGTAGCGCAGCCTGCATGTCGGCGAGGCTGTCGCGTGCGTTGTCCGCGAACGTCGCCGTGACGCGCAGGAAGTTGACGCCGTCGTTGTAGTGCAGCGTCACTGCATGGCTGAACGAGCCGACCGCGTTGCCATCGGCGTCCGGACCGAAGTGCTGGCCAGCTTGATAGATCGCGATGATCGGCGCACCCGCGAGCTCGCGACTGCTGATCTCGAACACCGAGTCGGGCCGATCGCGGAGCGCCGGATGCACCGCTTGCAGGAGCTTCGCCTTGTCGGCCTGCCACACCCCCAGCTCCATGGGACGGCACGGGTTGACCGACCCGCAGCGCCCGATCGCGATGTTCACCGACATCCGCGGCCGCAGGGATGCGCGCTGCCGGATCGCGATGCTGTCGGGATACGGCGTCATCTCGATCGTGAAGTCGTCGAACCGCAACGCGACGAGCTTGTCGGCGAGCGCCTGATCCATCGGTGCGGTGGTCTTGATCGGAGGCTTGCCCGACAGCGCAGGGAGCTTGATGTCCAGCGTCGAGCGCTTCGCGGGGTTGACCGGTGCGGTCGCCGAGCCCGTTCCAGAGCCGGCCTGCGGTTGCGCCGACTGCTGACACGCGACGAGCACCAGGACGGGAAGGAGACGCACGGCGCGTAGCGTAGCCCGGTCCGATCGGTCTGACGTCCCCAGGACACGCCGGACACGCAGCCTGCCCTCCGGACACTCCGGACAACCGCCCACGCAGGTTCGCGAGCTTGCGCCGGCATGAAGCTTTCAAACAGTGCGCAACCGACAGCCGTCACCTCCGAAGACGAACGCCACAGGGAGCACACACATGACCTTCAACGAGACACGAACCCAAGGGCTCGCGCCCGACACCCGACGATCCGGCCGCGTGATGGGGTTGCGCGCGAATCGCACCGGTGCCGAATTCCCGCTCGACGTCCAAGGTCGACGCTGGGTCCTCGGCTCCGCCGAAAGCTGCGATGTCGTGATCGACGACCCATTCGTCTCCAACACCCACTGCATCATCGAGCGGCGCGCGGGCGGGAACCTCGTCGTGCGCGATCGTCAGTCGCGCAACGGCACCCACGTCGACGGCAACCTCGTCGAGGGTGCCGAGCTCCGCGCCGGTTCGTACCTCACGCTCGGTCGCACCACGCTCGTCGCGTACGCCGCCCCGGGCGCCCTCGGCACCAGCGCGCTCGAGTTGATGCGAGGCCACGACCCGACGTTTCGCGCCACCGTCGACCAAGCCCTCAAGGCCGCGCAGACAGACTGCAACGTCCTGATCGTCGGCGAGACCGGCACCGGCAAGGACCTCCTCGCGCGCACCATCCACGAATCCTCGCGCCGCTCCGCGGGTCGCTTCGTCCCCGTCAACTGCGGCGGCATCCCGCACGAGCTGATCGGCTCCGAGCTGTTCGGCCACGACAAGGGCGCCTTCACCGGCGCGCACGCCGATCGCGACGGCTACTTCGTCGAGTCCCACGGCGGCACCCTGTTCCTCGACGAGCTCGGCGAGCTCCCCATCGATCTCCAACCGCACTTGCTGCGCGCGCTCGAGACCCGCCAGGTCCGCCGAGTCGGTGGCACCCACGAGCGTCCCGTCGATGTCCGCATCATCGCGGCCACCAACCGGCTCGAGCACCTCGGTACCGAGTCGTCGCGGATCCGCGTCGACCTCTACCATCGCCTCGCCACCGTCGTCCTCGTCCTACCGCCGCTCCGCGAGCGCATGGGCGACCTCGTCGAGCTCGTCGAAGCGTGCCTCGACGAGCACGCCGGCGAACACGGCATCAAGACCGTCACCGAAGATGGCTGGCGAGCCCTCTCCACCTTCACCTGGCCGGGCAACGTCCGCGAGCTCCGCGCCGCCATCTCGCGTGCCTGCGCCCTCGGCGGCACCGAGCTCAACGCCGAAGACTTCTTCCCCGATCTCCGCTTCGGTCGTCCCCCGATCGGCGTTCAGAACCCGCGCGGCAACCTCGCTCCCTACCAAGCCATCATGCGCGGGGCGATGGAGCAAGCGCTCGCCACTCACGGCACCATCCGCGCGGCCGCCGCACACCTCGGGATGGCGAAGTCGACGTTCGCGGAGAAAGCCAAGACCTGGGGCCTACTCCCACGGCCACGTCCTCGGCTGCTCAACCGGGCGATGGAAGCCGCGCGCAAACGCGAGGAAGAGGAAGACGACGACGCCGTCCCCGAGCCGATCGCCCCGGACGTGACGACACCAGACGCGATCCCGGAAGCCATCCCCGACTGCGATCCCACCGAGGAGATCGCCTCCGAGTACGATGACTTCTGCGCGCGCTAACGCGGTCGCGCTGTTCGCGATCGGCTTCGTCCTGTCGTTCGCGCAATGGATCGGGTTAACGGTGTTCTTCGTGTGGTGGATCTCGCGTCATCAACCTCACGCACTGCGAAATGCTTCGGGGTAGTGCTGGACATACGATGACTTCTGCGCGCGCTAACGCGTTCGCGCTGTTCGCGATCGGCTTCACCCTGTCGTTCGCACAGTGCTGTTCTTCGTGTGGTGGATCTCTCGTCCCGAGGTTAGCTTCGCGCGGTGATCGACTCGACCTACGTGGTCAGCATGGCCGCCTACAATCGGTGGCAAAACGAAAACCTCTTTGGCTGCGCCGACGGCCTGTCCGACGCGGACCGCAAGCTCGACCGTGGTGCGTTCTTCAAGTCCATCCACCACACGCTCAACCACATCCTGTGGGCCGACGAGACGTGGCTGAGCCGGTTCACGCCGAGTGCGCCCCCGGCGACGCCGCACAGTCAGTCGCAGTTCCTCCACGAGGACTGGAGCACGCTGCGCGCCGCGCGAACGCAGCTGGATGACGCGATGGAAGCGTGGGCGGCATCGGTCGATCCCTCGTGGCTCGCGCGATCGTCGACGGGGCGCTGGACGCGTTCGAACGGGTTCCTCGTCGTGCACATGTTCAACCACCAGACGCACCACCGCGGGCAGGTCCACGCGCTGCTGACGGCGGCGGGTGCCAGTCCGAGCGATACCGACCTGTTGAAGCTGTCGTAACAAACCGAGCAACCGCAGGCGTCCCCGGGCGAAGCGCGTCTGATGTCGCGTTTGCTGCTGCTCGCACTCGTAGCGTGTTCGTCGGCCGAAGCCGTAACAGCGGGTGAATCGACCCCTTCGATCTGGATCGACCGCTGGGTGGAAGCCCGTGACTGCTTGGTCGGTCCCACCGAGGATCTCGAGACCGGTGTCGCGATGTCGCTTCCGCTGGGTGCTCGATCCGCGACACGCCATCGAGCACGAGTACGGCGCGCAGTTCAGCGGTGGTGCGATCCGGGTGTTCAGCGAGCACAAGGAGGTCGTGACCACCGCGTTTGGAGAGCAGAAGGAGTACGAGCGCGAGCGCGGACAACGTCCTCCGACGGATCCGGCGAAACACCTGGCCAACCTGGTCGCCGGCTCGCAGCACGTGATCGTGTGGTCGACGAAGGACACCGATCACGCGTACGAGATCGACAGCTCCTCCGACCGCGAACACTGGACGACCGCCGCCTCGCCCAAGGCTCCTACGTGAGCCACTGGCAGGATCCACGGACGCGCGCGATCGAGATCCATGTACGTGATGAGGTCGGGCGCCTGGCAGTGCATCGCATCACGCCGCAGCAACCGACGCCCGCCGTGCGCTTGTCTGACTATCCCGCGCAGGGATTCTCCGACTGCACGAACGGTGGGCAGCACTGGCGGCTTGAACATGACAGCATTTCGCGGTTTGCCGAGAAGCCGCTCCGTCTCACGAACTGGACGCGCCTGGGTCAGCTCGATTGCCGTGGCTCCACGACACTCACGACAAGCCACTGGCCCGATGCGCTCGAGCGCTGTCGCGACAAGTGCGAGACCGTGTTCCGGTCACCAAACAATCTCGAGGGACGCAGTGCGCTGCTCGAGGACGGTCGCTGGACCTACGCCGTCGTTCTCGATCAGGTCGTCGGCGTCGCGGTGCTCGGGGGCAAGCCGGTGCTCGTCCTCGACGCCGGTGCGAAGTATGAGATCGTTGCTCTCGAAGGAACCGCGATCCTCGCGGTGCGGTAGGCGTTGATGCGGAACCCAAGAAACGCTCCTGTGATGCGCATCCTGTTCGGTTTCATGCTTGTCGCTTGCTCGTCTCCGCCCCACGCGACGACGAAGCCAACGACCGCCGCCGCTCCGGCTTCCCCCGTCCCGTTCGAACGCTGGCTCGAACGGTGGAAAGAGGCGAGAGCATGCCTGATCACACCGGCGGACGATTTCGACACTGGCGTCGCTCTCGCCGTGCGATCAGGTCGCGATTGCAAGCCGCTGCTCCGCGCGCTCGACACCGAGCCGATCGTGGAAGACACGCTCGTTCAGATGTGGCGTTTTATCCTGATCTTGATCGGGCGGGTCGAGAGCGCGCCATCGCTACAGGAGCGCACGTCCCGGCTCCAAGATCTGGACCACACGGTGGACGAGTTCGAGCTGTTGGTACGCGAAGGGCCGCCCGAGCCGCTCGAGGGCGAATAGGTACGCAACCGTGAGGGATGGCGGTCGAAGGAGCCGCCGCCATGGCCGAACACGAGTCCTCGCACAGCCAGACCTCATCCCCGAAGCCGTCCACGAAGGCGCCGGCTCCCAAGCCGAAGACCTCCAACGACTTCTGCCCGATCCTCGGCGGTAAGCCGAAGGGGCCGGGCCTCGCCGAGATCTCGATCTCGACGAGACGACACCCAAACCTCGCGGTGGGTATGAAGGGGGTGCTGATGGGTGTTCCAGGCACCTTCGAGATCATGGCTGTTCGTCCGGGTGTGGCGACCGCAAGGCTCGAGGGCAAAGGCGTCGAGAAGCAGCAGTACGTAGGTCTGATGGCCATCGTCAATCCGACCGAAGGGTTGATGGAATCGAATCGAGGCGCGATCGGCCTTCATCCGACCAAAGCAGAGGTCGAGGCGACGAAGGCTCGGCTGCTATCTGGCAAGTAGCGTCGCATCACTTCGAGCGCAACCACTGGTTGCGGCGGGCGATGCGCGCAGCATGTCGAGACTTCTCCCGCTCTTGGTGTTGCTGTCTGCGTGCTCGAACTCTGCTCGCGACGTACAGACCCGAGCGTCATATCGCTCGCTGCATACATGGCTCGATACCTGGCTCGAGGCACGTCAGTGCGTCGTTGGAAGCGCGCCGGAGACGCTGACTGGCGTCACGATCGGTAAACTGATCGGCCGAGACTGCTCGAGATTGTTGCATCAACTAGAGCTTCAAGTCGTGACGGATGACGCCGCGCTGGATCGCGCATGGCGTGGAGCGATCGACCAGTTCAAGAGAACGGCGTATGCAGAATCGTTGACGACGCGAGCGATCGGGATCGACGAGACCGATGCTGCCGCGCGCTCGCTCGGCCTCGCTGTCGGTCGATGGATTCCGGGGATGACGAAGCGAGAGCTTGTGCCGTTGCTGCCAGATCCGGCGCCGATGTTTGGCGGCGTGGACGTGCTCGATCTCCACTTCAACGGCGGCTTTCCGTACGCGTATCAAGTTCCGCCGGAGGGATCCGACACGATGGCGGTGGGTGTCGACCGTCTCGGGAACCGGCTGGCCTACGCCCAATCGATCAATTCGCGGCGACCGTTCGCGTTTGCAGAAGTCTCAACCGCTTCGCAAGCGTTGTTCGTATGGACCCGTGCCGATGCTCCATTCGCGTACGCCATCGACGTGACATCGAAGGGTGGAGTCACTCGGACGACGTACGTGCCGGGAAAACTCCGTTATCACGCTCAGCACGCGCAGACCGGTCAGATCGTGATGCACGTCGAACACGACCACGAATACTTCATCCATCGGATCGAGCCTGGATCTTCCACTCCGACGGTTTCGCCGGGCCAGCACTTGGGGGAGCACCAGTACAACGCGCGTTGCATGCACGATGGCGAGTTGTGGGGACTGGCAGGCGAGGTCGCCGTTCATGTCACGGAGAAGGAGCACTGGCCCAAGGTCGTCTACGAGATCAGTAAGGACATGACTCTCGATTGCCGAACCGACGTTGCCCTTGTCCTCCGACACTACCCGGATGTCCTGGAGCGCTGCGGGGAAGGTGGATGCGAGGAAGTGTTTAGCGCGCCCATCGATCGAGCGGGCAGTGCCGCGCTGCTCGACGATGGTCGCTGGATCTACGCATCACTGCTCGAAGGCATCGTAGCGGTGTGGATAGAGGGCAACGAGGCACCTGCACTCTATCGTGTGAGTGGACAGCACCAGCTCGTGGCAATCACTGTCGATCGGGCTGAGCCACTGCTCGCATTCAGGAGTCAGCGCCGATACTGGAGCGTCGGGCTCCCGAAACTGCCTGCCTTCTCGTCAGTTGCCGTTGGCAATCAATCAACGACGCAACCGTAGCCGTCGCTGGCCGAGGGACTCGCTATGTCCGAATCGGCTCACGAAGATCAGTCTACGACCCACACCAAACAGGCGAATCGCGTCGCGGAAGCACCAAAGTCGAACGACCGTACGCCGCCTAAGTTCGCGACCGAGAAAGTGCCGGTGCGAATGATCGATCACAAGCGGCTGGGCGACCTGCAGTTCGAAGTCGCCTTCAATGGGGGGCGTTCGCAAGGTGTCTACCCGGACATGAAGCTCCGTCTTCTCGCTGACAACACCCTCCACGAGATCAAGCGAGCTGACGAAGGCACGTGTTGGATCGTCATCAACAACACGCTCGACTACGTCCTGTCTCACAGGAACGCTGAAGTGGTGCCGGTGCCTAAGCAGAAGCTGCCTCTTCCAAAGAAACGTTAGCAACCCGAGGCGCGTGTGGACGATGGATGCCGCCATGCAGATCGACACCGAATCCGTGGTGGCCCAGCTGACCAGAGCGAGTGAGCTACTCGCGGTCGCTGCTGCGATCGAATCGAGCCCAAAGCAGACCGACAGGGATGTCGATCTCCTTCGCAGGGAGCTCACCGCAGAGACGACATATCCGGTCTCCTGGCTCGCGGAACAACTGAGGCTCTCGGCGAGTGAGCAGCGAATCCTGTGGGTGATGGTCGCGCACGAGCTGTGCCCGAGCGCTCGATACAAGACACGTGAGCTCAACACGGAGCAGGCAGTCGATGCGACGATCGACACCCTTCGGCGGGTTGTCTACGGCGACAAGCCGAACCTGCAGGCGTGGCGAGAGCTCGGCGCCGATGGCACGCTCCGCAAGAGCGGCCTCGTCGAGATCGTCGAGGAGGGACCGGAGCATCGCCAGACCGTGAAGCTCGCGCGCCGCGTGCTCGCACTCGTCCACGGCG
>JBBQJJ010000223.1:0-14097 GCA_038325805.1 Haliangiales bacterium
CCAGCTGCTCGCGATAACGGCGATCGATGCACCCACGCGCAGTGGTCGGCTCGATGCCTGCCGGTTACTCGGCGATCTCGCGGGCCGGGCGCTCGGTGCGGAGTGGGAGATCGCGGAGCGTGCGGCGTTCGCGTTGCTCGAGGCGGCACGTGTCGCGGACACGGCGGCCGATCGGCGTGGCGTGCTCGAGGCCATGGGGCATGGCTTCCGCAACATCTGGTTGTTGCCGTTCGTGCACCGGCGGCTGTCGGATCGCGATCCCAACGTCGCCGTGGCGGCGCTGCAGGCAGCGGGCGGGCTCGGCTTTCCCGCGCTCGAGGAAGCGGTCGCGAGCTTCCTCAGCGACAAGGGTTCGGGACACGGTCCCGATAAAATGATGCCGGCGCAGCTCCGGCGTGCGGCGATCGCGGCGCTCGGGCGGATGGGCGCGATGAGCGCGATCGATCGGTTGGTGCCGCTGGTGCTCGGAGATCCCACCGAGGCCGCGGCGGCGTTGATTGCGCTGACGGAGATCCGCTCTCCCGCGGGGCGCGAGTCCGCGCTGATCGTCCTCGATCACGATCTCGAGCCCGAGGTGCAGATCGCCGCGGTGCGATACCTCGCCGAGCTCGGTGCACTCGAGGTCAGCCCGGTGCTGCGGCGTCTCGCGCGCCACGATCATGCCGAGGTCCGGATCGCGGCCACCGAGGCATCGCGCGCACTCAAGGCGGAGCGGAATCACGATGCAGCGGAGCGCTTCCTCGTCGCACTCGGCGAGACCGACCGCGCGGTGCGAGCGATCCTCGCGCGGCGCTTGCGCACGCTGCCCACCGCGACGGTGATCGAGCAAGCCGAGGTGTTGTTCGCCGAGGATCCGAACGGCGTGGTGCAGATCCTCGGAGAGCTGCGCGATGCGGAGATCACGCGCTATCTGCTCACGCTCGCGAAGCGCACCGACATCGCGGCAGCCGTGCGTGCGCGTGCGGTGGGTGCGATCGAAGCCGATCAGGTGTGGGAACGAGTGGCGCTCGCTGAGGTGGCGCACCAAGCGGACACCGACGAGGCGCTGCGCGCGGCCGCCGTGCAGGCGATGGGTGCGTTCGCGTCGAGCGTCGAGCTGATCGATCGGATCGGCGATCTCGCAACCTCCGCGGTGCCCGCGATCCGTGGCGCCGTGTTGTGGGCACTCCAGCTCGCGAGCCGGACCACCGACGACAGCGCCGCGATCTCGCGGATCGTCGCGCCGATGCTCGACGATGAGGATCCCCTGGTGCGCCGGCGTGCCGCGTACGTCGCAGGCAACCTCGGGCTCGTCGAGCTCGCGCCTGCACTGGTCAAGCGATGTGCAGCAAGCGAGCCCGCGGATCTGCGGCTCGCCGCCTACGTGGCGTTGGGGGAGCTCCGGATGCCCGGCGTGGCCACGCAGGTCGCGTCGATGGTTCGTAGCGAGACCGATCCGCGCGTGCTCGGTGCGGCGTCGAACGCGCTGGTCGCGGCGGTGCCGGATCCCGGCGAGCTCGCGAGTCTCGCGCCGCGTGCGTCGCAGTTGCTCGAGTCACCCGATGCACGCTTGCGCGAGGCCGGGGCGGAGATCGCCGGGCTGCTCGGCGGTGCGGTGCCGGCGACGACGATCGCCCCGTTGACGAAGGACGATTCGCCATCCGTGCGTGGTGCCGCTGCCTGGGCGCTCGGCAAGCTCGCCGATCCGGCGACCGAAGCCGCGCTGATCGCGGCGTTTCGCGACGACGACCCCGCGGTTCACGAACGTGCTGCGGCGGGCCTGTTGCGCCTCGGCACGCCAGGTGCGCTCGCGCAGGCGATCGCGTTCATCTCCAGCGATGGCGATGACGCGGCACGTGCAACGTTGGCCGCGGGAATGACGATCTCGCGGGCGCACGCGAGCGAGCTCGTCGACGACATCGACGCGGCGTTACAACGCATCCACGCCGACGATCCGGCGTTCGAGCCGCTGCTCCGGATGAAACTCGAGACGTTCGCACCCGCCGCCGATGCACCCGCGCTCGATGTCGATGGGGCGATCGCGAAGGAGTTCCCCGCGTTCGCGCAGATGTCCAAGCTCGCCGGCTTCGACAACTTCGTGCGCAGCCTGCGCACCGCCGAGCAGCTGTTCCAGACCACTGTCGGCGACACCAAGCATGACCTATCCCCACCGATCACGCTGTGGATGAAGGTGCTCGAGAACTACGTCCACGCGTGGCTCGGGCCACGGCTCGCCACGCTGCAGCGCGAGCCCGCGGCGCTCTTCGACTACGTCGATCGCGTGATCGGCGGCAACTGGCCCGGCTTCCAGCGCTGGCTCGAGCCGAAGTGGCGCGACCCGGCGGAGGTCGGCACCGCAAGGGTGGACGTGCCGTTGCGCGCGATCCCGAACGCGGTGCGCGAGCTCCAGGAGCACCGGCGCAAGCGCCTCGACTCGCCCCTGTCGATCACCGAGTGGTCGCGCATGATGGTGCTGTTCGCGGTCGATCACCCGTCGGGCTTCAAGAACCTGATGCAGCTCGGTCACAAGACGCCAGAGCGCACCGTCGCACTCGCGCATCGCCTCCACACGCTCGCGGCGGTCCGCAACCTCGTCACCCACCGCGCCTCGGCAGGTGCCGCCACGCTCGCCGCGTTTCGCCGCAGCTACTACGCCGCGTTCGAAGAGCTCATTTCGCTCGCCTAGCGAGCTCGCCCGCGCGGTGAACGCGCGGCGAGGACGGTGATCTCGTTGCGGATCGAGACCGACCACTCGGAGCCGGCGGCGGCACCGGCGGGAACGACGCGATTGACGCGCGAGATCCGCAGCGTGTTCTCGCGCACCTTGTCCTGGTCGGTCTTGAGCGCGCCGCCGGGCAGGCTGAACTCGCCCGTGTCGTCGATCGCGAGCTCGTCGATCTCCTCGGCATCGATCGCCGCACTCGCGGCCTGGTGATCCCCGCTCCACCGCACCGCGATCGGTTGCGTGGCATCCACCGTCGCGCCGGCGAGCGGCTCGAGGAACGTGTGGATGTCCGGACCATCGACACGCACGCTGTCGACCGCATCGTCTCCGCTGACGATGTCGAGGATGTAGACCTCGTCGTAGCTCGGTGCCAGGCCTCGCCAGCGCTTGCCGGAGTCGGTGTCGGCGAGCGCTAGCTCGAACGTGCCACTCGTGGAGGTCACGGTCACGCTACCGTCGATCACGTCGACCCCGTTCAAGCGGACTCGAACCTCGAGCTCGGTATCGAAGTCCGACGCGACCCGTGCGTTCGCGAGGTTGGGCTCCGCGGTCGCCCGCCCATCGACCACGAGGGTGCCGGTTCCACCGCCGGCATCGTTGCCGGCCCCGGGATCGAGATCGCTACCGCCGCAAGCCGCCAGTAAGCCAACCAGGATGTACTTCAATGGGCTCTGGACGACTGCAATGCGAGGTCCCGCGCCTAACCGTGTGACCCCGCGTCGGGCACGCGCCTCCACCATGCAACCTCTGTCATAGCGGTGCAGCGCTCGTACAGCGCCGATGTCAGTCCATGCGCCCCGACGTGCGCACCCAGTGACGGCGGACGTCGACGGTGCCAGGCTCGCGCAGCGACGGCGGCTCGACGAGGACATCCTTCGCATCGAGGCGCACGGGCTCGGGCACCGCGAACACACCAGCTTTGACGGCGCGCTGCAGGCGACCCGCGAACACGCTGTAGAGGGTGCGGTCGGGTTTGCTCCAGCCCGCGATCGCACCACCACCGCTGAACGACAGCACGGCGGACGCGACCTTGTCGACGACCTGCGCCGGCGGCTTACCGATGACGACGAACGCTGGATTCGGCACCGAGCCGGTGTCGAAGATCTTGGTCAGGCCCTTCGCCGCCGAGATCGGCGCGAACACCGCCTGCGCCGTCCGATAGGACGCGACCTCTGCAAGCGCACCGGTCAGGTCCTGCTTCGCGACCCGCGCGCCGAAGAAGCCCGCATCGACCTCGGATTCGAACATCGCGTTGTCGACGAACGCCGCATCACTGCAGCCGGCGACGTACGCGAGCTTCTTGCCGCGCAGCGAACCGAGGTCGCCCGCCGCACCGGCGAACAACGCCCACGCGCGCGAGGTTCCACCGCCGACATTCGCGTTGGCGAGCAACCGCCAGCCGAGGTTCGTCGCGTAGCAAGGCCCGTCGACGATCGCGAAGTCGACTCCGGCGCGCTGCAACGCGCCCAAGTTCGCGTACGACTGCGCGTCGACGGGGATCCCGGTGCTCTGTTCGATCGAGGCAGCTAACGACTTGATGTACGCGAGCCGCGCGGTCGCCGCGCCGAACTCGACGGTGGGCGCGTAGATGCCGAGCGTCAGCTTGCGCGGCTGCGCCTCCGCGATGCCGACGAGGAACATCAGGATCAGGAGCGCTCTCATAGGCCGTGGATCCGCTTCTTCGCGTCGATCCAGCGCTGCAGGTCGCGGACCTGGACACGACCGCGTGCGCGCTGCCACGCCTCGAGGGCTTCCTTGTGGCGACCGCGCAGATCGAAGACGATGCCGAGGTTGACGAGCGCCTCGATCGGGCTCGTGCCGAGCGCCTCGAGCGTGCGCGGATCCACGCGCGGTAGATCGAGCGCGAGGCGATCCATCCCGGTGCGGCGCTTGATCTCGCCGGTCGCGTACTTGTCCGCGCTGTCGAGCGAGCGACGCGCGGCGCCGAGCTGACCAGTGCGCCACTGATCGTAGGCGATCGCTTCCCACGTGCCGGCGAGCAACTCGCGTAATCGCGGCGCGAACGCCTGCGCTTCACCCTCGAGCTTGGTCAGCTCCGTCGCGGCTTGCTGCCTCGAGGCGAGCGTGCCGGTGCGGTAGTTCGCATACGCGGTGAACAACCCGGGGATCTTCGCGAACGGCGGCTTGAGATACTGGGAGTGGTCGCCGCGTACGAGCACTGCCTTGAAGATCTTCGCCGCATCGGCCGCGCGATTCGCGTCGAGCAGCGCGAGCGCGTACGACAACTCGACGACCTGCACCTCGGTACCGCGCAACCCTGGATCGCGTGCGCGTTCGAGATCGCCGACCGCATCGGCCGCCTTGCCGTCCCGCAGCCGCTTCCAACCGCGACGGTACAGCGCGAGTGCGAGGGTGCGACGCGCCACCACCGCTAGGTCCGGATCGCTCCCGCGCAACGCGAGCTCGAGCTTTGCCACCGCATCGTCGGGATCCGCGTCCCACAGCAGCGGTGCCCACTCGAGATAGAGCTCGGCGACCGACGCGTTCGATCGACGCGCCGCTTTCTCCGCCGCGGCATATGTCTCCGACGCTCGCTTCAGATCAGGGCGAGCACCACACGTGTAGCTCTTCGCCAGGAGCCGCAACCGCAGGGCTGGATCGTGACCGCGGATCCCTTCGAGCGTGGTCAGCCGCGTGCGTGCCGCATCGCACTCTCCCGCCGCGAGCGAGAGCACCGCGTAGTTCGCGACCGTGACCGGCGACGCCGGGTCGATCGCAGCCGCCTGGTCGAGCAACGTACGCGCCGCCTTCAGGTCCTTGCCGACGGCCTGCTCGTTGATCGTCAGCACCAGCGCTCTGCGAATCGCGAGCTCGGCGGGCAGAAGCTTGTGGGCTTCCTCGAACCGCCCCCGTGCCTTATCGAGCTCGCGCGTGTTGAACCGCGCCTTGCCGACGAGGACGAGGGCCGCGGCGCGATCGGCAAGCCCTGCACTCGCGAAGCTCGCCGCGCCGACCAGGCCGTCGATCAGCGTGACAACCTTGGCATCCTGTCTGGTCTCGAGGTACGCGCCTCCCAGCTCGAGCGCGAGCTCGGTGCTCGTGGGGTTCGCGGCGAACGCGGCCGACAGCTTCTCGATCGCGAGCGCGGGTTGCGGCACCGGCAACCGCCGATACGTCTTGCCGAGCCCGATCGAGATCCTGATCTTTGTCCGAGTCTGATCCGCCTTCGCGAGCTTCTCGGCGCGACCGTAACTCTCGAGCGCCGCCGGCCACTCGCGATTCTCGAACTGGACGTCGCCGAGCAGCACGTAGCCCCGCGCCTCGCCGCGCCGCAGCTTGACGAACTCGGTCACCGACGTGCGCGCCTGCTTGAGGTTCTTGCGCTCGAGGTACGCGGTCGCGAGGTTGAACCACGCGCTCGCCGCCGCATCGATCCGCTTCGGGTCCTTGACGATCCGCTCGCACACCGTCACCGCAGCATCGAACCGCTCGAGGCCGGTGTACGCGGCGCACAGCCCGTTCTCCGCGTTCGCCAGCGCGTTCGGCTTGCTGGCGTGGCGCCGCTGCACCACCTCGAACTGCTGCGCCGCCTTGCCGTACAGATCGCGCGCTGTGGGCTCGCTACCCTCGGCGATCGCCGTGCGCGCGGTCGCGAGGTACGCGAACCCGAGCCGGATCCGCGGCAGCACGTCGCCGCCCTCGAGGCTTGCTGGTCGATTGGAGAGGTACGCCTCGAACGCGGCCATCGTCTTCGCAGGATCGCGCGCGGAGTAGTGCTCGCCGATCAGCTTCTGGTTCGTGAACGTCTCCGGCCGCGTCGCCACCACCTGCTCGGCGACCGCGATCGCCTCCACCCGGCGATCGGTCTCCCACAAGATCAGCGCTTCCTGCTCGAGGATCTCGGGGGCGCCGGGGTGCCGCTGCTTCGCGCGCGCGATGAACTCCAGGCCCGGCTGGTAGCTCCTGACGATGATGTAGATCGCGGCGCGCTTGCCCCACGCTGCCGCGGGCACCTGCCCCGGCGCCCTCGCGATCGCCCGATCGATCGCCGCCGCGGACCTCTGCCACTCGCCATCCTCGAAGTAGCGATCGCCGTCGCGCAGATCGTCCTCGACGCCGGCATGCGCGATCGACGCCACCAACAGCACCGCCAGTCCGACCCGCTTCACGACACCCTCCCGACGACCAGGGTGATGTCGTCCTTGCGCGGGCGATCCTTGAAGAACGAGTGCGCGTCGGCGCTGATCGCATCGCGCATCTCGCTGGCCGACAGCGCCGAGGCGCGCTTGACCGACGCGCGGAACCGTTTCTCCCCGTACTCCTCGCCGGTGGTGCCTTCGCACTCGACGATCCCGTCGGTGTACCAGACGATGACGTCGCCGGCGCGGAGCTCGGTGGTCTTCGCTTCGTAGGTCGACGCCGGATCATCACCGAGGCGATTGCCGCGGATCATCAACGAGCCGAACTCGCTCTGCCGCGGCTCTGCCCTTCCGGCCTGCGTAGGGCTGGCATCGACCCAACCCTGCCCGGGCGCGCCCGCGCGGAACAGATACGGAAAGTTGTGCGCCGCGTTCGCGAACGTGATCGTGCGCGCCTTGGTATCGATGATCGACGCGAAGCACGTCATCACGAACCGTCGCTTCGCCGCCTCGAAGATCGCCTGATTCATCAGCTCGAGCACGCGAGTCACGGTCACTTGATCGCCGTGCACGTACCGCGCGACATCGCAGGCCGCCTTCGCCGCCGCCGTGATCATCGCGCTCCCGATGCCATGCCCCGTGACGTCCCCGATCACGAGCAGGATCTTACCGTTCGCGAGCTCGTGCCACGTCCACCAATCACCGCCCGTCTGCTCCGCCGGCTCGTAGAACCCTGCGAACTCCAGCGTGCCGCACTTCACCGCGTCGGAGGGCGGCACCAGCGTCTCCTGGATCGCGCGCGCGACCTCGATCTCCTGCTCGATCCGCGCCTTCTCCGCGGTCTGTTCGAGCAGTAGCTTGATCTGATCCGCCATGAAGTTGAAGTTGGTGCCGAGCACGCCGATCTCGTCGGTGCCCTTGACGTCGACGCGCGTCCGCAGATCACCGCGCGCGATCTGATCGGCGCGATACGCGAGCTGCTTGATCGGTCGCGTGATCGACAAGCCCTGCAGGATCGCGAGCACGAGCCCGATCAGCGTGAACAACGCACCGACGCCTGCCGTGTACAGCGCCGCACGCCGAACCGCCGCGCTCTTCGCCTCCTCCGCAGTCGCCTCGAACCACGCGAGCGGCTCCTGGTCGTAGCCGAGCATCACGTAGCCCTGGCGCGGGCCGGGGTCCCCGGCGAGGGCTGCCGCAGCCGTGGCCGGAGCACCGGTGATCACTGGATACGCGAACACCCGGTACTTGGTCTCGCCGCTCGCGAAGTCCACCCGCACGAGGGGCCCGGCCTTCGGCGCTTCCCAGGCCTTCAGCACCGCACTCCACGCCTGCGCTGCCACCCCGAGCGCATCGCTCACCGGCGGATGCGTCCCCTCGTCGAGACACCGCGGCTGGCCTTCCTCGAAGCAGTGCGCGACCACGTTGCGATTGCCGTCGAGGACGAGCGCGAACCGCAGGCCGTACTCGGTCTTGCCGTCCGTCTGCTTGGTGTCCGCGATCACCGTGCTTCGCACCAGCGACCGGGTCGGGATGTCGTCGCCCTTGTCGATCAGCGCCGGCTCGACCGCGCGGGCGAACACCGGGGTGAAGGCCTCGCCGGACCGCTCCCTACCAGTCCGATGAATCTCGATCTGCTCCTCGGTCGTGCTGTCGAACGTCTTGCGGACGTTCATCACGTTGAGGAGGCCCGACCCGACCACCGTCACGACGATCAACGCCGTCGTCGTCACGATCATCTTGATCGACAGGCTCATCCGTCACCTGCCCCCTGGGGGCGGACGAAGAGTATGCCAGCCATGCGCGAACTGCTACATTGCCGGCTCTCCGTGACGGCCCAGGCGCTCACCCAGTTCCTGACCGAGTTCAAGCGCGTCGCTAACGCGATCGTCGACAGCTACTTCATCGTCGACACCGATCGCCGGATCGTCGACTTCAACCGCGCCTTCTTCGCCCTGCTACCCCGCCAGCTCGCGCGCGGCCTCAAGGGCAAGCACTGCTACGAGATCCTCGAGCACAACATCTGCAAAACCGAGTGCATCGCCCAGCAATGTTGGGCCGGTAACCAACACATCCGGCTCGACGAGATCAGCTCCAACATCGTGGGTGAGGCCGACAAGCTGCGCTTCATCCTGTCCGCCGTCCCCATCACCGACGAGCAGGGCAACCACGTGGGTGCTCTCGAGATCCAGCGCAACGTCACCGACGAGGCGGTCGTCCAGGTCAAGTACCAGGAGATGCTCGAGACCGAGGCCCGCGAGCGGGAACGCCTGGCGAACCAGGTTCGCGCCCGCACCAAGGAGCTGCTCGAGACCAACCAGCTCCTCCTCAAGACCCAGAAGGAGCTGCTGGCCTACAAGAAGGGGCTGACCGTCTGAGTCACGCGACCGAGATCCTGCTCGGCGGCATCGCCGGCATGACCACCGGCGCTGCCGGCTCGTTCGTCGCCGCGATCTTCCACATCACGGCGAAGCGGATGCGCAACGCGCGCTATCTCCGGCGCGGTGAGCCTGCGGTCAAGGACGTCCTGTTTCAGCCCCTCTGGGTGCTGTTCGCCATCGCCGGCCTCCTCGCCGGCCTAGGCTGGACGTGGCGTCTCGAGGGGGATTGGATCACCGGGGCGATCGCCGGCTGCGGTGTCCCCGCCTTCGCTTCGGTCGTCTGGCTCGGCTGGGGTCTGTCGCAGCTCCGTCGGTGATCCGCTCCAGCAAAGCTGCTGCCATCGCCGGATGAAGCGCAGCGGATCGACCGGGTCGTAGTCATCGCGCTCGCGTCGATATAGCTCGAAGCGCAGGGGCAAGAGTGGACCATTGTACGGACCTGGGCGCGAATCCGCGAGGTAGCCGAGCACGTCACCCGCATGGACCAGGATCCCTCCACCTGGACGGCGCTCGCTCGGCGTCACGAAGATGTGCTCGAGCCGGTGATAGACGGAGAGCCAACTGTTGCAGTGATCGATGATGATCGTGAAGCCGTCGGTGTGCTTGCGCGCGTAGACGATCAAGCCCGCGTTGACCGCGAACACCGGCGTCAGCGGCGGCGTGAAGTAGAGCTGCGTGTCGCGCGAGGTCGAGCGAACGCGCGTGTCCGCGTGCTGCGGACGACACTCGTAGGCCATCTCGATCGCGAGATCGCGATGATCGAAGACCAGCAGGAGCGGCGCGCGCTCGCCCTGCACCGGCAACGGAACCACCGGTGGCGAGTGACTGATCGTGGGCGCCTTTCGGCGGGCGAAGTGCTTGAACAGGCTGCGGTCGAACATGGTGTCTCCTTGCCTCCTCACAGCGCGTCGCTCGCGATCGCCGACGCGGTTGCCGACGATTTATTGCCGTCGAGCCGATGCCACTGTGCGCGCTGCTCGGCATCCCACAGCGGGATCCAGCCGGTGTCCCAGCCGCACGTGCAGTAGGCGCGACCGTTCGGCCACACCTCGCGGATGTCGACGCGGATCACGTGCGGGCCGATCCTGACTCCGGCGCGCTGCTCCTCGTGGAGGTAGTCGGGTTGGCGAAGCAGCGCGGCGAGCTCCTGCTGGGTTTGTTGGAGGAGGCCGCGCCGGTTCGCGCGAACACGGCGTTTGCTGAGTGGTGCTCTCATGCCCCCTTACAGCGAGAGCTCGGCGATCGCCGACATGGATCGCGAAAACTTCACGACCGCGCGGTCGCGTCGTTCGCCGCCCTCGCGAGCTGGGCGTCTCGCCAGTCGATGTGCTGCCACCTCCGGATGAACACGATCGGGTCGACCGGCATGAAGTCCTCGGACTCGGTCATCCGCCACAGCTCGAAGCGGAGTGGCGTCAGCGGCGTGCCCTTCGGCGTGCCGACGTAGCCAAGGATTTCGCCCGCGGAGATCCGCGCCTGGACCGGTGTATTGCGCGTCGGCGTGACGAACATGTGCGCGAGGTGCGAGTACACGCTGACCCAACCGTTCAGGTGATCGATCAGGATCGAGTGACCGTCGCTTTGCTCGCGCGCGTAGATCACGCTGCCGTCGTTGACGGCGAACACGGGCGTCAAGCGCGGGATCCAATAGTCGGTGGTATCGCGCGCCCGCGTACGCACCCGGTTGCCACCGACGAGAGGGGCACGCTCGTACGCGAGCTCGACCGCGGCGTCGTCGAGAATCAGGAGGATGGGAAGTTGACCGTTGAGGATGGGAAGAGGAACGACGGGTGGCTTCATGACCCCCTACAGCGACAACCCACCGATCGCCGACACGGATCGGAAAGAAAGTCGGCCGGAGATCTCGTCCGGGGGTAGCCTTGAGGGGTGCGGTTCGGGTGGTTGATCTTGAGCGCCTGCAGTTACGCGCCGGGGGTGGCTTCCGAGCCGGATGCCGTGGCGATCCCTGACGCGTTCGACGTCGCCAGCTGTCCGAGCACGTACCAGATCGTGGGCCAGACCTCGCGCTACCGAGTGATCAGCGAAGGGCGGAAGGCCTGGGAGCACAGCGATGACTGCAACGACGACCTGTCGGGCGCGACGCACCTGGTCGCCCTCGACAGCGACGAGGAGGTCGTCGCGATCCAGGCCGTCGTCCAGAACACCGGGAACCTCAGCAACAACAAGGCGTGGGTCGGCGGCGTGCAGCCGCAGATGCAGGTCGCCCCCGGGCTCGGCTGGTTGTCGGTCACCGGTGGTTCGATGATCACGACCGCGTGGGCTGGTAACGAGCCTAACGATGGAGGCGGCAACGAGGACTCCGGCGAGAACTTCGTCGGGTACGAGCGTGGCCGCACCGGGTTGATCGACTTCCCCTCGGGAGACACTCACGGCGCCGTCTGCGAGTGCGACGGCAAGCCTCTCGATGCCGCGGCCGGCGCGGCGATCGACGCCAACCGACGCTAACGCCGGCGCGCGATGTCGAGCTCCTGGCGGAGCTTGATCACCCTGCCCTCGGGATAGGTACCCGGTCTCAATTGGACCCCGGGATACGTCGTGGTCTCGCGCCCGACGATCACGCCGGGATGAAGCACGGTGTTGCACCCTGTCTGCACGCCGTCGCCGAGGATCGCACCGAGCTTGCGGCGACCGGTGTCGATGCCCGCGATCCGGACGTTGCCGCGATCGTGCCGATGGTTCGACAGGATGCAGCCTGCCCCGAGGTTGACGCCCTCGCCGAGGATCGAGTCACCGACGTAGTTGAGGTGCGGCGCCTGCGCGCGTGGAAACAAGATGCCGCGCTTGATCTCGGTGTTCGCGCCGGCCACGGCATTCGCACCGATCCACGTTCCCGCGCGCAGGAACGCGCCCGGCCGGACCTGGGCACCGGCGGCGATGTAGACCGGGCCATCGATCACCGCGGAGGGATGCACGTGCGCGCCTTCCTCGATCACCTGCGCGTCGCCGAGCACGCGATCGAGCGGCTCGCCGAGCAACGCCCACGGCGCCTCGGGATCGAACAGCGCACGAAACGGCTCGGGGACATTCGCGAACAACGGAGGCAGCACGGGCCGAGCGTACGTGCGACGACGTGCGCTGGCGATCGACGTGACCAGCTACTCGACCTCGTCCTGGGAGGTGGCGAGCCACCCGAGCCTAGCGCGACGTGACCGGCTGGACGTGCCAGATCGTCTTCGCGTACTCGCTGATCGAGCGGTCCGACGAGAACTTGCCTGCGCGCGCGGTGTTCAGGATCGATGACTTCGTCCACTCCGACGGCGAGCGCCACGAGGTCCCGACGTCGCGTTGCGTGTCGACGTAGGATCTGAAGTCCGCGAGCACCAGGAACGGATCGTGGTGCACGAGGTTGTCGACGAGCGGCGCGTAGAGTCCGCGGTCGCCGGGCGAGAACATGCCCGACGTGATCAGATCGATCGCGCGCGCGAGCTCTTGATCCTCGGCGAGGTGGATGTACGGGCGGTAACCGGTACGCTTGCGCTCGGCGACCTGCTCGGAGGTGAGCCCGAACAGGAAGAAGTGCTCGGCACCGACGCACTCGCGGATCTCGACGTTCGCGCCATCGAGGGTCCCGATCGTCAGCGCGCCGTTGAGCGTGAACTTCATGTTGCCGGTACCGGACGCTTCCATGCCGGCCGTCGAGATCTGCTCGGAGAGATCCGCCGCCGGGTAGATGCGCTGCGCGGTCTTGACGCTGAAGTCGGGAATGAACACGACGCGCAAGCGATCGCGGACGCGCTCGTCACTGTTGATCGCATCGGCCACGCCGTGGGCGAGCCGGATGATCAACTTCGCCGCGCGGTATGCGGGTGCGGCCTTGCCAGCAAACACGATCGTGCGCGACACGCCGTCGTCCTCGCCGCGGCGGACGCGATCGAACAGCGCGATCGCGTGCAGCAGGTTCAGGTGCTGACGCTTGTACTCGTGGATGCGCTTGCACTGCGCGTCGAACATCGCCGCCGGATCGAACTTGAGCCCGTAGGTCTTGTCGAGCCAGTTCGCGAGCTCGACCTTGTTGCGATGCTTGACCGCGCGCCACTTCTCCTGGAAGCCAGGATCATCGGCATGCTTCTCGAGCCCTCTGAGCTTGTCGAGGTTCTTGATCCACCCGCTGCCGATCGCGTCGGTGATCAGGTCCGTCAGCTTCGGATTCGACAGCGCGACGAACCGGCGCGGCGTGACGCCGTTGGTCACGTTGGTGAAGCGCTCCGGCCACAGCTCCGCGAAGTCGCGCAGCACGGTCTCCTTGAGCAACCGCGAGTGCAGCGCCGCGACGCCGTTGATGTGGTGCGAGGCAACGGTGGCGAGGTGCGCCATCCGCACTTGCTTGTCACCGTGCTCGCCGATGATCGACATCCGCGCCTTGCGCTCGTCATCGCCGGGCCACTTCGTCGCGACCTCCTCGAGGAAGCGCCGGTTGATCTCGAAGATGATCTCGATGTGGCGCGGCAGCAGGCGCTGCATCAGCGGCAGCGGCCAGGTCTCGAGCGCCTCGGGGAGCAGCGTGTGATTGGTGTACGCGACGCAGCGACGCACTTGCTCCCACGCCTCGTCCCATCCTAGACCGTGGATGTCGATCAACAGGCGCATCAACTCGGGCACCGCGAGAGCCGGGTGCGTGTCGTTGAGCTGGATCGCGAACTTGTCGGCGAACTCACGGATCGGCGCGCGCTGCAGCAGCAGCCGCATGCAATCTTGCAGGGCGCAGCTGACGAAGAAGAACTGCTGCTCGAGGCGCAGCTGCTTGCCGGCGGGGCTCGAGTCGTTCGGGTAGAGCACCTTGGTGAGGTTCTCGCTGCGGATCTTCTGATCGACCGCGCGCCAGTACTCGCCGACCTGGAACGCGTCGAGATCGAATTCCTCGTCGGCGACGGCGGACCACAGCCGCAGGAAG
>JBBQJJ010000224.1:0-14081 GCA_038325805.1 Haliangiales bacterium
CGGATCGATCTCGAGTCGTGCAGCTCCACCAACGATGAAGCGGCACGCCTCGCACGCGCGGGCGCGAATCACGGCACGGTGGTGATCTCCGAGAGTCAGACCGCCGGTCGCGGCCGCGACGGGCACACCTGGAAATCGCCGCCGGGCGGCTTGTACCTGTCGGCCATCGTCCGCCCGCCGCTGGCGCTCGCCGCGGTCCCGCCGATGACGCTCGCGATCGGCATCGGCGTTTGCGACGCGGTTCGCGCCTGCGGTGTCGGCGGCGTCCTCAAGTGGCCCAACGATATCCTCGTCGAGCAAGAGCTCGGTGCACGCAAGATCGCCGGTGTGCTGGTCGAGTCGCAGAGTCAGGGCGGCAAGGTCGATGCGGTGATCATCGGCATCGGCATCAACGTCGATGATGTCGGGCTGGCCGAGGTCGCTGGCGTTGCCACCAACCTCGAGCGCGAGGCCGGGCAGCCGATCGATCGCGAGGTCGTGATCGAGCGCTTGCTCGGCCACGTCGAGCGCTGGGTCGATCGCTATGTCGCGATCGGGCTCTCGACGGTGATCCCGGCGTGGCACGAGCGCATGGCGCATGGCCTGCTCGCGCGCACGACGATCGATGGCGAGTTGGTGATCGGCGAGGTCGCCGGGCTCGATCCCGAGGGCGCGCTGATGCTGCGCGACAATAACGGTAAGGTTCGGCGGATCCACTCCGGCGATGTCGAAGTGCTGCGGCCCACGGCGCTCGGCAGCGGCCCGGTCGCCCCAGCCAACGCGTGCTAGCACCAGTGGATGGATCGCAGGCTCGTGCTCGCCGGTGGCGCCGTCGTGGCCATCGCCGCGATCGTGCTCGCGATCAAGCTCCGGCCTAGCGCCGACGTTCCATCACCATCGCGCGCACCCACTCCCGAACCGACGATCGTCGAGCGCGGAACCCCGAGCCTGGGGCAGGGCGGCTCACCCAGCGGTTCGGAGACGGTGACCGAGACCTCGCAGGCGACCGCGACCTCGCAGGTCCGCGATCATCGGACCGGTGATCGCGTCGCCTACGATCCCGATGCGCGAACGGGTGAGAAGCGGACCGCGCAGCGGCTGCCTCCTGACCTCGTCCACACGCTCAGCAAGCAGCTCGAGGCCGTGATGGTCGAGTGCACCACGGAGATCGCCGCGGATGCGCGAGGTCCCGCACCCGGTGTCACCGGCTCCGTGTTCGTCGATGTCGGCGGTGGATCGCTGCAAGTCACCGAGACTGCGATCGAGCTGCGCGATCTGACCGGTGCGTCGGCTGTCACTGCCAAGGCATGCATGCAGGCGCGCTGGGTCGGCCAGACCACGCCGGCGCCGGACGCTGTGTCAGCGACGCACTACGAGATCAGCATCGTGTTCGCAGTCCGAGTCTTCTGATCCAGCACTTCGATGCCGGCGTGTCGCGTGTGCGTCACCTCGATGACGCACTGATAGTGCATGTCACGTCGTGCCCGGCTCGATCCGGGCGACGGCGTAGTAATCCACGAACAAGGCTGTTCGGTCGATGCACCCCCCCACACACCTGTGTATAGTCGCGCGCGCCATGAGCCGGCCGCGATATTCTCGATGGATCCTCGGGGTCTTGCTCGCCGGTAGTCTGGTGTCGAGCATCGGCTGTTCGGAGCTGGACGCCCGCGGTGCGAACCGCAAGGGCAACCGGATGTTCCGCGAGGGCAAGTTCGCTGACGCGGCGGCGCTCTACGAGACCGCGATCAAGGTCGTCAAGGACGAGAAGGTCGAATACAACATCGGCCTCGCGTACTCGAAGCTGTTCCGTGCGGGCGCGGATGATCTGATCCTGCTCGCCGAGAAGTCCGAATCGGTCTGCACGATGATCCCGGGTGTCGAGACGACCAGCCGTACGGTCTGCGTCAAGAACGACCCCGCGGAAGAAGATCGCAGCTACGTCAAGTGCACCCAGGATCCGAAGGACGTCACCTGCGGCTCGAGCGGGACCTGCCAGAAGATCGATCTCTGCGCGATCAAGAACGAGAAGCTGGTCGACCTCGCTGCAAGCCACCTCGACGTCTGGATCGAGAAGCAGCCGCCCGACGAGGAGCTCAAGGCGAAGAGCGCCGAGCTCGGTAAAGAGATCGAGGTGGTCGAGAAACAGATCTCCGACGCGGAAGCCGAGATCGAGAAGCAGGTCGATGCCACCACCGGCGCCGTCAAGGACAAGGCCGCGTGGAACGATGCGACCCAGCGCAGGGCGAACGCCGACGAGCGTGTCAAGGCGCTCCGCGACGACCGCGACGAGGTCGAGCTCAAGTTCAAGATGCGCGAGCTGATGACCCAGCTCTGGCTCGACTCGCAGAACTTCAAGGCCGCGCTCGGCTACTGGACCAAGCGCCTCGACACGAAGCCCACCGATGTCGACGCGATGGGCATCCTGGCCGGGATCAACCTCAAGGCTGGCGAGTGGCGCACTGCCATCGAGTGGTACGTAAAAGTCGCGGACGCCTCCGCGGACACACTCAACAAGATCCAGGCCTATGGCTTCATCGGCAACGTCGCCTGGTCGAAGCTGAACTCCAAGACCCTGGCCCCGGACGAGGCGCTGGACCTCGCGGACCTCGGGATTGGCGCGCTTCAGAAGGCTGCTGCCCTCGCACCTAAGAACGCGAGATTCATCAGCTTGCAGGCCTCGCTGATGAACTTTCGCGCCCTCACTCACGGAGCCTCTTGGGCTTCGGCGATCGATCGGGCAAGCTCTCAAGATCTTAAGGGCCTGATGGACGTTGTTTCCGGGAAGGCGCCAGCCAAGCCCCCGGTCGAGCAGACCCCTCCCAAGCCTCAAACGCCTGGGACCGGTTCCGGATCTCAGACCAAACCTTCCAACGGCTGACGCACACGGAGACAGCCGATGACTAAACGACCGATCACAGACGACGACAAGACCACCCCGTTCCTGCGCGACGAGGCTCCTGCCGGGGCTGCCGTTGGGGCGTTGGGGGCTCCCCGCTCACCCGATCCGGCGCCGATCAACATCCACGTCCAACCCGACGTCGGCACGCCGATCATGGTCGACAAGCTGGTCGTTGGCTCCTCGTTCAAGAACGCGAAGCTCGGCAACAAGATGCCGCGCTGGGCGATGCCGGTGATCGTGTTCGTCGTGCTCGTGCACGTCGGCTTCATCGGCGGTTCGTGGGCCAGCTCGATCTGGCAACTCGAGCGCCTCGATCGACCGAAAGGCGCGAAGTTCGATATCGCCGTTGCACCGGCGCCGCCGCCGCCACCGCCGCCGCCTCCGGGCAGCACGCGTCCGCAGACCGAGGTGAAGGTCAAGCCGAAGCGGACGGTGAAGGACATCGTCCAGCCGGTGAAGATGGAGAAGCAGGAGCAGAAGGCCTCCGACTCCGGCCCGGCCGGCGATCCGGACGGCGTCGAGGGTGGTGAAGAGGGTGGCGTCGCCGGCGGTGTCGTCGGTGGCGAGGTCGGTGCGCCGCCGCCGCCTCCTCCTCCCCCGCCTCCTCCTGCACCGCCGCAGAACGTGCCGCCCACGCTGCTCGAGGCGTCGCGCCTGTCCGGCGACAAGAACATCATCCCGAACGACGTCACCAAGACCGAGATCCAGCGCTCCGGCAAGGACAAGATCGTCGGCAGCTACAAGCTGTGCATCACGCTCGATGGCGCCATCGCCTCGATCTCGCAGCTCAAGAGCACGGGCTTCGGCGCCTACGACGCGAAGATCCAGGGCGAGATGCGCAACTGGCGTTACAAGCCTTTCCTCGTCAACGGCAAGGCCGTGCCGGTCTGCACCGCCGTCACCTTCATTTACTCGCAGAAGTAAGTCACCACCTCAGCAGGAACGTGCCGCATGGGAATCGACCTTCAAGAGATCTGGGAACACATGAGCTGGGTCGTCAGGATCATCACGATCATGATGCTCGGCATGTCCGTGTGGATGTTCTACATCATCGCGGAGCGGCTCTTGACGTATCGCGCGGCGAGCGACCAGAGCATTCGCTACGTCCAGGCTCTCGGCGAGTACCTGCGTCAGCACAAGGTCAACGAAGCGTTGACCGGCGCGCGCTCGATGCAGAAGAGCCCCGTCGCGCGGACGATGGAGGCCGGTCTCGCCGCGCTGATCCAGGGCCGCGAGGCGCTCAAGACCGACGGGCCCGATGACGTCGGGAACTTCGATCTCGTCGACTCCGTGAACCGTGCCCTGGAGCGTGTCAAAGAGCGCGAGACCTCGAACCTCAAGAAGGGGCTCTCGTTCCTCGCCACGGTCGCCTCGGCGACGCCCTTCATCGGCCTTCTCGGTACCGTCATCGGCATCCTCGGGACCTTCCAGTTGCTCCGCGGTGGTCAGGTCGGGATCACTGAAATCGGCCCGAAGATCTCCGAAGCCCTGGTCTCCACGGCGCTCGGCCTCGGCGTCGCGATCATCGCGGCGATGGCGTTCAACTACTTCACGTCCCGCGTCGAGCAGTACGTCATCGACATGAACGACGTGTCGTCCGAGTTCATCGACTACGTGCTCCGCGAGGGCCGGTCGTAACGATCGGATCCCGGCATGTCTGACACTGGTAAACACGGGCACGCCCACCGCCGCTGGCGGATCACGGGTAAGGGGCTCCACGTCGACGGCGTGAAGAATGACATCAACGTCACTCCTCTCGTCGACGTCATGCTCGTGCTGCTCATCATCTTCATGCTGATGACGCTGGTCATGGGTCGTGGTCACGACGTCAAGCTGCCGCAGGCGAAGAACTTCTCCGAGGAGAAGGACAAGAACCAGCCGGTCGTCACCATCGCGTGCAGCGACGAGTCGTGCGCGACGGTCGACCTGTTCGTCGAGAAGAACAAGCTCGGTCAGGTGTCCCCGTCCACCCTCAAGGAGATGCAGGACCGCGTCGAGACCCACTGGAAATCGCCGCTGACAGTGCAGGCGGGCGGCGCGGGCCGGATCTTCTTCAAGGCCTCGAACCAGGTGACCTACGACAAGGTCTACCCGGTGCTCGAGTACATGAACAAGACCATGGCGATCTCGCAGGTCGACATCGCGATCGCGAAGGGCGGAGACAAATAGCCATGGGGATGTCATCCGGCGGCAAAAAGGACGGACCGTCCTCGGAGATCAACGTCACCCCGTTGATCGACGTCCTGCTCGTACTCCTCATCATCTTCCTCGTGGTCATGCCGATCATGATGAAGATGGAGACCCTGACGATCCCGCGGAAGATCGACGACAGCCAGGAGCAACCCGACAAAGACGCGTCGATGTTGAACCTCAAGGTGCTGGTGACGGGGGACGTGGTCTACAACGACGGCAACGCGGATGAAGTGCTCAAGGCGGCCGACCTGCTGGGTCGCCTCCGTCCGAAGATCGACGGCCTCAAGGCGGGGATCGAGAAGGTCGTGTTCGTCGATTTCGAGGATGGCGTCCCCTGGAACACCGTCGTCTTGACGATGGATCAGATCCGCAGCCTCGCGACGGACTCGAACCACGATGACGTCAAGGTCGCGCTCAAGGTTCGCGAAGACAAAGACAAGGCCGCTCCTCAATAGCAGTCGAGCAGTCAGCGGTCGCTCAGCTCGCCCACGTCCCAGCGTGGGCTGACTTATTTTCGGGTCCAGCTAGTGGCGACTCGAGTAGCCTGCGACACCTCGATCGAGGTCCGTCCTTCGCAGTTGGGGCCTGCGGAGGGCACATTCGTGTGTGGAACCTCTCGTTTCAGATCCCTGCGACAGGGCTAGAGACTGCCCTTCACCAGTTTCGTCGACGCTGTCACGTCGGGTGATCACACAGTCGTTCCCCGTCGAGATTCGGCTCTGATACGAAGGCTTGACAGCCTTCACTCGCGATTAGTACAAGCGGTCGAATTTTCTGCGTCGTAGTGCTCACGCCACGCGCGCGTTTGGGAGGAGCAAAAAAGACTATGCAAACGGTGACGAAGTTGATGTTGGGACTCGGTGTGGCGCTCGTCGCATGCACCGATACCGCGAGCACGACAGATCTCAACCCCGTCGGTCCGCCGATGCTGCGGCAGGTTCGTCTGAACAATAAGACGATCAATGCCGATGGCAGCTCGTCGAACAAGACCGTGTTCGCGTTCGGTTCGCACGAGCTCGCAGAGCCCGACGAGCTGAAGTCGAACCAGGTCACCACCGCGGTCGCGGTGACCAACAAGCTTCGCCTCGTCATCGACGAGCTCCTCGTCGGCAACAGCCTCGAGGAGATCGCCTGTCGCTCGGCCGTCGACGACGACGCCTTCGCGCGCGTGCCGGTCGGCGCCACCCCCGATGACATCGCTCGCTGCTCCGTCGCCGATGACGTGCTGCCGAGCGTCTGCACCGGTCCCACCGCGGTCTGCATCTGTCAGGCCCCGGGTGGGTGCATCTCGTCCACCGGCGCGTCGATCGCCGAGGGCGCCCCGGTCGGCGTGCTCGACGTCAACCAGGACGGCGGCACCGATGACACGCAGTTCATCAACGGCGCGGTCGGTCTCCTGTGCGGCGATATCAACGTGCCGATCAACCTCGAGGCCAGCTATTGGCAGCCGTCGGGTGATCAGAACCGCCCGGCAGCCGGCGGCTTCGAAGCCCTCGGCCCCGCGGTCGTGTTGGCTCCGGACGGTCCGCTCCCCACCAACCTCGATTGCCACGTGACGTTCTCGGCGGAGGTCACCGACAAGCAGGGCATCCAGGTTTGCGCGCCGCCCGACGGCGACGTCACCCAGGACTGCACGCCGGGCAACACGGACGCGTTCACGTTCCGTACGGAGGTGCTCAGCCTCAAGGTCGTGTCGTTCACGAACGGCGCGACGGGCGTGCCCCGCACGGCTCCGATCCTGCTCCAGGCGACGGTTCCGCTGAAGGACACCGTCACCACCGTTGGCGCCATCACGCTGGTCCCCGCGACGGGTCCGGCCCCCACGTTCACCGTCGTGTTCGATCCGACGATGAACCAGGTCGTCCAGGTCCGCCCGGACACGACCACCCCGCTCGCTGCGAACATGGAGTACACGCTGACGATCACGCCAGGTGTCACCGACACCTTCGACCAGCCGCCGCCGGCTCCATTGGTCACCACCTTCACCACCGGCGCTAACTGAGAAGAGAAGCGAGAACCACTATGAAGACGAACAACAAGCTTCTCCTCGCGATGGCGATGCTCGGACCATCGCTCCTCGGCACGCAGCTCTTCCAGACGCAGGTGGTGATCGCGCAGAGCGCGACCGCCGGCGCCATCCAGGGCACGGTCACGGACAGCAAGACGGGCGAGAGGCTCGTCGGTGTCACCGTCACGCTGACCTCGACCTCGCTACAGGGCGCCCAGACGGCAATCACCGACGAGAAGGGCTTCTACAAGATCTCGCCGCTGCCGCCGGGTGACTACCTCGTCACGTTCTACTACCTCGACCTCACCGTCGAGCGCACCGGCGTGAGCGTCGGCGTCAACCGCACCACGCCCGTGTTCCAGAAGCTCGATCAGGGCAAGGCTGGCGGCGAAGTCGTCAAGATCACGGACACCGCTCCGACGATCGACCCGACGTCGACCGCCCAGGGCATCACGATCGACAAGAACTACATCAAGAACATCCCGGTCCCGGGCCGGACGTTCGAAGCGGCGCTCGGTGCCGCGGCCGGCTCGCAGGGCGATGGCGTCGGCATCTCGTTCTCGGGATCCTCGTCGCTCGAGAACCAGTACTACGTCGACGGCGTCAACACGACGGGCCTGACCTTCGGCACCGTCGGCTCGCCGGTCATCAACGACTTCATCGAAGAGATCGAAGTCATCACCGGTGGCTACAACGCCGAGTTCGGTCGCGCGACCGGCGGCGTGATCAACGTCGTCACCAAGTCCGGCTCGAACGAGTTCAAGGGCTCGGTGTTCGGCTACTTCCAGCCGGGCATCTTCACCTTCGGCAGCGAGCGCACCCCCACCAACGCGACGTCGATCGACGCCAACGCGGACGTCGTCTACGACGCCGACTTCGGCTTCGAGATGGGCGGTCCGATCGTCAAGGACAAGCTGTGGTTCTACGTCGGCTTCGCCCCGGCGTTCTCGAAGGTGGACATCACCCGTACGGTCAAGAGCCAGACGGACTGCCGCTCGCTCCAGTCGAACGGCGTGCTGTCCGCATGTGATACCCGCCTCGCCGCGCAGGGTGGCTTCGCCGACGGTGCACCCGATGTCGATCCCGAGACGGGCTTCTTCATCACCAAGGACATCGACAGCGAGATCCGCAGCAACACGTCGACGAACTACAACATGCTCGGCAAGATCAACTACGCGTTGAACTCCGAGAACCAGGGCCAGCTCTCGATCCAGGCGCTGCCGGGCTCGTCGAAGCGACCGGGCATCTTTGGTCCGCAGGCCTCGGGCTTCAGGACCAGTCAGCTGACCACGGACGTCTCGGCGAAGTGGACGTCGAAGTTCAACGACAACAAGACCGAGGTCGAGGCCGTGATCGGCTGGCACCGCGATTACTTCGACGTCAAGGCGTTCGACAGCACGCTCGCCAACCAGGCGCGTCAGGTGCTGTTCGACGGTAGCCTCGGCCTGTGGGCGCCGACGGGTGCCGGTACCGGGGTCGCCGAGAGTCAGAGGACGATCGACGGCTGCCGCAACATGGACCAGCCGGGCGGCGGCAACGACGAGTTCCCGTTCATCGACAACTGCCCGATGGACGCCACCCCGTACGTGATCGGCGGCCCCGGCTCGCTGACGCGTGACACGGAGCAGCGCCGCAGTGCGCGCCTCGGCGTGACCCAGCGCCTCAAGGCGGCGGGTAGCCACGAGTTCAAGGCCGGCGTCGATGTCGAGGACAACTACTCGGACAAGTCGCGCGCCTTCTCGGGTGGCGGCTTCCTCCAGAACTCGGTCGGCAACACGGTGTTCGTCGATCGCTTCGTCCAGCTGCAGGGCGCCACCCAGATGGACGATCCTCGGTTCGACAACAGCTGCAAATCGATCGTCCCGGATCCCGATCCGGATCCGACGGACATGTTCCCCACCGGCGCGACCAAGCCGGTGACGTGTGACTTCATCGGTGGCACGCTCGATGCGCCGGGCGCGCGCATCAAGGGCAACACGCTCAACTGGGCGGCGTACCTCCGCGACTCGTGGCAGATCCAACCGAACCTGACGCTCAACGTCGGTCTCCGCTACGAGGAGCAGGCCCTTCGCTACGCCAACTTCCTCCAGAACCAGAGCGATCCGCTGACGGGTAACGCCCTCGGCAAGAACGCGATGGAGCTCAAGGGGAACTTCGCTCCGCGCGTCGGCATCCTCTACGACTGGACGAAGGAAGGTCGCTCGAAGGTCTATACCCACTGGGGCCGGTTCTACGAGTCGATCCCGATGGACATCAACGACCGCGCCTTCGGCGGCGAGATCACGTATCGCCAGCGCTTCAACACCGCAGGTCCGACGTGTGGCGATGCCGATCCGGCCCTCGGTGGCCCGAACGGCAACGGCTGCCTCGATCCCGCGGTCACCGACATGGCGGTCACCAACCAGCTGATCGGTGCCAGCGGCGTGCTGATCGCTCCCGGCATCAAGTCGCAGTACATGGACGAGATCATCGCGGGCTTCGAGTACGAGATTCTCGAGGACCTCAAGGTCGGCGTCTCGTACCAGAACCGCCGCCTCGGCCGCGTCGTCGAGGACGTCTCGACGGATGGCGCGAACACGTACATCATCGCGAACCCGGGCGAGTGGGCCCAGGAAGAGCAGACCAAGCTCGAGAACCGCATCTCCACGGTCGATGGCGTCTGCCAGGCCGAGGGTCCGTCGTCGCAGTCCTGCATCGAGCGCGACCGGTTGACCCGCGACCTCGGCATGTTCAAGGGCATCCGTCAGTTCGACAAGCCGCGCCGCGACTACAACGCGCTGCAGTTCACCGTCACCCGGCGCTTCTCCAAGGCGCTGTACATGCAGGGCAGCTACACGTTCTCGCGCACCGAGGGTAACTTCCCCGGGCTGTACTCGCCCGACAACGGTCAGGTCGACCCGAACATCTCGTCGCAGTACGACCTGATCGAGCTGCTCGCCAACCGCAACGGTCCGCTGCCCCAGGATCGCCCGCACTACGTCAAGGTCGACGGCTACTACACCTTCGACTTCAAGAAGGCCGGCGAGATGACCACCGGCATCCGGTTCCGCGCGCTGTCGGGCACCCCGGTTGACGTCCTGGGCAAGCACTACCGCTACGGCGTCGGTGAGTCGTTCATCCTGCCGCGCGGCGTGGTCCGCCGCACCGACTTCGAGACCGGCCTCGACATCCACGTCGACTACGCGCGCAACCTGTCGCACGGCATGAAGGCGAGCTTCTCCGCCGACCTGTTCAACGTGTTCAACGACCAGGGCACGTTCACGGTCGACGAGGACTACACCTACCGCAGCAACGTCAACCCGATCTCGGGCGGCGCCTACGAGGATCTGATCTGGGCCAAGGCGACCAGCGACACCGGTGGCGAGACCCCGGCGCCGGTCATCCGCAACCCGAACTTCGGCAACGTCGCCGGTCGCTACGCGCCGCTGTCGGTGCGCTTCGGCTTCAAGCTGACGTTTTAGTCGCTTCGCGAGGCTTGCTCGGCGACGGCGTGAGAGCGCCGGCGCCGCGCGGCGCCGCTCGCAGACGAGCGGCGGCGCTCGCAGACGAGCCCATGGCAGAATCAGATCGGATCGAGATGGCGGCGGCCAGCCTGAGGGTGGCCGCCGTCGGCTTTTTCGGCTAAGCAGGGTCGGCGATGTTGCGGGGATTGAACGACAGGCAGCGGCAGGCCGTGGAGCACGGCGATGGGCCGATGATCGTGCTGGCCGGGGCGGGGACCGGCAAGACCCGCGTGCTGGTGTCGCGGATCGCCACCCTGGTCGAGCGCGGTGTCCAGCCCTGGGAGATCCTGGCGGTCACCTTCACCAACAAAGCGGCCGGCGAGATGCGCGAGCGGCTGGCCAAGCTGCTCGGTGACCGGGCTCGGCCGATGTGGATCGGCACCTTCCACTCGACCTGCGCCCGGCTGCTGCGCCGCTGGGGCGAGCGGATCGGGCTGTCGCGCGACTTCCACATCGTCGACGACGACGACCAGCTCAAGATCGTCGGCCAGCTGCTCAAGGACGAGGGCGCCGACGACGCGGTGACGCCGCGCACCCTGCTGATCCGCTTCGACCGCGCCAAGAACAAGGGCGTCGACCCGACCACCGTCAAGGGCGTGCCGTTCGTCGACGATCTGGTCGCGAAGATCTACCCCAAGTACCAGGCGCGGCTGGCCCGCGAGCACGCGGTGGACTTCAACGACCTGCTGCTGCACCTGCTGCGGCTGACCCACGACGAGGAGGTCGGCCCCAAGCTGGCGATGATGTTCCGCCACGTCCTGGTCGACGAGTTCCAGGACACCAACCGGGTCCAGTACCAGATCGTCTCGCAGCTCGCCGCCGCCACCCGCAACGTCACGGTGGTCGGCGACGACGATCAGTCGATCTACGGCTGGCGCGGCGCCGAGCCGCGGCAGCTGTTCGACTTCGAGCGCGACTTCCCCGAGACCATGGTGATCCGGCTCGAGCAGAACTACCGCTCGACCTCGTGCATCCTCGAAGCCGCCAACGCGGTGATCTCGCGCAACCTCGAGCGCCACCCCAAGGCGCTGTGGACCGAGCGCGGCGGCGGCGATCCGATCGTCTGGTACGAGGCCGGCGACGATCGCGGCGAGGCCTGGTACGTCGCCGACCGGATCCGCAAGATGCTCGACGACGAGGGGCTGTCGCCGCCCGACGTCGCGGTGCTGTACCGGACGCACTCGCTGTCGCGCTCGCTCGAGGAGCAGCTGCTGCGGGTCGGCATCCGCGCCGACATCATCGGCGGGGTCGGCTTCTACGAGCGCAAGGAGGTCAAGGACGTCCTGGCCTACCTGCGGCTGCTCGGCAACCCGGCCAGCGACTTCAGCTTCGAGCGGGTGATCAACACGCCGAGCCGCGGCCTGGGCGACGTCACCGTCGACAAGATCCGCCAGGTCGCACGGGCGCGCGGCACCGCGCTGCTCGAGGGCGCACGCATCGTGGTGCGCGACGGCGAGGGCGGCCTGGCGCCGGCGGCGCGCAAGAAGCTGGCCGGCTTCGTCGACCTGCTCGACGGGCTGGTCGCGGTGCAGAAGGCCGGGGCGTCACTGGCCGAGCTGGCGATCCAGGTGGTCGAGCGATCGCGCTATCGCGAGGTGCTCGAGGCCGAGGACTCGCAGGAGTCGCGCGATCGGCTGAGCAACCTCGCCGAGCTGGTGACGGTGGCCGCCGACTTCGACGACGAGCTGGGCGGCGAGGGCACGCTGGCGGAGTTCCTCGAGCGGCTGGCGCTGGCCACGCCCGGCGAGATCGCCGGTGACCCGGTCGAGGATCGGGCGCAGAAGGTCCGGCTCACCACCATCCACGCCGCCAAGGGGCTCGAGTTCCCGGTGGTGTTCATCTGCGGGCTTGAGGACGGCCTGTTCCCGTCGCTGAGGGAGCGCGAGGATCAGGACGAGGACGCCGCGATGGAGGAGGAGCGGCGGCTGGCGTACGTGGCGCTGACGCGGGCGCGCGATCGGCTGATCCTGACGTCGGCGCGGGTGCGGCGGGTGTGGGGCGAGATGCGGTACCAGACGCCGTCGCGGTTTCTCGATGACATTCCGGCGTCGTGCCTGGCGATGCCGCGGCGCGGGGGCGCGGGTGGCGGCGCGGCCCGGCCGGGCGGGGCGACGCGGCCACCGGGCGTGGCGCCGGCGATGGCGCCGCGGCCGGCGGGGAACGGCGCGGGCGTGGGAGCGGTGGCGGTGCGGAGGCCGGCGTTCGACGAGCACGACCAGCGGAGCCAGGACGACGACGAGCCGAGCTTCGATCTCGACGGCGATCGGAGTCGGCCGCAGAGCCGGGTGGAGCGGCTCCGGCCGGGCGTGCGGGTCAACCACGTGCAGTTCGGGACGGGGCGAGTGGTGGATAGCAGCGGGGAGGGCAAGGATCGGAAGCTGGTGATCGAGTTTCCGGGGGTGGGGCAGAAGACGGTGCTGGCGAGGTTCGTCACGGTCGCGTGAGAACGGCTCGCTGCCTCGCCCCGCGGCGGCGCGATCGCCAAGGCCCGGGCGTGGCTCGACCGCGTCGTGGGCCTCCTGCTGGCCGCGCACCAGGTAGCGTGCGGTCCGAGGTCCGCGCCTTTCGGTCCGGACCCCGACTCCGGACCCCGTCAGCGCCACCGTCGCTTCCGCTAGTTCGGCGCCTTGTCGGGCGTGACGCCCAGCGTGATCGCCGCGCCGCTTCGCCACAGCACCACGTTGACCTTCTTGCCCACCGTCGCGGTCGAGATCGTCGACGGCAACGTGCGGTGGTCGACCTTCTTGGCGTTCCACTCGAGGATGACGTCGCCGGGGCGGAGGCCGGCGCGGATCGCCGGCGAGCCGGTGTGCACCTCGGTGACAACGGCGCCGGCGACCTCGGGCAGGCCGAGGCGCTGGGCGAGCTCGGGCGTGACCTGGTTGACCATCGCGCCGAGGTAGGCGCGCGCGACGGTGCCGTAGTCGCGGAGCGCGTCGAGTACCTCGCGGATCCGCTCGATCGGGACGGCGAAGCTGAGCTCGGCGGGTCGGTCGCCGAGGGCGACGTTGAGGCCGACCACCTTGCCCTCGGCGTTGATCAGCGGGCCGCCGGTGTTGCCGCGGTGGATGCGGGCGTCGGTCTGGATGAACGTGCGGTACAGGCTCGACGGGCCGCCCATCACCGAGCCCGCGGCGCCGCGGCCGGTCGACGACACGATGCCCGCCGAGGCGGTGATCTCGTCGCCGAAGGGGTTGCCGAGCGCGACCACCCACTCGCCGACCTCGAGATCCGAGGTGGTCGCCAGCGCCATCGCCTCGAGGCGCGGCACGTCGATCGATAGCAGCGCGATGTCGAGCCGCGGATCGCGGCCGACCACGGCGGCGACCGCCTCGGAGCCATCGGCGAGCACCACCCGCAGCTCGCTGGCGGCGGCGGCGATGTGGTCGTTGGTGAGCACGAACATGCCGCCGTGCTCGATCAGGAAGCCGGTGCCGAGCGCGACCTCGTGGGCCGCCTCGGGCTCGCCGGGGAACATCGCCGCCGGACCGTTACGCAC
>JBBQJJ010000225.1:0-14077 GCA_038325805.1 Haliangiales bacterium
CTTCGCCCACGCCTGCTCGTCGGGAAACGCGAACGGCAACAGGATCTGCAGCGCCGCCTCGTTCGGATTTCCTGTCGAGCTGGCGAGCAAGGCCTCGTCGGCGATGCCGTGGGCTTCGTCGTAGACCGGCTCGATCGCGTCGGACAGTGCGGCGCGCATCAGCGCCCAGGCATCGCCGTAGCCCTCGGGCCAGTCGACCGAGAGCTTGCGGGTCTCGATGATCCACAGCCCGAGGTCGACACCGTTGCGGCTGTAGCCGAACTCGAGCGCCGAGCACAGCAGCCCGTGGCAGCGGATCAGCGTACGCAGCGCGAACGGGATCCCGCCGACGGCGATCCAGTACGGCAGCGAGGCCCACAGCGGGCACAGCTTGAGCGTCACCGTCGCTGCTTCGAGATCGATGTCGAGCGGATGCTCGGCGTTCGGCTTCCTCGCCCGAGCGAGGACCCGGTCGACGACCGCGCTCCACGCCGGCGGGTTCTTGTGCAGCGCGAGCTTGACCTTCGCGATCCTCGCCTTGTCCTTCCAGTACCCCACGCACGCTTTGCGCGCGGCCTTCGGATCGATCGGCGTGCTGACGGGACGCTTGCGCGACGGATAGACGAGCGCGCTCAGCTCGGGAGTCCACGCGATGGTCATCGCTATTCACCTTCTCACAGGACGTCGCTCACAGCTCGATCAGACCTATCGGGAATCGCGATCTCCGGAGGCCCTCGGTGACGTCGTTAAACTCGTCGACGAATGCGCGCCGCAAGGCGCCCTCGATCGTCGACGGTCGGGGAACTTCCCCACAAACGCGATCAGTAGCAGCTGCCGATCACGCCCCTCGCCGAGTGACGGTTGCACGTATCGCGTCTCCACCACACGCGCGCCCCAGCGCTGGTTGCGCGGCACGTGATCCCGGCGGGCCGGTGCTGGGGTGGCGGCATGCGCTTGAGGGGCTTCATGCGTGGGCTGCGCATGGACAGGCGTGTTCGGAGGGTCGCAGCGATGCAGTCAGAACGACTTCGGTCGGCGCCTGAGCGACCGAACTTGCTCGGGTCTGGTTCAATCGATCTGTTGGCGTTTTTTGGCGGGTTGCGTTTGGCGATTTGGCGACCCTCTGACCACCCAATGCGACGGATAGACGAGCGCGCTGCGTGCCGCACTGCTCCGCGAGCTCGTTCAGGAAGAGGTCGCGGTGGAACGCGTCGAGCCGTGGATCGCCTGCTGCGATCTCACAGATCGTCGTCATCGTGCTGACGCTGATTGCCACCAGCTCCACGCTGGCGCAGCGAATCCGCACGCGCACCCGCGTCGGCGAACGACGGATCGCGCTTCATGATCATCTCGAAGTAATAGAGCGCTTCGCCCTCGTCGCCGATCGACTCGTAGGTCATCGCGATCTCGTAATACAGGCTGTGGCGCTCGCGCTCCTGCGGCTCGGCGTGGAGACCTTGCTTGAACTGCTGGATCGCTTCAGACGCGTTTCCCATCTCGCGATGGCACATGCCGATCATGATGTGGCACCCGACCTCGCGACCCGGCGCGCGCAGCACCTTCTCGAACGCCTTGATCGCCTCGTCGAAGAGCCCCATCTCCTTGTAGGCGAGGCCGAGGTCATAGTGCGTCTCGGCGTCGCTCTCGTCGAGCGGCTTCTCGAGCATCACGGTCGGGCCGCGCTTCTTCTTGGGCACGCTGGCGGGTTCGTCGATCTCTTCGAACTCGTCGAGGTTGACCTCTTCGATCTCGTCGAGCTCGAGCGCCTCGGTGCCGTGGCTGTAGTCGACCGCCTGGATCGGTACGGGAGCCGCATCGGTGCCGCCCTGAAGATGCTCGATCTCGCGCAGCTTCGCGTTGACGAGCTTGTGATGCGGATACTGCTGGAGCACCACGCGCAACACGTCGAGCGCCTCGGCGTACATGCCTTGACCGGCGTAGAAGTCGGCGGTGTCGAGCTCGTCCTCGACGTTGGTATCGGGTCGCGCGGCACCGTTTGGCGGCGTGGGTGGGCGCTGTGGAGGAGGAGGCGCGACCGGAGCCTCGTCGATGTCGGGCATCGAGCCGACGGTGTGAGCGGCCGTGGGATCGTACGGCGGCAACGCTGCCTCGGTGCCGTACGGATCGTACGAGCCCGAGACGCCGAGCTCGTCCTCGTAACTGCCCGGATGTGAATCCGTCAGCGACTGATGGGTCGGCGCGTTGAAACCTGGCGGCACATCCGGCAGGTCGGTGTCGTCGAAGCCAGAGATGTGCTCCGCGGTTTCGCGCGGCACACCCATATCGAACGAACGAGCGTCGTCGGGATCGAACGGCAGCTCGCCGAGCGGCGCGCCGTCGAGCGAATCCTCGTCGAGGTTGACCTCGGCACCGCCGGCGGCGGTGTTGTCGTTCCAGCCGCGTACCGGAGCGGAGTCGACCTCGATCGGATCATCGAGCTCGTCGCCGGCGCCGTTGTCGTAGTGGTTGAGCGCGTCGACGTGCTCCGGCGACATCTGCCGCGTGGATTGCTGCGGCTCGAACTCGAGATCGAACTGATCTTGTTCTTGCTGCCAGTGCGGCTGGACGTGGCGACCGGCCGGTGCCTGCGGTGGACGCTGCGGCGTGGGGCTGCCATGCCCGAGCGAGCCACGCGGGATCAGATCATCGGGATCGAAGTCATCGATCGAATCGCGCGAGCTCATCCCCGAGCTAGGCGAATGAGACCGAGCAACGCCGATCGCACTCGCCGGGATGATCGGATCGGAGAGATCGAGATCGTCGAGCTCGTGATCGACCGCCGCCACACCGCCGCCATCGTACGAGACCTCCGACGACACGCTACTCATCCGCGCGACGCGCAGCCGGAACCGACGCGCGAGCTCGAACGCTCCCGTGTGCGTGCCGTTCATCGCGAGGAGCTCCTGAAGATACTGCTCGGCGCGATCCGGATCGCCCGCCGCAACGAGCTCGGCGAGCTTGAGCAACTCGACCTCGGCCTCTTGCTCGCGACCCTGCCCCATGAAGATGTCTTTGAGTCGCTCGTGCGCCTCGACGTTCTCCGGATCGAGACCGAACACGCGACGGAGGTGATCGACTGCCTTCTGGTGCAGGCCGTACTTCACGTAGACATCGGTCTCGGCGAGGATCTTCGAGATCTCCTCGGCGTGGCGCTCGCCGGCTGCCGACATCGCGCGCGGATCCGGTGCGGGCTCCATGTCCGCGGAGAAATCTGCGTCGTCGTATTCGGGCAGCGCGAAATCGACGCCCGACATCGACTGCTCGTCGATCAGCGGCATCGACCCCGTCATCCGTTGCGCGTCCTGCGGACGGAGCGCAGGCATGTCGCCGGTCAGTGCGAACTTCGCCTCGTTGGTGTGCGCGCGGATCGGTGCGGGCATCGGCGTCTGCGTGCGCGGAGGCGTGGGCGTGGGCGGAGGCGGCGGTGCCGAGGGGCGCATCTGCTGCTGTGGTGGCGGAACCGGTGTGAGGTTGAGGAACGCCAAGGCATCCGCATCGGTTGGCGAGAATTCGAGGATCTTGCGGAACACCTCGGACGCCTTGTCGCGCGCCTTGTTCTCGACCTGAACCCGCGCGAGCTCCTTGAGCACGCTGACCGTCTTCGCTTTTTGATCGAGCGCCTGGAACGCCTGCGCGAGCAAGCCGAGCGTTTCGATATCGCGCGGATCGTTCTTGAAGCACGCCTGCAGCTTCTGAAGTGCGCGACGTGGATCGTTGCGGCGCAGATACAGCCCGGCGAGCTCGCGATTGAGCGAGTGGTTATCCGGTTTGTGCCAGAGCAAGCGCTCGGCGACCTTGATGAAATCGTCCTGTCGGCCCTGCCGGCGCAGCTGCTCGCACGCGACCTGGAACTCGGTGGCGGCGTCCTCGACGAGCCCCTCCTTCGAGTACAGCTCCGCGAGCTTGATCCGCGTCGCGATGTTCTCGGGATCGAGATCGACGAGCTTCTTGACGGTGGCGAGCGCTTCCTTCGTGTTGCCTTCGCGATGGAAGTGCGCGGCGACGGCCTCGAAGTGCTGCATCGCATCGCTCATCAACCCGAGCTGCCGATACAGCTCGGCGAGCTTGAGCGTGACGTCGAACAAGCGCGGATCGAGCTTGAGGATCTGCTTGTAGACCGCGACCGCTTTCAGGAAGAAGCCTTGGTCGTGGTAGAAGCGCGCGACCTTTTCATAGGTATCGATCGCGTCCTGCTTCGATCCCTTCTTCGCGTAGAGATCGCCGATCTTCAGCCAGACGCGAACGTCCTTCGGATCCTCGTGGACGATCCGCAGGTACTCCTTCACGGCTTTGTCGATCTGTCCCTTGTCGACAAACTTCCGCGCCGCATCCATGACCTTTTCTTTGTTGAAGGCCACGTGCGCTAGAGCCCCTTACTCATCTGGGTGCGTCGCATCACAAGGGAACAGACACACGGGAGAAATCCCACTGCCCGAGGATCAAAGCGTACGGCCCGATCTGTGTGTGGGTCAAGCAAAAGGGCTAGTCAATCCCGCGCGTTACCCCCAAGGCGATCATCTCCATCGCCCACATCGGATCACTGCGCGGACGCGATGTCAGGCAGCTGACGATCGCTCGGCGAGGAGCCGGCCGACAAAGCCCGTATCGAAGTCACCCTTGATGAAGTCGGGGTTGTTGATGATCCGGCGAAGAAACGGGATGTTGGTCCGGATCCCTTCGACGACCATCTCGTCGAGACAACGGCGTGCCCGGCGGATCGCTGAGGGGCGGTCGATGTCGTGGACGATGACCTTCGCGAGCAGCGAGTCGTAGTTCGGGGGCACCACGTAGCCTGCGTACACGTGGGTATCTATGCGCACGCCGAGGCCACCCGGCATGTGAACCGCGGTGATCTTTCCGGGCCACGGCGCGAAGTTGTTCGGATCCTCGGCGTTGATGCGCAGTTCGATCGCATGTCCGCGCGGTTTGCGCGCCTCGGTGTGATCGAACGAGAGCGGTTCACCGGCGGCGATCTTGATCTGCTCGCGCACGAGATCGAGACCGGTGACCAGCTCGGTCACGGGGTGCTCGACCTGGAGACGCGTGTTCATCTCCATGAAGTAGAAGCTGCCGTCGGTATCGAGCAGGTACTCCATGGTGCCGACGCTGTGATAGCCGATCGCTTCGATCGCCTTGACCGATGCTTCGCACATCGCGCGGCGCGTCTCGTCGGAGATCGCCAGGCTCGGAGCTTCCTCGATCACCTTCTGGTGGCGGCGCTGGATCGAGCACTCGCGCTCACCGAGGTGCCCGTAGTGACCGTGCTTGTCGCCGATCACCTGGATCTCGATGTGGCGCGGCTTCTGGCAGTACCGCTCCATGAACATCTCGGGGTTGCCGAAAGCGGCGAGCGCTTCGGTGCGACCCATCGACCACGCGTCGAGGAGCTTCTCCTTCTCGTAGACGATCTTCATGCCGCGACCACCACCACCGGCGCTCGCCTTGAGGATCACGGGGAAGCCGATCTTTTCGGCGGCTTCGAGGAGCTGGATCTCGTCGTGGATGCCTGCCGTACCCGGCAGCATCGGCACGCCCGCGGCGGCCATCGCAGCACGCGCGCGGATCTTGTCGCCCATCAGGCGCATCGCGTCGGGAGGCGGGCCGATCCAGGTCAGCTTGCACTTGCGGCAGACCTCGGCGAAATCGGCGTTCTCCGAGAGGAAGCCGTAGCCGGGATGGATGGCATCGGCGCCGGTGACCTCGGCGGCCGAGATGATCATCGGCACGTTGAGGTAGCTCGCCTTCGACGGCGGCGGCCCGATGCACACCGCCTGGTCCGCGAACTTGACGTGCAGTGCGTCGGCATCGGCGGTGGAGTGCACCGCGACCGACTCGAGCCCGAGCTCGCGACACGCGCGGATCACGCGCAGCGCGATCTCACCGCGATTGGCGATCAGGACCTTCTTGAACATCACAGGATCCGGAACAGCGGCTGCCCGTACTCGACCGGTGCACCGTCCTCGACGAGGATGCTGACGATCGTGCCGGCGACATCGGCTTCGATCTCGTTCATCAGCTTCATCGCCTCGACGATACAGAGCACCGAACCCTTGTCGACCTTGTCGTTGAGCGACACGTACGACGGAGAGTCCGGGTTGGGCTTGCGATAGAACGTGCCGACGAACGGCGACGTCACCACGTGCGCGTTGTCTTTGACTTCGGGCGCAGCGGCGGGCGCAGGTGCGGCAGCGTAGGAAGGCGCGGGTGCGTAGACCGGTGCCGGCGCCATCATCACGGGGGCCGTACCTCCGGCCACTCCGCGACGAACCGTCATCTTGAGGTCCTTGGTGTCGAGGATCAGCTCGGAGAGATCGTGCTCGGCCACCACTTCGGCAAGGCCACGCGCGATCGCGACAACCTCGTTGTCGCCGTCAGCGCCTTTTTGTTTTCCCATGACGAGGCGTAGCTTCCACACGGGCCAGGGCGGCGTCCAGTCCCAGGTAGTAGCTTTGTGCTCCGAATCCGCTGATCTGGCCCACACACTTCGCGGCGGTGATCGACTCGCGGCGGAACGGCTCGCGGGCGTGGAGATTCGACAAGTGGACCTCGATGGTGGGGAGCTCCACCGCCTCGATCGCATCGCGGATCGCGACCGATGTATGGGTGTACCCGCCAGGGTTGATCACGATGGCATCGGAGGTGCCCTGCGCCATCTGGATCAAGTCGACCAGCTCGCCCTCGACGTTGGTCTGAAAGCAGCGAACGATCGCGTTGCGCTCCTTCGCACGGCGCGTCAGCTCGCGATCGATCTCGGCCAGCGTCGCGGTGCCGTAGGTCGCCGGGTCGCGCGACCCGAGGAGGTTCAGATTCGGCCCGTGCAGGACCAGAATCCGTATCGCCTTGCTCATTGGTACAGCTTAGAGCTGAGCGCTCAGCGTCGGCGAGGCCATCCGAACCATGTAGCGCAACTTGCCGAAGTTGCCGTCGGGAGACATCGCGATCGCGACGAAGTACTGCGGCGAGAGCATCCGGCACACCAGCGTGAGCCGCTGCGCCTTCACCGAAAGCTCCTCGAGGCTACCGACCTGCAGGCTATCGCCGGCCTTGCGAACCTGCGTGAGGATGAAGGAGAACTCCATCCCGACGGTGTTGACGTCGACCCGGTCCGGCGCCTTGATGTAGGTCTCGACGGGAATTCCGTCGAGGCCCATCACTACTGCGGCGAGCGCACCGTCGACGCCGTCGACGACTTTCTTGAGGGTTTCGGCGAACACGGTAGGAACAGCGTACAAGACCGGCGCTTGCGGGCGCCAGTGTTCCGCGCACTTCCTACGGAGTGATGTTCGAGACGATGATCGGGAAGTTGAACGGCAGCGAATCGAGGCGGTCCCCGTAGTACTCGCCGATCATCGTGGTCGTGGTGTCGACGGTGACGAAGGCATCGTTACCGCCTGCCGCGTTGACCTTGGCAGAGATCTGCGCGAACACCGGCGGAGGGAGCAGGTTGTAGACCACCGCGCTGAGCCCCTGGTTCGGTCGGACCGAGGCCCCGAACGCGATCTGATACTCGAACACCTCGACGGCTCCCACCTCGGAGATCACGCCTCCGTTGTTGACGGTTACCGCGCTCACCGTCGCGGAGATGTTCGCGCCCGAGATAAACACCGTGCGCTCGCTCTCCTTGCCATCGGGAGCGTCGATCCGACTCTCGACCAACGAACCGACCGCAGCGGCGCGGGCGGTGGTCGGAACCTCGGCGATGGAGATGAAGGGACCTTCGAGGCTAGCCGTGAAGGTGGTGAATCCATCCTCGTCGGTCTCACCGGCGAGGTTACTGAGGATCACGTAGCTCTCGTCGCCGTGATCGGCGACGCACGCGGGCATTACTGCAGCACTCGCAAGCAAACCAGTTAACAAGATGCGGCTCATCGCTGCCTCCAATAAAAATCGTATCAAGTCGTTCGACTAGATCGCAAAAATGTTCGGGCATCATCGACGGCGATGTCGATAGGCTCACACGAGCCCACCTCGCGGACCGCGACGAACTTGAGACGGCTACCTACACGCTTCTTGTCGACGCGAACTCTCCCGAGAACGTCGTCAGTTAGCCACTGATCCAAGTCCGTCGCCAGGCCGCTCGCAGCAAGTGCCTGTGCCAACTCCACTTCGATATGTGCGGGCAACCCGGTGAGGTGAGCACTGATCCGGCAGGCAGCAAGGAGCCCGAGGGCGACTGCTTCACCGTGAAGCATCCCGGATGCGCTCTCGATCGCGTGACCGACGGTGTGACCGAGGTTGAGGAGCGCGCGGTGCCCGCTGAGCTCGCGCTCGTCACGGCCGACGATCGCCGCCTTGTACGCGATCGATCGCTCGATCACGTCGCGCAGCTCGGGTGGTGGAGCCACGCCATCGGGACCGGCAGCCCACGCTGCGCACGCGGCGACCTGGTTCCACAGCTCGCGACCGTCGAGCAGTGCGTACTTCCAGAGCTCGCCGAACGCGGCGCGCCGCTCGCGCGCGGGTAGTGTGGTGAGGGTGTCGAGGGCGCAGAACACCAGGCGCGGTTGGTGAAACGCGCCGATCAAGTTCTTGCCCGCCGGTGCATCGACCGCGGTCTTGCCGCCGATCGCGGCATCGCACATCGCGAGGATCGTCGTCGGAACCTGGACGACGCGGATGCCACGAAACAGTGTCGCGGCGACGAAGCCAGCGAGATCTCCGACGACGCCGCCGCCGAGCGCGATGATCAGCGAGCTGCGATCGACGCCGCGCGCGATCAGCTCGTTGCAGATCCTCTCGTACGTCGCGAGCGTCTTCGATGGTTCGCCGGGCGCGATCGCGATCGGATCGATGGCGAGCTCGCGTGGCAACACCGCGCACGGCGCCGACTGCGCGACGTTGCGGTCGGTGATCACCTCGATGCGGCTGGTGACGCCGTCACCCGAGCCTGCGACGAGGTGCGCGGTATCGAGCGAATCCGCGACGATGACCGGATAGCTGCGCTCGCCGAGCGCGACGATCGTCGTCGACGCGTGATAGCGCGGCGCGACGAAGCTCCAGGCCCGCTCGACGGCGCGGACATCCGCGACGACAGCCGTGACCGGTTTGCCCGTCGTGTCGACGACGCTATGTGCACGGCGATAGATCGACGCGCGCTTCGCGTGCAGCTCTTCCGCTCTCGCGAACAGCGGCCGCCCTGATCCGCCGGCGGATCTCGCGCGCGCTTCGTCGACATCGACGCCGAGCGCGATCACCAGACCCGCACTCCGCATCTCCGCGAGGTTGTCGCCAAACGCCGCGGCACCACCTCCGGTCGCAAGGACGCAGTCCCCGCCGCGCGCGATCACATCGCCCAGGCACGCGGCTTCCCGTCGACGAAACTCGGCCTCGTCGCGTGAAACGAGAGAAGCCGGGGCTTCCCCCAGCTTCGCGATCTCGTCGTCGAGATCGATGAACACGCGGTTCGTCTGTGCTGCGACCGCGCGGCCCACCGACGTCTTGCCGGCGGCCATGAACCCGATCAGAAACAGCGGCACGGGATCAGTCTGCCGCGTCTGGGAGGAAATGGCAGGCTACTGGCAGGCCAGCGCAGCCTTGTTCGTGATCTTCGGCGTGATGAACACGAGGATCTCGGTGCGGTCGTCGTTCTCGCGACGGTTCTTGAAGAACCAACCGAGCACCGGCAGGTCGCCGAAGAACGGGATCTTCTTGTAGGCGAGACCGCTGTTGCGCGTGTAGATCCCGCCGAGCACCGAGGTGTCGCCGTCCTGGACGAGCATCGTCGTGCTGGCTTCCTTGCGGAGGAAGGTCGGGTCACCACGAGCGCCGACGTTGACGAAGTCAGGCTCGTTCTTCGTCACGTTGAGCTTCATCTGCACCGCGCAGTCGCGCGACGACACGTACGGCGTGACCTCGAGCGAGAGGTCGGCCTGCACGAGCTGCGTCTGCGTACCGGCGGCGGAGATCACCTGGATCGGAATCGACACGCCCTGCGTGATCTTCGCGGGCTTGTTGTTGAGCACCGTGATCTTCGGTGCCGAGATGATCCGCACCGTACCGGAATCCTCGAGAGCCGAGAGGCGGAGGTTCAGCGCGAAGTTGCCGCCGATCGAGCCGAGCGAGAGACCGATCGCGCCACCTTCGCCACTGCCCGTACTCGCCGGCAGGTTGATCGCGAAGTCCGACGGAGTCGCGATGCCCTGGCGAATCGTCTGCGCGTCCTCGTTACCACCGGTGAGCCCGATCGAGTTCGGGAACAGCAGACCGGTCGAGTTACCACCCGCTGGACTCGCGCTCGCTCGACCGCCCCACTGCACGCCGATCTGGCGGAGGAACGTGGAGCGCGCCTCGACGATGCGTGCCTCGATCGAGATCTGCGGCGTCTGGGTGTCGAGCCCGATCGCGAGCCGCGAGATCTCGGCGCGATTGCCGGCGACGTCGTTGATGATCAGCGCGTTCTGGCGCTCGTCGACCTCGATCGTCCCGTTCGGCGAGACCATGCCCCTGAGCTTCGGTGCGAGATCCTTCGCGTCGGCGTAGTTGAGGCGGACGATCTCGGGGCGCGGTGTCTCCGCCTTGCGTGCGGCTTCGGCGCGCTCGGCAGCTTCCTTGTCTTCTTTGTCGAGCTCCTTGCGATCCGCGATGCGGAACAAGTTGCCCTCGCGGCGGTACCAGAGGCCGTGCGACGACAGGATGACCTCGAGGGCCTGATCCCACGGCACGCGCTTGAGCCGAACCGTGACCTTCGCGTTGATGTTGTCGGGGACGACGATGTTGACGCGACCCGTGTCCGCGATGATGCGGAGGAGGTCGTGGATCGGCGCGTCCTTGAAGTCGAAGTCGACGGTGGCACCGCGATAGACGCGGCGGCGCGTGCCCTGCGGGACCTGTGTCACCGACTGCGGCGCCAGCGGCGTCGACGTGGCGCCGAAGCCCGACACGACTTGCGGCGGCACGGCTTGCACGCGCGGCGCGCGCTTCGCGACGAGGCCATCATTCGTGAACTTGAGGGAGGCGCCGGTCACGTTGCGCTCGAGCGTCGCCGTGGCGGGCTGCGAGAGCTCCGCGATCAGACGGACGCGATTGGGGTTCTTGCGATCGCGGAACGAGCTGATCGCCTTGACCGGGCTGCCGTAGCGGCTGACATCCAGCTTGCGCTCGAGCTTCGCCGCGAGCTCCGCATTATCGATGAACAGCTCGACATGCGATGCGCCGACCTCGCCGAGCGTGACCTTCGCATCTCCCGCGAACGCGATCGCGACATCGCCGGTGTCGGCGGTGCCCTTGAACGCGATGTCCGTGACCTTCGCCTTCGGCGTGGCCTTCGGGACGGCGACCGGCTTCACTGCGATCTTCGCAGCCGCATCGCGATCGGACTTGAGCTTCGCGAGCGCGGTCTCTTCGGCCTGGCGCTGCGCGGTCAGCTTCCTGAGGCGAGCTTCTTCACGCTGCGAAGCATCTCTCGACGCCGTCGCCACCGCCTCGAGCTGATTCGACAGCTGCTGCTGCGCGGCGACGGCCTTGCGGCGATCCGCGAGGTCCGACTCGGCGCGCTTGCGCTCGTCGGCGAGCTTGTTTGCTTCGGTGCGCATCCGTGCGAGCTCGGCGTCCGTCGCCTTGCGCGTGGTCGCCGCGGCGATCTCGGCCTGCGCCGTAGCAAAGGCCTTGCTGCGCTGCTCGAGCTCCGTCGCGGCGTGCTCGGCAGCGAGGCGGCGCGTGGTCAGCTCGTCGAGAGACTTCTCCGCCTTGGACTTCGCGGTCGTTGCATCGCGCAGCGACTTCTCGGCGATCAAGCGCTGTGACTCGGCCGCATCGGCCGCGTGCTTCGCGATCCGCGCGGCCTCTTCGGCCGCCTTGCGCTGGACCTCGGCATCGTTGCGCAGGGCTTCGGCCGCGCGCTGGCGCTTGCCGGCATCGGTCGCGGCGGTCTCCGCCTCGGTGCGGCGGCGCGTCGCATCGCTCGCAGCGGCCTCGGCCAGGCTGCGCTTGCGGGTGGCGTCGCCCGCGGCAACTTCTGCATCGGAGCGCTGCCGCTCGACCGCAGCGAGCGCATCGCGGGTCTGATCGAGCTGCTTCTTCGCACCTTGTGCGGCCGATTCGGCGGCGAGCCGGCGGCTCTCCGCTTCCTCGGTCTGCTTGCGGGCCTTCGCGAGGCGCTCCTCTGCTTGCTTCGCGTCGGCGTCTGCCTTCTGGCGATCCGCGTTGCGCGTATCGGACGCGCGCTGGGTCGCGAGCTTGACCGCGGCTTCCGCGGACTCGCGCTCGCGACGCGCCTTCGCCACTTCTTCACGAGCGGCCTGATCTCGTGCCTCGGCCGCGGCGTTGGCAGCGCGCGCCTTGTCTTCTAGCGCCTGCGCTGCTCCAGTCTTCTTCTCGAGCGTCGCGAGCTGATTCTTCGCATCGCGAGCGAGCTTGTCGGCCTCGATGCGAGCCCGCTCGGCGGTCTGGCGATCCTGAGCGGCGAGCTGCTTCGCCTTGTCGGCATCGGCCTTCGCGGCATCCGCCTCGGCGCGGGCGCGAGCGACCTCGGCCTTCGCATCACGGCGAGCGGCGTCGGCATCGGTCTTCGTGCGGTTCGCCTCGTCGCGCGCGGCGATCGCTTCCTTGCGAGCCACCTCGGCCGCGCGTGCCGCGGCATCCGCATCGTTCTTCGTGCGGCTGACTTCGCTGCGCGCAGCCACTGCCTCCTGGCGAGCCGCATCCGCATCCGCCTTCATCTTCGCGGCGAGCTGACGGGCAGTCTCGGCCTCGCGGCGAGCCTTGTCGACATCCGCCTGCGCCCTCGCTGCCGCATGATCGATCTCGCCACGTTGCTTCTCGGCGGCGAGCTTCGCGGCCATCGCTTCGGCTTTGATTCGCTCCGCGTCGCGCTTCGCGGCATCCGCTTGCGCACGCGCAGCCTCCGCTTCACGCGCTGCTTGCGCCTTGATCGCGGCAGCCTCTTTCAACGCCGCCTGCTTCGCAACCTCGGTGGCGAGACGAGCACGCTCGGTCTCGTCGGCCTGGCGCTTCTGCGCTTCCTTCGCGCGCATCGCATCTGCGCGCGCCGCGTCGGCATCCTGCTTCGCGCGGACCGCGTCGCCGCGAGCTGCGTCGGTCTCCTGCTTCGCACGGGCTGCATCGCCGCGTGCGGCATCGGTCTCGCGCTTCGCTCGATCGGCGTCGGCGCGGGCGACATCGGTGGCACGCTTCGCGAGCGCGGCATCGTTGCGTGCGGCGTCGGCATCCTGCTTTGCCTTCGCTGCCTCGGCCTGCGCCACCTGCTTCGCCTTCTCGGCGGTCAGGCGCAGCTGCTCCGCTTGCGCCTGGGCGCGCGTGGCGAGGTCTTTCGCCTTCGCCGCCTCGGCGTTCGCTTTGTCGAGCTCGGCGGCGTTCGCGAGCTTGCCTTGCTTGCGTGCATCGTCGGCCGCCTTCTGCGCGGCGTCGGCGCGAGCGGCTTGCTCCGCGGCGACCTTGCGCAGGCGATCCGCCTCGGATTGCGCTCTGAGGAGTGCCTCGCCATCGACCTTCGGAGGCGCCGGGTCGCGCGCGGTGATGAACACCACGACCTCGTTGCCCTCGGTCTTGACGTCGTAGCGTCCCGGGCGAGCCATCGTGACGATGACGCGAACGAGCTGCCCACTATCGTCGAGCTGCTGCGCGGCGATCGTGGTGACCGCCCACGTACTCGCCGTGAACACGCTCGCGCTGTCGTGCCCGCGCAGCGCTTCGGAGAGCCGCGCTCGTGGCACGTCGACGACGACGCGACTGGGCTTTTCGAGCTTGTAGACGGTGAAGGTCGGCGTCAGAGCGCCACGCAAGCGAACTCGCGTCGTGGCTGTCGCCGGATCTTCGGAGTAACTGACGGCCGTGATCTCGTTGGGTGTGTCAGCACGCACCGATGAAGATGCGAAACCAACAACGATCACGGCGGCTGCAATGCAGGATAAAGGTCGGATCATGGCCACTCCTCGGAGCGAGGAAAATTTTCGCCCGTCCGGAGCGCGACCACAAATTTTCGCGCGAGGTGAGACGCTCGCCATGTCGGTTCGATAAGTGATTCCGCCCGAAACTGCGACGGGCGCGTGGTTTGCGCATACGCCAACCACACCCCCCGTCGATGGACCGGAACAATCAAGCCCCAATCAGCGGCCCGGGTCGGTAAGGTCAGGGCTTGTTT
>JBBQJJ010000226.1:0-14045 GCA_038325805.1 Haliangiales bacterium
GTCGTGCATGGTCACGCACTCGTGACCGGACTTGCGTAGCTGCTCGACGATGAGCGGCAGCGCGTCCAGCGTGTGTTGCTGGCCCTCGTGGAACAGCAGCACGTCGCCGGCGTGCGCGTTCACACAGCGCGCTGCGATCGAGCGAGGATCGTGGTCCGTGTAGTCCTCGGCGTCGAGGGACCACAGCGCCACCGTGTACCCCATGGCGCGCAGCGCAAAGATCGAGCGGGTGTCGAGCTCGCCGTGCGGCGGCCTCACCCAGGGCCGACCGGTGAGCTGACCGCCGAGCGCGGCCTCGGTGCGGCGGCACTGGTCGAGCAGGTCGCGCGTCGACAGCATACGAAACCGTGCGTGGTCGTAGCCGTGGCTCGCGACCTGATGACCGCGCCGCAGGTACTCGCGGACCAGATCCGGGTGCTCCTCGGCGCTCTGACCGATCACGAAGAACGTCGCCGGGATCCCGAGCTCGTCGAGCAAGTCGAGGTAGCGCGGTGTCATCGCGTCGGGCCCGTCGTCGAACGTGATCGCCACCCGCTTGGTCGTGGCTGGGCCGCGCCGGATCAATCCGGGGACGCGGTCGAAGACCAGCTCCTTGACTCGGGCGCGCAGAGACGGCACTCGACTGTGAATACGAGGTTTTTCGATCGGCCACAAGACTGCCGAACCAGCAGGTAGCCCTGCCGTTCCTGCAGGCCGAACGAGCGAGTGTGGATATCCCTACGAAGACTTGGGGGTGGCATGCCGGCCGCACGTTGGCTGGATTCATGTTGAAATCGGGAGCGCTGGTCATCGCCATGGGTTTGCTGGCCTCGGTTGCGGTCGCGGACGCGGCGCCGAAGCAGGTGACGGTGTTCCTCGAGCGCAACGGTCGGGTGGTCGACCACCAGGGTGAAGAGGTCGAGATCCCGCGCTATGGCGGCGGCGACGCGGCGTGGGGCAAGGTCGTGACCTGCGTCAAGGCGCAGTTCGCTCCGTTCCAGCTCGACGTGGTGGACCGCGAACCCACGGGCGAGCACATCACCGCCGTGGTCGGAGGGCTCGCCTCGCAGCTCGGGCTCGACAACCGCAGCACCAACGGCGTCGGGCCGTACATGCCGGGGCGGATCCAGCGCAACGCGACCGTCCACATCTTCTCCAAGGTCGGCACCGGCGAGCGCGACACCGCGAACCTGTGTGCGGTCACCGTCCACGAGATCTCGCACGCGCTCGGCCTCGACCACGTCTTCAAGTGCGGCGACGTGATGAGCTACTACGGCGATCGCTGCGGTGCCCGGAAGTTTCTCGATGTCACCGCGCCGTGCGGCGAGTTCTCGTCTCGGCTGTGCGGCACCGGCGAGAACACCCAGAACTCGTACCGCATGCTCGTCGCCCTGGTCGGGCTCAAGAACGCACCGCAGGCCGAACCAGAGCCGACGCCCGACGCGCAGGATCCGTGGACCGATGACGAGGCGGATCAACCTGCGCAGCAGGACGACGACGAGGGTGAGGAGGAAGAGTCCTGCGACGAAGAGCAGAGCGAGCAGTACGTCGAGGATCGCCGCGGCAATCGCTACACGATGGAGCGCGTGCAGGGCCGCGACGGCCGCACGTACATCGTCCTGCGACGCGTGCGTTAGCGGGCGCCAATGGCTGCGCGCGAAGGTCTCTCGCTAGAGCTCGGCCTTCGCGTAGCGATCCTTGAACGTCTCGCGTAGCTCGGTCTTCTTGAACTTGCCGGCGCTGGTTCGCGGGATCGCCTCGACCACCTCGTAGGCGTCGGGCAGCCAGAACTTCGGAAACTTCGCCGCGAGGAACTCGCGCAGCTGGTCGGGGGTCGCCGTCTGCCCGGGTTTCCACACCACCACGGCGAGCGGGCGCTCGCTCCACTTCGGGTGCGGCACGCCGACGACCGCGGCCTCCTTGACCGCCGGGTGCCCCATCAGCGCGTTCTCCAGCTCCTGCGACGCGATCCACTCGCCGCCGCTCTTGATCATGTCGGCCACGCGATCGGTCAGCTGGACGAAGCCATACTTGTCGACCCGCGCGACGTCGCCGGTGCGGAACCAGCCGTCCTTGGTCCAGCGATCCGGCGTCTCGTTGTTCGCATAGCGCGCCGCGACCCACGGCCCGCGGATCATCAGCTCGCCGTTGGTCTTGTCGTCATGCGGCACGTCGCCTTGCCAGTTGCGCACGCGCACGTCGACGAGCGGCGTGGGGAGGCCTTGCTTCGCGCGCAGCCGATACCGTGTGTCCTCGTCGGCTTCTTCGAGGTGCGGCGGCAACCGCGACACCAAGCCCACCGGCGACGTCTCGGTCATCCCCCACGCATGGAGCAGCGTCAGGCCGAGCCGATCGAAGTCGCGGATCAATTGCTCCGGCGCGGCCGAGCCACCGACGATCATCCGCAGCCCCGGTTGCAGCACCCACTTCCCCGGAGCGCCGTCGAGCGCTTCGCGGATGCCGAGCCAGATCGTCGGCACGCCCGCCGAGACGGTGACCTTCTCCTCGGCGAGCAGATCGAGCAGGCTCGGTGGGTCCAGGTGCGGGCCAGGAAACACCAGCCGTACGCCGACCAGCGCGGCGACGAACGGCAGGCCCCACGCGTTGACGTGGAACATCGGCACCACCGGCAACAGCGTGTCGGTGCGCGACAGCTGCAGCGAATCGGGCAGGGCCGCGACCAGGGTGTGGAGCAGCGTCGATCGATGCGTGTAGACCACGCCCTTCGGCTTGCCGGTCGTGCCGGACGTGTAGCAGGTCCCCAGCGCATCGAGCTCGGCGAGCTTGGGCAGGGGTGTCTGATCTCCGCCGCTCGCGATCAAGTCTTCGTATCCCGCGTGCGAACCCACGGTGCCGACGACGAACACCTTCTCGAACTTCGCACCCGCCGCGACGATCTTGTCGTAGAGCGGCAACAGCACGTCGTCGACGATCAGGAACCGATCCTGCGCGTCGTTCGCGATGAACGCGATCTCCTCCGGATGCAGTCTCAGGTTCAGCGTGTGCGTCACGCCACCGGCGAGCGGAATCCCGAAGTAGCACTCGAGGTGCTCCGCGTGATTCCACATCAGCGTCGCCACGCGGTCGCCCTTGCCGACCCCGAGCTTCACCAGTGCGCGTGCCAGCCTTCGTGCGCGGTCGCACACCGCCTTGTAGGTCGTGCGGTGCAGCGACTTATCCGGTCGCCGCGACACGATCTCGACATTACTGTTCCACCGCTCTGCCCGATCGATCACGAGGTCGATCGTCAGCGGCACATCCATCATCGTCGCCGTGGTCATGCATTGCTCCTGCGCGGGCCGGAGCGTACCGTGCAAACCGATGAAGCGGTCGATGCTTGCCCTGGCTGTTCTGTTCGCCGCGTGCGGCGACAACATCACTTCCAACCGTGCGCCGACAGCCTCGGCGTTCACGCTCACCACGCAGGAGGATCTGCCGGTGACCCGCTCGGCCGACGTCGAGGACCTCGACGGGGACACGCTCGTCGCTGCGGTGCCGGCCCCACCGGATCACGGCACCGTCACGATCGTCGGGTTGTCGTTGACGTATACGCCGGAGCCCGACTTCCACGGCAGCGATCAGTTCGGGCTGGTGATCAGCGACGGCGAGGACACCGTCAGCCTCACGGTCGACGTCACCGTGACCCCGGTCAACGATGCGGCGGTCGGTGGCAATGATTCGCTGGCCACCAACGAGGACACGCCGCGCGTCGTCCCGGTCGACCTGCTGCTCGCCAACGACAGCGATGTCGACGAGGATCCGCTCACCATCACCGCGGTCGGCGACGCGCTGAACGGCACCGTCGCCCTCGCGAACGGCAACATCACGTTCACGCCGGCGGCGGACTTCGTCGGTGGCGGATCGTTCACCTACACCCTCAACGACGGCACGGTCGATACGGTCGTCGATGTCGACGTCGTGGTCGGTGGGATCAACGACGCACCGGTCGCGAACGACGACAGCGTGACCACGCTCGAGGACACCGCGATCACCATCCCAGGCGCCACGCTGCTCGCGAACGACACCGACGTCGACGGCCAGACGCTGACGATCTCCGCGGTCAGCGGCGCGATCAACGGCACCGTCGTCCTCAACGGCGGGAGCCCGATCTTCACGCCTGATCTCGACGCCGCGACTGGCAGCTTCGTCTACACGGCCACCGACGGTATCGCCTCGGACACCGCCACGGTGACCGTCACCATCACCGCGGTCAACGACGGCCCCGACGCCATCAACGACACGGCGACGACGAACGAGGACACCGCGGTGACGATCACCGTCCTCGCGAACGATACGGACCCGGACTCCACGCCCACCGTCAGCGGCGTCAGCAACGCTCAGAACGGCACGCCGGTGGCGAACGGCGATGGCACCATCTCGTTCACGCCGAACGCGAACTTCCACGGCACCGCGACGTTCGACTACACGATCACCGACGGCACGCTGAGCGACACGGCGACGGTCACGGTCACCGTCAACGCGGTCAACGATCTGCCCGTCGCCGTCGACGATTCCGGCTCGACCGAGGTCGCCACGCCGATCACGTTCACGAACCTCACGTCGAACGACACGGATGCCGACATCGCCACCGACGGACAGACCCTGACGGTGACCGCCGTCGCGAACGCCGTCAACGGCACGGTGGTGCTCAATGGTGGCCAGCCGATCTTCACGCCGACCTCGACGCAGAACGGCTCGTTCGAGTACACGGTGTCCGACGGCAACGGCGGCACCGACACCGGGCTGGTGACGGTCACGGTCACCCAGCCGAACGTGATCCCGCCGACGGCGAACGCCGATGCGGTCACCCAGATCGACTCCGCCACAGCGTTCCCGCACTCGACCTTCCTCACGAACGACAGCGACGGAGGCGACGGCGGTCCCCTCGTCATCACCGCGGTCGGTAACGCCACCAACGGCACGGTGACGCTCGAGGCGACGACGATCACCTTCACGCCTACGGTCTCGTCCGGCGCGGCGAGCTTCGAGTACACGCTGAGCGACGGCAACGTCGTGACGTCGACGGGCACGGTCAGCATCACCGTCGTCGACTGCGGTGACGGCGAGACCACGACGCCCGAGCAGTGCGACGACGGCAACAACGATCCGAGCGACGGCTGCAGTGCGACGTGCACCGTCGAGCCCGGCTTCACCTGTGATAACTCGCAGATCCCGAGCGTCTGCACGGTCGCGATCCTGGCTCAATTCACCTTCACTGGTGCGCTCGGCAGCGAAGTGACTCGCACGGCGGAGACGGCGAACGGGATCACGGCGCCTGTCATGAGCCGCAGTGGCGTCGCGCCGAGTGCAGCGGCGGGCGCGTTCAGCGCGAATGGCTGGTCCCAGAGCTCCACCCTCGATACCGGCGACTTTTTTAGCTTCACAATCACGCCGAACACCGGAGGTACGACCTCGCTGACCCGGTTTGCCTTCGATGAGAAGCGCTCGAGCTCGGGCCCGCTTCAGTGGGTCTTGCGATCGAGTCTCGACAACTTCACGTCGAACCTCGCGAGCGCTATCCTCCCTGACGACGATCTCCTCAGAAGTCAGTCATTCGCGCTCCCCGCGGCATTCCTGGGCGTGAGCACACAGATCGAGTTTCGGATCTTTGGCTTCGACGCCGATCTGGCGGCAGGAACGTGGCGGATCGACAACGTCACCGTGTTCGGAAGCGCGACGCCCGCTGTTCCGTAGTCACTGCTTGGACTGAAAGTTCTCGTACACCGGTGCGGCCTTCTTGCCGTTGGCGCGCTTGCCGTACGACTTCGACGGCTTGTACATCACCTTCGAGCTCGCGGCGCGGTCGCCGTCGTACTTCGCCGTCTCGGCGATGTCGGTGTCGTACGACTTCTGTTCCTTCGCCTTGTCGGCGTCGGCGATGAACGCCTTGACGTCCGCCACCGCGGGCGGCTTGATGTCCTTCACGGCCACCACGTCGATCGCCTCGGTGAGGTAGCTCCGCACCAGCTTGGTCTCGAGCTTCCGGTATAGCCGCGGCGAGTTGAACATGTCGATCGTCGCGATCTTGCCGTTGAGCGCGACCACGAAGCCGATCATGTTCGCGCGATCCGCGGGCGAGACCTTCGCGATCGCGGCGTCGATCTCCTTCTCCTTGTACCCCAGACCCTTGGTCTGCTTCGTCGCGATGTTCCGGTACGTGTCCGTGCCGTTCTTGATCGCGAGCGACGCGTTCTTCTTGCTGACCTCCGCCCAGACCTCTGACTGCCCGTTGAAGCTCGCCTGCGCGCGCAGCCGGCCGTGGGCGAGGGCGCCGCTGCTCGCGAACCCGCGGCCCGTGTCGCCTTCGTTCCACCGTCCGTGCTCGACGCAGAACACCGGGACGACGTGCGTCTGGTTCGCGGCGATGATCGTGTTCTGACCGATGATGCGGTCTTGCTTGCCGCCGAGGATCACCTCACCGGCGAGGAGGAACATCGGCTTGTCAGACTTGTTGGTCAGCGTCAGCTGGTTGACCGTCTCGGCTTCCTTCTCCTTGATCGCGACCAGCTTCTTCGAGAACGCCTCGTCGAGCGTCACCACGTCGACGTCTTCTTCGGGAAGTCCCGCCGGCGTCGCGACGATCGGCGTCAGCGTCAGACTCTCGAGCTGGATCGGACGCAGCAGCGCAGCGCGATCCGAGAACGGCGTGGGCTGAGGACCGGGGTTGGGCGTGATGGGTTGCTCCGCGGTTGCCTGCTGGCAAGCGACGGCGAACAGAGACAGGACGAACGCGTGGCGCATACCTCTTGGACACCGGCATCGCAGGCGTCCTTGCACGCGTCTCTCAAAATCGTCGTCGGAGATACACGTCGATCACTGCACCGCTGCGCAGCTGTCCACTCGGCGCGCGCCACGTGATCGCCGCGCACTCGCCTTCGCAGTTGCCGTTGACACAACGAGGCACCACGTCGTGCGCGAGCGGAATCGTCTCGATCAGGTCCGCGAGCGGGCGCAGCTCCGAGGGCGAGCTCCGGCGGTCTCCGTCGTGGTCGCTCCACAACACCAGCTTCCCGAACGCCGGATCGCGTCGATCGATCACGCCGTCGTGGTTGGCGTCGAGTGATGCGAGCGCCTCGAAGCCGTTGGTCGCCTCGACGCCCTCGGTCGCATCACCGAACAGCTCTGCGCCGCTCGTGATCGCACCATCGCCATCGCGGTCGAGTGCGATCCACGGCGTCGCCGCGGATGGCCAGTCCGTCGTCACTGGCACACCCGGTTGAAACGCGAACTGCGTCGCCCCGGCTTGGAACTGCACCGGCTCGTGGTCGAACGAGACGACCAGCGGTGTGTCGCACACGATGCGCGGATCGCGCTCGCGGCAGTAGGCGTGCAGCGTGCTCCGGCTCGCCATGGTGTCGGCACCGAGCTGCGCGAGCAGCGCTTGCATCTTGGTCTGCGCCGAGCCTTTCGGCATCGGCAACATGCCGAAGCACGGATCCTCGCGGCCCGCGCGACAGATCTCGCGCACCGTCTTCCGCATCCCGGTGGGTAGCCCGACGAACCACTGCCCGGCCTCGGTCAAGGGCTCGGGTGGCGGCGGGTCCTCGAACGCGGTCACCTGTTCGCGTGGCACCGTGAACCGCGGATCCGCCAACGGCGTCACGCGAACGGGTGCGACCCCGGCATGCCGGACCACCTTGGGTCCGATCTCGTCGACGTTGATCCGCTGCGTCTCCGCCATCGCGGCGGGCATCTCCGGCGCCCCGACCTCGATGATCTCGTCGGCGTGCTGGCAGGCGGCAACCCCCAGCACGACGATGGCAAGCCTGCGTGAGGGCATGCCGGTTCAACCCCGCGCAGCGAGGTCCCCTTGGGTGGATTGTGACGCTGGTTGCGTCGTCGTGCCGAAACGAAAACGGCCGGGGGTTAACGCCCGGCCGTGTGTCGAGCAGGAGCTCGAACTACTTCTTCGCGTCCTCTTTGGCCTTCTTGGCCTTCGCGAGGAGCTCCTCCGTGATGGTGCTCGGCGTCTCGGCGTACTTCGCGAACTCCATCGTGAACTCCGCCTTGCCCTGCGTGGCCGAGCGAAGCGGGGTGGAGAACCCGAACATCTCGGCGAGCGGCACCTCGGCGTCGACGCGCGCGGTGCCGTCCTCTTCCGTCGAACCGAGCACGATGCCGCGGCGCTGCATGATCAGCGACAGCATCGAGCCCGAGAACTCGGCCGGGCCTTCGATCGAGAGCTTCATGATCGGCTCGAGGATCTTCGGGCGAGCGCGCGGGAAGAAGTCTCGGAAGGCACCACGGGCTGCTTCCTGGAACGCGATATCGCTGGAGTCGACGGCGTGCGACGCACCGTCGTTGAGGACCACGCGAACCCCGACCACGGGAACCCCGAGGCGCGGGCTCTTCATGATCATCGACTTGAAGCCCTTCTCGCAGGCCGAGATGAACTCACGCGGGATCGAGCCGCCCTTGATGGCGTCCTCGAACTCGAACTCGCCGTCGTGCGGCTCGGCGTACCCGCCGACCTTGCCGTACTGGCCGGAGCCACCGGTCTGCTTCTTGTGCGTGTAGTTGAACTCGGTCTTGAGACCGATCGTCTCGCGGTACGCGACCTGCGGCGGCGAGGTCACCACTTCCGCCTTGTACTCGCGCTTCATGCGCTCGATGTAGACGTCGAGGTGGAGCTCGCCCATGCCGGCGATGATCGTCTCTGCCGACTCGGCATCGACCCAGCACGTGAACGTGGGGTCTTCCTTCGTGAAGCGGTTGAGCGCCTTCGACATGTTGATCTCGGCGCCGGAGTCCTTCGCCTTGATGGCGACGGAGATCACCGGCTTCGGGACGAACATCGAGGTCATCGCGAGGTTGGTGGTGCCGTCGGTGAACGTGTCACCGGAGTTGCAGTCGACGCCGAAGATCGCGCAGATGTCGCCCGCGCCGGCTTCGGTGATCTCTTCCTTGTCGTCCGAGTGCATGCGCACCAGGCGACCGACCTTGACCTTCTTGCCGCTGCGCGTGTTGGTGACGAAGTCGTCCTTGCGGATCGCGCCCTGGTAGATGCGGACGTACGTCAACTGGCCGTAGCGACCATCCTCGAGCTTGAACGCGAGCATGACGAGCGGCTTCTCGGTGTCCGAGGCGAGCACCTGCGGCTCCTCCTTCTTGTCGAGGTCGAGCGCGATGTTCTCGACGTCGCGCGGCTCCGGCAGGTACGTGCAGACGCCGTCGAGCAGGATCTGGACGGCCTTGTTGCCGAGCGCCGAACCGCACATCACCGGCGTGCACTTGAGGGCGATCGTCGAATCGCGGAGGCACTTGCGGAGGAGCTCCGGGGTGACCTTGTCCTCGATCATCGCCTCGGTGAGCTCGTCGTTGACCATGGAGAGCTGATCGAGCATCTCCTCGCGCATCTTGTCGCAGAGCTCCTTGAGGGTGCCGCTGTGACCGTGCGACGCGAGCGGGTGCAGGGCGTCCGTCGGGATCGGGCCGCGCTCGATCTGCTCGCCGTTCTCGCCGTGGAACGTGTACGCGACCATCTCGATCAGATCGACCACGCCCTCGAGCTTCTCCTCGAGGCCGATCGGGCACTGGATCATCACCGGGTGAAGCTTGAGCTTCTCGCGCAGCTGATCGCGCACGCGGAACGGGTTGGCGCCCGTGCGGTCGAGCTTGTTGACGAACGCGATGCGCGGGACCTTGTACCGGCGCATCTGGCGATCGACCGTGTACGACTGCGACTGCACGCCGGCGACGCCGCACAGCACCATGATGGCGCCGTCGAGCACGCGGAGGGCGCGCTCGACTTCGATCGTGAAGTCGACGTGGCCTGGGGTGTCGATGATGTTGATGTGGTGCTGCGCCTTGATGGGCGAGCCCGGCACCGACATGATCGTCTTGACCTTCGGATCGGGCGGCCACTGGCAGAACGTGGCGGCAGACTGGATCGTGATGCCGCGCTCGCGCTCGAGCTCCATCGAGTCCATCTTGGCGCCGACGCCGTCCTTCCCCTTGACCTCGTGGATCGCGTGGATGCGGGCGGTGTAAAAAAGGATGCGCTCCGTCAACGTGGTCTTGCCACTGTCGATGTGAGCCGAGATGCCGATGTTGCGGACTTTGGACAGGTCGGTGAGCACGGAAGTCTCCTGCGGCGAGCGGTCGACATCAATCGACCGCAGTGCGGTGCTGTTAAAGGCGCGGGATTGCTACCGCTTACTCCATGGTTTTGCAAGCGCTGACGACAACCGACCTGGCTTCGCCTGACCCCACGCCTATTGCCCTGGAATCTCACAACGCTGAAACCACCGGGTTCAGAGGAGTGTCCTTTGCTAACGTCATCCCACGTGCCGCCGAAGCCTGAACCTCCCCGGCTCGCAAGCTCGCCGCAGCCCGCAAGCTCGCCGCAGTCTCCCCGGCTCGCAGGCTCGCCGCAGTCCCCCCGGCTCGCAAGCTCGCCGCCGCTCGCACTAGCGGCGACCGCCCTCGACCCTGGTCACCTGGATGACAACGTCGCGATCGAGTTCGTCTCCGGCACCCTGGCCAAGTCGTCGATCACGAAGGTCGAGGGGCACCTCGCCAAGTGTCGAGACTGCCGGACCCTGGTCGCCGCGCTCGCGGCCGACGGCGGAGACTCGAACGCCGAAACCGTCCCGCACGACAAACTCTCGCCTTCCCAGGTCGCGGCACTCCCGACCCGGAAGCTGACGGTCGGCGACAAGGTCGGTAGGTACCTGATCCTGACCACGCTGGGCACCGGCGGCATGGGCGTGGTGTTCGCGGCGTACGATCCCCAGCTCGATCGCAAGGTCGCGCTCAAGCTCCTGCGCAGCGGCATCAACTACAACACCAAGGATGCGCGGACCCGCCTCCGCCGAGAGGCGCAGGCGATCGCCCAGCTGTCCCATCCAAACGTCGTCTCGGTCTACGACGTCGGCGAGACCGACGAGGGCGATCTGTACATCGCCATGGAGTTCGTCGAGGGCGACACGCTCTCGCAGTGGCTCAAGAAGTACCCGCGGAGCTGGCGCGAGATCACGGATGTCTTCCTCCAAGCCGCGCGCGGGTTGATCGCCGCCCACGGCTCGGGCTTGCTCCACCGCGACTTCAAGCCCGACAACGTGCTGGTCGGCGGTGATGGCCGCGTTCGCGTCACCGACTTCGGGCTCGCGCGCTCGGTGATGGTCCCGGCGCCCAAGGAGCATCCCGACAACGCGTCGATCATCACGGCGCTCAACGTCGACCTGACCGCCACCGGCACCGTGCTCGGCACGCCGCGCTACATGGCGCCCGAGCAGCTGACCGGTCCAGACATCGATCACCGCGCGGATCAGTTCAGCTTCTGCGTCGCGCTCTACGAGGCGCTGTGGGGCCAGCACCCGCTGCCCGGCGCCACCAGCGTGCAGATGCTCGAGACGGGCGCGCTGCCGATCTCGCCGCCCGACCTCCCGAAGGTGCCGCCGGCGATCGCGAAGGCAGTGATGCGCGGGCTCGAGAAGGATCGCCAGAAGCGGTTCCCGAACATGGGGATGCTGATCTCCGAGCTGCAACCAACTCCCGTGCGTACACCGGCGCGCTACGCGGTGATCGCGCTCGCGAGCATCGTGCTGGTCGGTGGGTTCTCGGCGGTGATGTGGAACCGCAGCCGGCCCGACGACAATGCGTACCTGCCGAGCGATCCCAACGATCCGACCAAATGGATGATCGAGAAGCTCAACAAGAGCGAGCAGGAGTACCGGAAGCTGCTCGCCGAGATGAGGACGCTGCTCCAGGAGGTCCAGGTCCTGCGCACCAACAACCGGGAGCTCGAGACGCTGCGGGACAAGCTGTCGCGCAAGGAGGAGGAGATCCAGCAGCTGATCGACACCGTGATCAAGCTGCGCAACTCGAGGCCCTCGCCGGAGAACGTCAGCAGCGTCGCGCAATCGCTCGCCGTGACCCACGCCGCGGCCGCCGCCGAGAACGATCTCGAGGGCTGCTTCGTCGAGTGGAACGAGCGCGTCCCCGGCGACGCCGACATGACGATCAAGCTGACCGTCAACCAGGTTGGTCTCGCGGGGAGCGAGAGCGTGTTGACGGGGCCGGACTCGGTGTCGCTCAAGTTCTGCGTGGCGAACGCGCTCGCTCGAGTGACCTACCCGAAAGGTCCCGACATCCTCGATCTGCAGATCAAGGTGGTGTGGTCGAACGGGATCATCGCGCTGACCCCGCGGGTCATGCAGCGCCGGCGAACTCCGACCACGATAGACGAGTTGTGAGGCGAGATCACGGGGTCCACCACGAGCACGAGGAGCACGTGGACGGGTTACGTGACGAATGCTGCTGACGGAGTGAGCAGCGTGGTGTGTACTTGCTCGGCTCGATGAAGGCTTTGTTGCTCGTCGCCGTGCTCGGCGGTCTCGCCCACGCGGATGGCGCCGGTCCGGACAATGAACCCCGAGCCGGCTCCTTGGCGGGTAAGCCACGACGGCTCGCGATCGACACGCCGGTCAGCGCGTATACCCACGAGCGCGCGGGGCTGTCGCGGGTGATCTACCTCGAGCGCTGCAGCGGCGGTTGCCGGGTGACGGGCGGCAGCACCAACGACGCGCGCTCGGTGACGTCGACGATCCCGTCGCCGGGCAACTACACGATCACCGAGTTCGCGAACGGCATGGGCGGGAAGGGCACCGCCGCGGACGCCGAGTGGAACGCGCTCGTGACGTGCATGAAGGAGGTGTACTCGCCGTACGACGTCGAGGTCACCGACGTCAAACCGAGCAGCGGCTCGTATCACCTCGCGATCATCGCCGGCAATCCCGAGGACGTCGGGCTCGATCGCAATGTCCTCGGCGTCGCGCCACTGGCGTCGAACTGCGCCGCGTTCGACAACGTGATCTCGTTCAGCTTCGCCGCTGCGCATCCGCAGAAGGTCATCGCCGAGCACATGCTCAACGTGTGCTGGACCGCGGCGCAGGAGAGCGCGCACGCGTTCGGCCTCGATCACGAGTTCGCGTTCATCGACGGCAGGAGCGCCTGCACCGATCCGATGACGTACCGGGCCGACTGCGGCGGGCAGAAGTTCTATCGCAACCAGGCTGCACGCTGCGGGGAGGAGGAGGATCGCGATTGCCGGTGCAGCCTCGTCCAGAACTCGCACCGCACGCTGCTCGAGCGGTTCGGTCCGGGTACCCCCCTCACCGGCAGCCCGACCGTCGAGTTCAACACGCCACCCGCCGAGGGTGCGCCGCTCGCCTCGAACATCATCGTCACCGCCGGCTCGCGGCGTGGCGTCGCGAAGGTCGAGCTGTTCCTCAACGGCTTCCCGGTGACCACGGTCGGCGGCGGCACGTTCGGCGCCAATGGTCAGCCGACGCAGGCGTACCTGCTGGTCGTGCCCGATCTGCCCGACAGCCTCTACGACATGTTCGTCCGCGCATCCGATGACATCGGCAACGTCACGGACACGCCTACGGTCCAGGTCGTCCACGGTGGTCCGTGCACCGCCGCGTCGGCGTGCTTGCCCGAGCAGAAGTGCGAGGAGGGCAGGTGCTTCTGGGATCCGCCGGTCGGCGAGCTCGGCGATGGCTGCAGCTTCGACCAGGAGTGCAAGAGCCTTCTCTGCCATGGCACCTCCGAGACCGAGATCTGCACCCAGACCTGCGACGCTCGCGATGTGCTCGCCTGCCCGCAGGGGATGAGCTGCAATAACGGCGTTTGCTTCCCTACCGACAGTGGTGGGTGTTGTTCCGCCACGCCGGATGCATGGATGCCCGCGGGGCTGCTCGCGTTTTTGGTGGCAGTGATGACTGTTGGTCGCAGGAGATCATCGAAAACCCGCTCGCTCGCTCGCCGGAATTCTCAGTCGTCACGCTGAATTGCCAACGCCGGTGAGGGCGGTAGCGTGACGAAAACTGCTGACAAAAATCAGCCAGGCGAGGTATCTCACCTCCCCATGCTTCGCGTCGCCGTTGTCGTCGGTCTGGCCACTCTGTTCGCCCCGCTCACCGCGTCCGCCGAGAAAGGCAGGATCGAGGGAGGGATCGACTTCACGAAGATCGAGAGTCCGGTGCCAGGCGGTCGGCCTCGCATCGTCCCGCGGTTGCCCAAGAACAAGCCGGCGCTGCCGGCGGGTGCGCTCGCGGGAC
>JBBQJJ010000227.1:0-14010 GCA_038325805.1 Haliangiales bacterium
CGCTTGCGACTGCGCTCGCGCATGCCCGGGCGATGTGCGAGATCGTCGACCATGCCGAGCGCTTCGTTCGTGCGACCGAGCGCGTGGAGGATCAGCGCACGCGCGACACCGCTGTTCTTGCGCGCGGCCTCGACGGTGACGAGCGCTTCGTCGAGCCGACCGAGCGCGAGCAGCGCGTGCCCCTGCTCCTCGACATCCACCCACTCGGCGAACATCGCTGCACCGCGCTTCCACGCCGCGAGCGCTTCCTCGTACCGCCCGAGCTCGTAGAGCACCTCGCCGAGCTCGTAGAGCGGGCTCTTGAGGTCGTTCGAACCGACCAGCTCGACGGCGCGCTCGAGGCATGTGCGCGCCCGCTCGAGATCGCCGCGCTGCCAGCGGATCCGGCCTTCGGACCACCAGCCCTGGAGCTTGGCGCTGCGCGCGCCACGCAACCGCGCCTTCGCGAGCGTCGCGATCGCGCTGTCGTAGCGGCGCATCTGCCACAGCGTGTGCCCGTGCTCGATGTGCGCGAGCCCGGCCGTGGGCTCGTCCTCGTCCTCGTACTGCGCGGCCTTGACCGCGAGGGACAACGCTTCGAGGGCATCCTCGTCGCGACCGAGCTCGCGCAGCGCACGACCGTGGAAGCGATGCGCCCACGAATCGTCGGAGTCGTGCGCGATCACGCGAACGCAGAGCTCGCGAGCCTCTTCCCAGCGGCCGAGCGCATCGAGCGCTTCGAGCTTTCCCTTGAACGTGTCCAGCGAGTCGTAATCGACCTTGTTCCGGAACAACCGGATCGCGGTATCCAGCGGCGCGAGCGCTTCGTCGGGCCAGCCCGCCCGGACCAGCGATCCCGCGAGCTCTTTCCAGCAGCCGAAATGATCCTCGTCGCGTCCCGAGAACTGCAGGTGATGCTCGATCTCGGGGATACCCTCGGCAGCCCGATCGACCTTGTTCAGCAGGATCCCGAGGTTGCTCGACTCACTACCGTCGTCTTCTTCGTCGGGCCACTGCGCCGAGGTGAACAACCGAACGTGCGCGAACGCCTTCGCGTTGTCCTTGAACCAGGTCTCGGACTCGTCGTCTTCATGGATCTCGTACGCCGAGAAGCCGAGCGTCTCGAGCGCCGGCAGGAGCGGGCTGCCGACGAGCGCGCGCAGCAGATCCCACGAGAACCCGAGTGGCCCGAACACGCCCAGGTGGCGGAGTTTCGGAAAGACTTCGCGCTGGAAGATCGGCTTGAACGCGTCGGCGGTGATCCGGTCGTCCATCCCGTGCAACACGAGGCGTTCGAGGTCCGGCGAGAGCGACTCGAACGCGAGTGCCAGCAGCTTGGTCGACTTGATCTCCCGCGCTGCGAGCTCGACATCGACGAGCCCACGCAGCGCCGGCGCCGCCGAGCGCGGCTTGGTGGTCAGCACGCCGAGTCCGGTGAGCTCGGGCAGCGCGGCGCGCAGCTGCGTGATGTGCTCGCCGCGAATGCCGCCGTCACCGATGCCGAGCCAGCGGATCGGGCGCCCTGCGACGAGCGCGGGGAGCAGACCGAGCTGGCGTTCCGCACGGAAGGTGGCGCTCCAGATCCCGCGCAGGTCGAGCCCGCGGATCGCGATCAGCTCGCGCTCCTCGAGGAGCTCGCGCAGCTTCGCGCGAGGAAACTTGGCCGCCTCGCCGCGGGTGTCGATGTCGACATGCGTGATGAAGCCGTGGTTCCAGGTGAACCGCACCACGTACTCGGCATCGAGCCGCTTGCGTAGCCGCTCCGACGCCCCGCGCTCCGCGGCCCGGACCTTCTTCGCAGCCTCGGCAACGCCTGCGGCCGCAAGAAACGACAGCGCGATGTGCTCGCCGCGCGGATCGCCGATCTCTTGCAGCGCATCGGCATAGACCCGGCGGAGCTCGAGGTCCTCCGGATCGGCCGAGATCGCTACTTCGAGCTCTGGAACGGTCGGCACCGTCCGATGTTCCGCGAAACGCTACTTCTTCACCAGCGGATCGAGCTGGACTCTCGGGTCCTTGCGATCGAACAGCACCACGCGCGCGCCGACCTTCGCGAGCAGCTCGTCGGTCTGCGAGTCGTATCTCGCGCCGAACACGAGCGAGATCGGGTGATCGTTGACCGCGACGACGATGCGTTCGAGCGTCGCCTCGGCCCGCAGCTCGGGGCTCCAACCCTGCCCCTTGCTATGCCACGCCGAGCCGGCCTCGAGCTCGAAGTTCGCCGCGTGGCGACCACTCGCCGACTCGAGGTGGATGTTGGTGAGCAGCGTCGTGAACGGCGCGACCGAGTGCTGCGTCAGGGTCATCGCATCGCGATCCGCGTCGATGTCCCACCGCGCGGAGGGGCCAAACGCGATCCGCCGGCGAAAGCTCCGCGTCCGCGCCAGATCGAACAGCGCCGCCGTCCTGACCACGCCGAGCTTCACCGCCGTCGTGCCGGGCACCCACTCGACCCTCCCCGCCTCGGCGAATCCACCGATATCGAACGGCAGGAACACCTTCTTCGGCGTGCCCAGCGGGATCACGATGTGCCCATCGCGCGCATGGCGCACGTACCGGCCGCGATACAGCACGCCGGTGAATCGATCCTCGAAGCCCGCGTAGGTGACGTCGACAGCCTGGTGCTCGAGCTTCCAGATCAGATCGGGCTCGTCGTCGAAGGTGACGACGTGGCGCAGGGCGAGGCTGCCACCGATCCCATCAGACCCTGCGGTCACGCTGAGCCGGTTGCCGAGATCGAAGCAGGTCGCGAACCGACCACCGTTGCCGGTGATGCCGGTGCACGACTCGGCTTGTGCGGTCGAGGACGCGGCCAGCCCGAGCAGGGCCACGACCGACACGAGGAGGCTAGGCATGAGCCTGGCGATCTACTTCAGATTTCCCGCGGGATGCGGCGCGGGATCGCGAGGCGGAGCCCACAAGCTGAACCGCAAGCCCGCATCGGCGACGAAGGCCCACTGATCCGGCACGCCGAAGATGTCGTCGCGCTTCTCACCACCGGCGGCGAGCTTGAACGACAACGGCTGATCGTTGATCGCGAGGATGATCGCCTCGTACGACACCTTCGCCTTGAGGCGATTCGCGAAGTGCTTGCCGTTCTGGAACGGCGTGAAGTAGCGCGGCGCCTCGTGCGTGAACTCGAACTTGATGTTGTGGAAGCCTTCGTCGTCGAGCACGGCGTCGATCTCGAATGCCGAGCTCGGCACGATCGCAGAGCGATAGCCGATCCCATCGGTGTGCTGCCCCTCGAGGCCGAGGCCGGTGCGAATCCGTGCGAACGAGCCGAGATCCGGCGACTGCCAGAGATCGAGCGTGCCCTGCGCCGTCGCGTGCTTCCAGATCGTCGAGTGGCCGTTGCCCTCGGACGGGTGGATCTCGAGGCCGCCTGCCTCGGTCCACAGCCCGAGGTTGAGATGGAGATCATGGCGCTGCGGCGTGCCGACGAACGTGGTGACGCGCAGCAGCGGATCGAGGAAGCGGCGCGACACATCCCAGTGCGCGACGACGACCTCCGCCGAGAACGGCTCGACGTGGACCTCACCGGTCAACAGCCTCACGCGGTGCATCGTCGGGGTCGCGCCGTCGGAGAGCTTGTTGAAGCTGAGCAGCCCGAAGTCGACGGACGTGCGCTTCAAGTCGCGCGGGTTGTCGAGGATCTTCTGCGGCGTCCACGCGGCACCGAAGTACATGCGCCGGCGAAGATCGAAGTTGATCTGGAACACGCGACCACGCTCGTCGCGCATCCAGCCGTACTCCGCGTCGACGCGGCCCTGCAGGAATTTGTAGCCCGCCGCCTCGAGCTTCTTGCGATCGAAGTCCTGATCGATCTCGCAGTCGCGCGCGCGTTCGAGCGGCTTCGTGCGCTGCCCACCCGAGCTCAACTCTTCGTTCGCAGCGTACAAGCACACCTTGTTCACGGGATCGCACTGGATGCGCCAGACGTGACCTTCGGTATCGCGCCCACAGACGACCGGCTTGTCGTGAGACATCTGTGGGAGCAGGCCTTGGTCTGCCTGGCTGATCGCCGGCAACCCGAGCCCCAGGACGGCGAGCGCCGCAAACAACGGACGATTCATGTCCGCGAACCCGTCTGCAACGACCGAACCACGGCCGATTTGTGTCGTTGTGTTAGTTGAGCGAACAAGACCGTGCCGGATCGGAACACGTGTTGTTCGCGAACCACGGATTCGTTCACGCCTCGGTCTCCAACAGCTCGGCCGTGAGGTGGACGTCCTCAGCACCGATCTCGAGACGCAGCGGCACGTGATCGTCCGACGCGGAGAGCCACAGCGTGATGCTCGCGGAGACCTCACCCTTGATCCGCGCCGCGATCTTCAGCGTCGGGCGCCCACGCAGATCTTCGACATACGGCTGCGCGAGATCCAGCCGGTAGACCTCGCCGTCGTGGACGATGTAGAGGAACCCGGCCTTCGCATCGGGCGCGGCCCACGTGCGGATCACGCCGAGCGCGGAGTGCAGCGTGTGCCCGACATTGCCATCCGGGATGGTGCCGACCTTTCCCCCGGCGACGAACTTCGCGCGACCAAACTCGACGCTGTTGTGCGAGCTCTCGCCATCGACGTCGAGGATCTCGATCGCCGATCGAGCTCCAGTCTGATCGACGACAGTCGTCAGCTCGTGTCGCACGCGCGCGAACGCGGAGACCAACTTTCCCGTCTCGAACCGGCTGTGGATCTCGTGCTCCCCGACGACCAGCTCGGCGCGCCCGATCGTGAACCCCTTCGCGGTGACGTTCCACGTCATCTGCTCACCGGGCGTGAAGCCGAGGGTGGGAACCGAGATCGCGGTCAGTGGTGCCTGGCGAACCAGGTCCGGCAGGGCCCTCTTGGGCAGGGTGGGCTCGCATGCGGCAAGCAGGACCAGCAGCAGCAAGGAGCGCATGGTCGCACCGCGATACAAGAACGACGCCAGGTTACGAGCCTGGAATTCCCCACCCGAGGTGGAGCGTTGTAGTTCGATGCGTCTTGGTGTGGTCGCGCTGGCGGTCGTCGGCTTCGGTGCCACCAGCGAAGCGCACTGGAGCGCCAGCAGCAGTACGTCGCTCTACTCGGCTCGCTACCTCGTCTGCGGCGAGCGTCCCGAGCGAGATGTCCGCTGCGCTGGGCCCACCCGTGCCCGCGCGCAATTGCTCGCCGATCTCACCGGCACATCGCCGTCGCGGGGAGGTGCCTCGGGTGACGAGCTGGCGCGTCGCGCGGCGGTGTACGCGGTCTACTTCAACGTCACCGATGCGATCCCCTCGCTTCGCGATCACCTCGCACGAGCACCTGCGGCGGCGGATCGCGGCACCCATCGCGAGCTGACGATCAACGGGCTGCGCGCCGAGGCTGCATACGCCCTCGCGCACCTCGGCGATGCGCGATCCGCCGCGGCCATCGCGGATCTCGTCGCGGACTTCGAGACCACCGGCCACGGCTTTCTCTGGCAAGACACGCTCGCCGCGCTCGCCGTGATCGATCCGCCGCGGGCCTCGCGCTACGCGATCGACTTTCTCGGTCGCACGGCTGATTGGAAGCTCAGCTTGCCCGGCGGCTCGTCGAAGCTGAAGGCGCTCGACTACGTTCGCCGCGATGACGCTCGCTCCGCGCTGCCGCTCCTCGAGCGCCTCGCGAAACAGACGGAGCGCACCAGCGAGGATCACGCGCACTGCCTGTTCATGGCCACGCGCGTGCGGCTCGACGACACGCTGCGCGGCTCGGTGATGAAGCAGCTCGTCGGCAACTACAGCGGCACCTGGCTCCCGCTGTGTGCGAACGACGTGTTTGCCCAGCTCGGCAAGCCGTCGGACCCTGGCGACACCGCTGCGTTGATCCGACACCTCGGCCGCGCCGATGCCGGCCTCGATCACGGCATGGCCAACCTCTCCTACCAGCGGATCCTCGAGCTGCTCGCGACCACCCGCGACGAGCCTTCGCGACTCCTGATCTCTCGCGCGCTGCGCGACAACGACCTGCCGCATGCCACCAACCCGAAGCACAAGAACTACCTGCTGCACTTCGAGGTCCTCCACCGCGCGGCGCTTGCGGCAGTCGGCAGTGGCGATGCGCGCTTCCGCTTGTTCGAGATCATCGACGACCCCAACGATCGCGGCCACGCGTGGCTCGCAGCGCTGTGGGCGATGCGCGTCGACCTCGCGGACCACAAGGATCACGTCGGTGCGCTACTCACCCGCGCGACTCGCCAACCGCAGCAAGAGACCACCGGCATCTTCGAGAACATCCGGACGCGCGTCCTCGAGGAGTTCATCGCGAAGTACCCCGACGATCCGCGGTGGGCGACTGTCGTCTTCGATCTCGATCGCCGCCTGCTTGTCACTCCCTCCGCGGCAGCCGAGCGCACGCTCTATCACCTGTCGCGCCATCCGCCTCGCCTCGCGTGTGACGCAATTGCAGAGGCCGCGGCACCGCTGACGAGCTCCGAGGCCACCGAGTTCGGGCTCCTCGCGCTCACCGTGTTCGGCGACAAGTGTCGCCCCGCGCTCGAGCGCCTCGTCGACGCGCTCAGGACCTCACCGCAGGCGCGCGGCTCCGCGCTCGAGATCCTCGGCGCGATCGGAGATCCACAGCTCGCCCGGCACATCGCTCGTGCCGTGAAGGCCGGTGCCTCGAGCCCAGCGGCCGAGCGTGCCCGAGTCTGGCTCCGTCGCCGCCCGTGACGGGAGTCAAACGCTGATCGTGATCCCAACAGGAATCGAACCTGTGACCTACGCTTTAGGAAAGCGCCGCTCTATCCAACTGAGCTATGGGATCGAAGGCAGCCGGCACTTTGCCAGGCAGCGGGGACCGAGGCAAGCCACCCCGATTGCCGTGCCGTTCAGGGCAGTTCCTTCGGTGCGTCGAGCTTGTTGGGGCAGTCGAGCGCCCCGAGGAACGCGACCAGGTCCGCGAGCTCTTCCGCGCTGAGCTTGCGGTCCTCGAGCATCGGGAACTTGTTCTTGTTGGCGATGCCGCCACCCGCCATCAACTTGACGGCGTCCTCGAGCTTGGCGACCGAGCCGTCGTGGAAGTACGGCGCGCTCTTCGAGACGTTGCGCAGCGACGGGATCTTGAAGGATGCCCAGTCGCTCTCCTGCTTGCTGACCTTCATACGACCGATGTCGACCTTGTCGGCGGGGACCTCGGCGCCCGCGGCATCGCGCGTCCCGATGCCGGCGTTGAAGTAGGCACCACCATCGGTGGCCATTGCCGTCGAGAAGTACGGCGGTGCGTGGCACATGATGCAGTTGCCCTTCGACGGCATCAGGAACAGATCGAGGCCGCGCTGCTCTTGCTCGCTGAGCGCCTTCTTGTCGCCGGCCGCGAACTTGTCGAACTTGGTGTCGTTGCAGACCATCGTCCGCATGTACTCGGAGATCGCACCGATCGCGTGCTCGGCCTTGATCGGCGTGGCACCAAACGCGGCCTCGAACAACTTCTTGTAGCCGCCGGTGGTGGCGATCTCACCCGCGCGCTTGTCGAGCGCGGCGACGACCTCCTCGGGCTTCGCGTCGGCGGGTGCACCGCCCATGTTGCCGCCACCCCACGCACCCTTGACGTTGTCCTCGAGGGTCTTCGCGCGACCGTCCCAGTAGTACGCGTTCTTCCAGTAGCCGACGTTCCAGAGGACCGGCGAGTGGCGCGGCAGCTTCTTGCCGCCCGAGCCGACGGCGGTGGGATCGTGGCCCCCGTTGCCATCCTCGTTCTTGTGGCAGTCGTAGCAAGAGAGGTCATTGCCACCCGACAACCGCTTGTCGAAGAACAGCGCGTTGCCGAGCGCGATCTTCTCCGCACGCTTCGGATCATCCGCGAGCGTCAGCTTTGGCATCGTCGTCTGCGGTAGCGACGAGGGACGCTGCGCGACCTCGACCGGCGCGCTGCTCGATCCGGTTCCCGCGCCGGGCTCCGACTTCTTGTTGCCGCACGCAGCGAGACCGACGGCGAGGAAAAACGCGAGGGTCTTCATCGCGGCAGCCTAACGCATGCGTGACTATTTCGCAGGTTCGTTGAGGTGCGACAAACAATCCACGAACGGCTCGCACTCGGTCTCTTCCGTGTGACAGACCTCGAGCACGCGGACCTGTCGCGACGTCATCGCCGGCACGTCGCATTTCTTGACGAACGCCTCGGTGTTCTTGTCGAGGATCTCGGGCTTGGTGTTGAGGTCGAAGTCTTTCTGAGTCATCCGACCCGCCTCGACCTCCTTCTTCGCGTCCATCACCGCGCAGTCGGTGATGCGCTTACCCACCGACTCGCACGCCGTGGCGAGCCGCTTCTGGAACTCGTTGCGGGTGTCCTTGACGGGCCCGACGTCGGCACTGCCACTACCACCCGACGGGGCCGGAGGTTGCTTGCCGCCACAGGCGATCAACGCGACGAAGACGATGGCTGTCATGCCGCCACGGACACGGATATCGAGGTGAGGTTTCACGGCAGGTCGTTCCCTTCGGTGCCTTCGTCGTCGATCGGACGCAGACACCTGCTCTCGATTTCCGCGACGCTCGTCGCATCCCGCACGCAGGCCGAGACACGCTGTGGATCCCTGACGCAGTCGTTGAGGACCATCTGCGTGTTGTCGACGACCGCGCCATCGACATGTTTCGGTTCCTTGGCTTCCGCCTCGGCCCGATAGAACTTCTCGAGCTTGGGCCTCTGCGCTTCGCACGCACCCGAGACCGGCGGATTCGACCCACTGCCCGTGACCGGCGGCGACGACTTGCCGGAGCACGCGACGAGGAACAGCAGCGCCCACTTCATGAGCCGGACCCTACCACCACGCGAAAGCCATCGATGGCCCAGGGCGGCGTGGCGATGCGCTTGCGATCGGTGAGGTCGAGGTGCATGGGTGTGATGCTGTTCCAGCCGCGATCGATCGCGACGCAATCCGTGCCTTCCACGTCGTCATGTCCCGTCGGGCCACCGCCCACCCAGTAGTACGCACGACCGCGTGGGTCCTTACGTTCCGAAACATCGTCGGCGTAGAACCGGCGGCCCAGCGTGGTCCATTGGTATTCGTCGCTGCCGTTGCCCGGCAGGTTGACGTTGAGCACGGTGCCCTTCGGGAGGGGCTCGGCGATCGCGGCGCGCACCAGGGCGGCGGCGAAATCCAGGCCGCGCTCGGGCCGCTCGGCACGCGAGGCCAGCGAGATCGCGATCCCGGCGGCGCCCCGCAGCGCACCCTCGACGGCGGCGGCGACGGTGCCCGAGTAGAAGACATCGCTGCCGAGGTTGAAGCCATCGTTGACGCCGGAGACCACGACCGCGGGCAGGCGATCGCAGAGCTTGAGCGTCCCGAGGTAGACGCAGTCCACCGGCGTGCCCGACAGCGAGAACCGGCGTGGTGCCACCTCGGTGAGTCGCAGCGGCTTGTGCAGCGTGATCGCATGCGACGCCGCGGATCGCTGGCGCTCCGGCGCGACGACGAGGACATCGGCGAACGCCTCGAGCCGATCCGCGAGTCCGAGGAGGTGCGGCGATTCGATGCCGTCATCGTTCGAGCACAGAACCAGGGGACGAGACATGGAGACCAAGATCGCTTCCAAAAAAGTCGGCCGGTCGTCTGGGGGACGACCGGCCTAATTTGGTCGGGCCGACTGGATTCGAACCAGCGACCCCCAGACCCCCAGTCTGGTGCGCTACCAGGCTGCGCTACGGCCCGATCAAGGGTGGTGAGTAGTTACTCCAAGCGCCCCCAAGCCGCAAGCACCAGAGCGGGGTTCGGGGCCGAAGCCCCGATTGTCGAGTGCGTTCGGGGCAGAAGCCCCGATAAGAAGTTCGGGGCAGAAGCCCCGATAAGAAGACTCAGACGGGTGGGAGTCCGTTCAGGATGTTCTTGAGGACCTGGCTCGGCTTGAAGGTCAGGACGCGGCGAGCCGGAATCAGGATCGGCACCGCACGCTGTGGATCGCGGCCCATGCGGTCCTTCTTGTCGCGAACGACGAAGTTGCCGAACCCGGAGATCTTGATCTTCTCGCCGCGCTCGAGCGTCTCCTTGACGACGTTGAACACGGTCTCGACGATCTCGGCGGCCTCCTTCTTGGAGAACCCGCCCACCTTCTCGTAGACCGACTCGATGATGTCGGCCTTGGTCATGCGTGCCATGGGATCCAGGCTACGCGATGCCCTAAGTCGGTGCAATCGCTAGCCGATCTCTCACGGGGACTTCCCGTAACTCCAATCGACGATTGGCGCTACGGTCGGCTCCCGGCGTACCGTCAGCCTCGTGGCTTTTCCGTTCGGCAAGTGGGTGCTGATCGATCGCATGCCGGAGGAGCCGGTGATCGCGTTCGTCTATCTCGATCCTCACGCCGGTCCATCGGCGAAGGGCGGGCTCGCGAGCGAGATGGAGCTGGCGACGATGCCATCGCGCACGATCCGGCTCTCGCCCACCACCAGCCTCTCCGAGCTCTCGGCATCGGAGGTCCATGCCCGCAACCTGCCCGCACAGCCCGCGTGGCTGTCGCACTACGGCAAGCAGCCCGATCCCGAGAGCGCGTGGCATCGCGATCCGCTCCTCGCCGGCAAGTTCCACGCGAAGCATCCCGACGATATTCAGACCCTCGTCCACGACGGCGATCCTCGTCGCATGCGCCGCGGTCCCGAGTTGTGCTGGGTGCGCATGCAGCGGATCGATCGCGCTGCGACGCGACGGTTGACCGAGGGCTTCGAGCCGAGCCGCCACGTCTATCTCGCCGAGCTGCTCAACCAACCACACACGCTCAAGAGCGTGACGCGTGGTGATCGCCTCAAGGTGATCAGCGTGCACGGCCTGCCCTACCCGCTCCACGTCACCGACGACTACCTGCGTGAGCGCGAGGACTGGAAGATCACGCCATGCGACAAGTGCGGCTGTAGTGAGAGCTTCGATCCGCCGAGTGTGATGGCGAAGGTGCGGTTCCCCGACGCTGCGCCGGACATGGAGATCCAGCAGTTCACCTCGTATTGCCCGAGCCCCAACTGCAATGGGCTCCAGTTGCTCGCGCGGATCGAGACCTGACGAGGTTCATCGTCGATGGTCGCGGACGCTTCGCAGCCGTCGCGAAGCGACCACACCGTGGTGCACTCGCATCAGCGCGCCTCGTCCCAAGCATGCAGAACCGTGCGTCCCGCGCATGGCACGCAGCATGCGAAGGTTGCGTCGCGTGCGTGCGCTGGTGTTGACCGTTGTCGCGGCGTGCGGAGCGCCTCCACGCACCGTCGCTCCGTTGCCGGAGTTGATCCCCGAGGAACGGCCACCCACCTGGCTCGATCGCACGGTCTCGCTGCGTACGATGCTCGGGCGAGCCGGCATCTCGCTCGACACCGGGGGTGCACGCCCGTTCATGGAATCGAAGGAATGCGCGAGCGGTCCCGTGCGACGGTGCGTCCACTGCACGCTACTCGGCGAGCGCGATGGGCTGACCGACTCCGCACTCGAGGAGCTCGTCACCGCCTTCGCGCGCTACCCGATCCCCTTGCTCGACGCGGCGAAGATCGAGCGGGTCGCCCTGTGCAGCCAGCTCGACCACGATGGTGAGGAGCCCGCAGGGCTGGCCGATACCGAGTCGCGCGTGTTGTTCGTCAACGTGCACTCGCTGCTCACCGGCGACCGCAATGGATACTCGATCGACTACATCGCCGAGACCGCGCACCACGAGGTCTATCACCTGTTCGACTTTCCGGCCGGGCAACACCGGACAGACGTCGAGTGGGAGCAGCTCAACGCCAACGGCTTCGCCTATGGAACCGGCCGCAAGGGAGACGGGCGACCGTTCGGGTTCGTCAACGCGTACGCCACCACGAACGGCGGCGAGGATCGCGCATCGACGTTTCAGTTCTTGATGGCGCGAGGCCAGGAGCTCTGCGACCTCGCGAAGCTCGACCCCACGTTGCTCGCGAAGGCGCGCGTGGTGTGGAAGCGGATCGCGACGGTCGCGAACCTCGAGTTCCTGCGCACCGGCGTGGCGTGCGCAGACGATCTCGACTGACCGGCGCTTCAGTTCTCGCCGATCTCTTTCTCGAGCGTCTTCACTTCGGTGTCGACGTTCTTCTCCGTGATCCGCTTCGTCGAGTCGTCCTCGAAGTCCTCGGCGGTGGGGAGGTCCGAGTCCTTCAAGGCGACCGGGGTTGCCGCGCTACCGGCGGCGACCGCGCTACCACTACCAACAGCGCTACCGGCAGCGACCGCACTTCCCGCTGCGGGCGTGGCACTGCCCGTTGCCGGCGCACTGCCCGTTGCCGCCGCGCTTCCCGTCGCCGGTGCGGGCTCGTCCTTCTTGCCGCCGCAGGCGGCCGCGAACAACACCAAGCTGAGCATCAAGCGGTTCACGGCGTACCTCCCTTGAAGCTGGCCTTGAGCTGCTCCATCCGTCGGTCGTGACGCGCGTCCTCGCGCTGGCGGATCACATCGATCCGCACCGCGAGTCGCACGTCGTTCTTGATCTCCGCGACCTCACTCGCGCGATGCAGATCGGCCGAGCGCTGCGCGTGCAGCGTCAGCTCGAACTGTGCGTCCTCGCTTCCGAGAAACTCGTTCGCCCACCTCGTCCGCAGGGCGGCGATCCGATCTGCACGGCGCTGCGCGCGCTTCGAGATCCACTCGTCCGCCCGTGCGCGCACCGCCGCTTCGCGAGCCGCACGCGCTGCCAAGAACCTCCGCGCCTTGATCGCGTTCTCCGCGGCGAGCTTTCGCGCTGCATCGATCTTCGCTTGCTCGGCGGTGAAGTCGAAGTCGGCCATGACCTCGAACGTGCCGACCTCGAGCTCGCGTCGCCGCGCCGGATCGCGCAACGAGATCATGCCGGTGGTGGCGTTGTTCGGCACGAACGCCTCGATCTCGAACGAGTCGAGGATCCGCGACCGCACCGGCTTGCCATCCCACAGCACGACGGCGTCGGAGCTGAAGTTGCGACCCGAGATCAGGACACGCGTGCCGGCCTTGCCCTTCGGCGGCCAGTAGTTGCCGACGATCGGACGCTGGACTCGCTGCCCGCGATTCGGTTCCTCGCTGATCTCCTCGGCGATCCAGGCGCCATCGACGTACGTCCACACGTCACCGCGGTTCTCCCAGCGGCCCTCGCGGAACCGGAGTCCCGGACGCGCGGCTTCTTCATGGCCCGGCTGCCAGTTCCACCCACTGCCGGCCCATTCCCAGCGGCCCGAAATGAACACGAACCCAGCGCGCGCGCCACGGCGCTCCTGCCGCCGTTCGGGCGGTGCTTCACGCGGGTAGCCGCCGTCTTCCCAGTCACCGTCGACGAACGACCACTGATCGCCGCGCTTCTCCCAGCGACCTTCACGGAACCGCTTGCCCGGACGCTCCGCTTCCTCGCGGCCGGAGATCCACTCCCAGCCGTTGTTGCGCCAGTCCCACCGCCCCGACACGTAGATGTGGCCGGGACGCGCGCGTCGTGGCTCGTACCTCGGCTCGGGTGGTGCTTCGCGGGGATACCCGCCACCGTCTTCCCACGCCTCGTCGGTGAACGCCCACTGATCGCCGCGCTTCTCCCAGCGGCCCTCGCGGAACCGCTTGCCCGGGCGCTCGGCTTCTTCGCGCCCTTCGATCCACTCCCACGTCCCGCCGCGCCAATCCCACCGACCGGGCACGAGCACGTAACCCGCACGCGCGCGGCGCCTCTCGGCACGCGGTGCCGGTGGTGCTTCGCGCGGATAGCCACGATCTTCTTCCCAATCACCATCGGTGAACGCCCACTGATCCCCCTTCTTCTCCCAGCGTCCCTCGCGGAAGCGCTTGCCTGGACGCTCGGCTTCTTCACGGCCTTCGATCCATTCCCACCTGCCGCCGCGCCAATCCCAGCGACCCGGGATGACCACGTAGCCATTCCGCGCACGACGATTGTCCGCGCGTGGTGCCGGCGGTGCTTCGCGCGGATACGCCGCGACCGCATCGTCTTCCCACGCACCGTCGACGAACGCGTAGATGTCACCGCGCTTCTCCCAGCGAGCTTCGCGCCACTTTTTTCCGGTGCGCTCCGGCTCGGTGCGACCGGCCTCCCACTCCCACTTGCCGTCCTCCCAGTCCCAGTGACCCGGGATG
>JBBQJJ010000228.1:0-13968 GCA_038325805.1 Haliangiales bacterium
CGCACACGAGACACAGGAGCAGGAACTGCTGCAGCTCGCTCCCCTCATGCCACCCGGTCGCTTCCTCGGGATTCTCTTGGTCGGTTGATCGAGGGAAGTGATCCGTGGTGTCCTCCAACGGAAAACGATGCGCCCACTGAACGAAGAAAAGATTGCCGTTATCGGTCTCGGCTACGTCGGCCTCCCGGTCGCCATCGCCTTTGGCCGTACGTTGCCCACGGTAGGCTTCGACATCCGTCAGAAGCGCGTCGACGAGCTCAAGAAGGGCCATGACGACACCCTCGAGGTCGCGGACTCCGACCTCGTCGCCGCGAAGCACATGGAGCTGACGGCGGATGCGTCGAAGCTGGCCGACTGCACGGTGTTCATCGTCGCCGTCCCCACGCCGATCGACGGCAACAACCGCCCCGACCTCGGCCCCAGCCTCGCGGCCTCGCGCACGATCGGCCCGTTCATCAAGAAGGGCGACGTCGTGATCTACGAATCGACCTGGTACCCGGGCGTCACCGAGGAGCTCTGCGGCCCGATCCTCGACGAGAAGAGCGGCCTCAAGAACGGCACGGACTACTTCCTCGCGTACTCGCCCGAGCGCATCAACCCGGGCGACAAGGAGCACACCTTCACCAAGATCAAGAAGGTGGTGTCGGGGCAAACCCCCGAGACGCTCGATCGCGTCGCCAACATCTACTCGTCGGTGGTCACCGCCGGCGTCCACCGCGCGCCGTCGATCAAGGTCGCAGAGGCAGCGAAGGTGATCGAGAATACCCAGCGCGATCTCAACATCGCGCTGATGAACGAGCTCGCGTTCATCTTCGATCGCATGGGCATCCGCACGCAGGACGTGCTCGAGGCCGCCGGCAGCAAGTGGAACTTCCTCCGCTTCACGCCGGGGCTCGTCGGCGGTCACTGCATCGGCGTCGACCCGTACTACCTGACCACCAAGGCCGAGGAGCTCGGCTACCTGCCCGAGGTCATCCTCGCCGGCCGCCGCGTCAACAACAACGTCGGCCCGTTCATCGCGCAGAAGACGGTCAAGATGCTCACGCAAAACCTCGACGTTCCGCTGTCGAAGGCCAAGGTCGGCATCTTCGGGCTGACGTTCAAGGAGAACGTCCCGGACCTCCGCAACTCCAAGGTGCCCGACATCATCAAGGAGCTCGCGCAGTACGGCATCGCGGCCACGATCACCGATCCGTGGAGCAACGCCGAGGAGGCGCACGAGGAGTACGGCGTACGGCTGACCCCGATCGAGGAGATGCAGAACCTCGATGCGCTGATCTTCGCCGTCTCGCACGACGAGTACGTCAAGAACATCGGTGGCCTGTTCGAGCGCGTGAAGGACAACGGCGTGCTGATCGATGTCAAGAGCGCCGTGCCGCGGGACTACAAGGCGCCGCGCGGGATCCGGTTCTGGAGTCTGTAATCGGGTAGGCTACGGTCCGCTGTGACAACGCGAACGCGCTACGACGAGGTCTGCGAGGATCTGGTCAACTCGCCACGCCGGTGGCTGGTGACCGGTGTCGCCGGATTCATCGGGTCGGCACTCCTCGAGCGACTGCTCGACCTCGGTCAGACCGTGGTCGGCGTCGACAGTCTCCTGACCGGCCACAAACGGAACATCGACGACGTGCTCGCGATCAACCCCGACGAGCGGCTGCAGTTCCGCTTCATCGAGGGCGATCTGCGCGATCCCGCGGTGGCTGCCGACGCTGTCAAGGACGTCGACATCGTGCTCCACCAAGCCGCGCTCGGCTCGGTGCCGCGGTCGATCAAAGACCCGCTGGCGTCGCACGCGCACAACGTCGACGCGTTCTTGAACGTCATGGTCGCGGCGAAGGACGCCGGCACCAAGCGCGTGGTCTACGCGTCGAGCTCGTCGGTGTATGGCGATCACCCGGGGCTGCCGAAGTACGAGGATCGGATCGGCAAGCCGCTGTCGCCGTATGCGGCCACCAAGCGCTGCGACGAGATCTACGCACAGGTGTTCCATGACGTCTACGGCCTGCAGATGGTCGGGCTCCGCTACTTCAACGTGTTCGGCCGCCGCCAGGATCCCGATGGTCCGTACGCGGCGGTGATCCCGCGCTGGATCTCGGCGCTCGTAGAGGGCAAGCCCTGCGTGATCTTCGGCGACGGCTCGTCGAGCCGCGACTTTTGCTACGTCGACAACATCGTCCAGGCAAACCTCCTCGCCGCAACGGCGGATGCCTCCGTCACCGGCACCGTCTACAACTGCGGTTGCAACGACAAGACGGATCTCAAGCAGCTGTTCTCGCTGATCCGCGAGAACCTCGCGAAGGACTTCCCCGATGTCGCGAAGGCCGAGCCGATGTTCGAGGCGCCGCGCGCCGGCGACATCCCGCACTCGCAGGCGGCGATCGACAAGATCACCGCGGCGCTCGGCTACGTGCCGACGCACAAGATCACTGACGGCATGACCGAGACGGTCGCGTGGTTCTCGCGCTCGCTCCGTCGCCGCGCGAAGTGATCGGGTGCTAGATTCACCGGCGATGGCCGACGACGACATCCCCAAGCCCGAGCCGAAGAAGATCGACGAGGAGCTGGCACTGAAGTTCAAGCACCTCGCGGAGGATGCGGTCCTGAAGGGGCAGCCGTACGGCGACGAGAAGTGCGACAACTGTCTGTTCTATCTCAACCCCGACGACAAGCTGGCCTACTGCTGGCACCCGAAGCTGCGGATCCTCGTCGGTGCTGAATGGTGGTGCCAGTGGTGGGAGAAGATCGACTAGGCTGATCGCGTGAGGCTCGAGGACAAAGAGCTCGAGGGTCCAGACCTCGAGCGCGAGCAAGGTCTCGAACAGCTCGAGGACGGGACCCACGAGCACGACAAGGCCCTGCCCGAGCACGCGGGTCCGGAAGTGGTCGATGCGGAGCTCTCGCACCGCACGCGGATGTTCGATGCGCTGCAGGCGCTCCTCGCCGGTGAGAACCTCTCGATCCCGATGCTCTACCTGCCGCAGCGCGAGGCGCAGGCGCTCGAGGCGTTGCAGTCCGCGGTGACCGGGCGCGATCGCTCGATGAACACGTTCCTGTTCGCCGAGGATCGCAAGTCGCTGCTCGAGCAAGCGCTATCGGTGCTGCAGCAGAACCTGACGCGTGGTGACTCCGCGACGCTGACGGCGCTGCACGCGAAGTACGACCAGCTGACCGAGCACGTCGCGAACCTGCGTGACGAGCTGCTCGGGCTCGAGGACGCGCAGGATGATCTGATCGAGCAGAAGCAGCGCGACGAAGAGGTCACCTCGGGAGACGCACCCGACACCGAAGACAAAGACGAGGACGACTCGGTGACCGGCTTCATCGCATCGGCGCTCAACGCGCTCGCGCAGGTCGCGCAGGTCGAAGCGGACGCTGCCCCGCAGCCGTTCCGCTCGACGCTGGTGGGTCCGGACCTACCGGAAGACACGAAGCTGGGCTCCACGCTCGACGGGCCGGAGGTGAAGGTCGAGGACAAGACATCCGCGCTCGCGGGTCCCGATCTGCCGGCGCCGGCCCCGCATGTCTCGCTGCTCGATACGCCGGGTCCGGAAGTCACGAAGCCGGAGCACGTGTCCGTCCTCGACGGCCCCGAGGTCGTGCGCGAAGCAACGCCGAGCTCGCTGTTCACCGAGGGAGTGGACGAGGTGATCGTCCCGCCGCACCTGCGTCCGCGACTCGCCGCGCATCCGCCGGTGGGCATGCGCACCGATGATCACGCCGAGCGGGAATTCGCACCCCACGTCGACGATGGACGTGGCCCCGCGCCGAGGACGAGCGCAGACCGTCAGCGCGAGCGTGACGCGCCGACACCCGAGCCGGTGAGGTCTGCACGTGATTCGCAGTCGGTGCTCGAGCACGTCGTCGAGCAACCAACGAAGCAGGAACCCGCGAAGCCAGCGGGTCGGCGTGGCCTTTCGGTTCGCTCGTCGGAAAAGCCCGGGACGAAGAAATGACCGGGCCTGAACTCAGCAGGGACAGGCTGCGCTTGATTCCCCGCACGCATGGGAGTGGCGCATGAACGAGCTCGCTGGTGTCGTGCGCGAGCTTCGACTCCTCGCCGAGGCGGCCCTCGTCCGTCGCCTCAACGCTGGCTCCGGCTTTGCCGACCCACGCATCGCCAGCCAGATCTACCTTCGCGATCCCGCCGCGCACGCCCGGCTCACGGGCGGCACGCTTCGGCCACAGCAGACCCACGCGAAGGCGGCCGACGAGATCGCCGCCGAGCTCAAGAAGCCGGGCGCTCGATCACCCCGACTCGAGACCATGGTGGAGCGGTTCGCGCTCGATCCCGGCGGCCGGATCCTCCTCGCGATCGCGGTCGCCTACGCGGTCGACTCCGATACCCGCGAGCTGTGCCACGCCCTCGCGCCACGCGGCAAGTCGGCGCTGTACGTCGAGACCTGCGTCGATCTGATCGCAGGCGACAGCAGCGCGCTGCTCCGATCACTGCTCGCCGGATCGCCGCTGCGACGCGCGCGCGCCCTCGCGATCGACGGCGACGGACTGGGCGCCACGCTCGAGCTGTCGCAACCCGCCCTCGCCTGGCTGCTCGGCGACGACGCGCTGCAGCTGCCGCTGTCGAATGTCTGCACGCTGCTCGAGCCCGCCGACGATCTCGGCGTCGTCTTGCCCGTCGCTGCGATCACCGCGATCGATCTCCTCGCACCGCGTCTCCTCGCCGACGTCCCCGGAGGTCTCGCGATCGCCGTGCGCGGCCCCCGCGGTTCCGGTCGCAAGGGCGCCGCGCATCGCCTCGCGAAGACGATCGGCAAGCGCCTGCTCGTCATCCACACCCCCGCCCTGCTCGCCCTCGAGACCCGCGCGAAGGCCGCCCTCCTCGCGAGCGCGTTCGCCGCCGCCCGGTTGCGCGATGCCATCCCCTACCTCGCCGACTGCGAGCCGCTGTTCGACGATCGCGGTGGGCTCGCCGCCGAGCACGCGGATGCGATCAAGCATCATCCAGGCGGCGTGCTCGCCGGCACCACGCGCAGCGCGGATCTCGAGCTGCATCGCCCGGTGCTGAGCGTCGTGTTGCCGCGCGCCGTCCTCGAGGATCGCGAGGCTGCATGGCGAGCCGCGCTGGTCGCGACGGAACAAGAGGCCGCCGAGCTCGCGGGTCGCTACGTGATCGGCCCGGGTGCGATCGCCGAGGTCGTCGGCGAGGCCACCGGGTACGCCCGCGCCGCCGGCATGCCCCTCGACGTCCCCACCCTCGAGGCCAGCATCGGGCGGCGGTTGTCGCTCAAGCTCGGCAGCTACGGCACGATCGTGTCTCGCAAGAGCCGGTTCACCGAGATGGTGCTCCCCGACGAGGTCGTCGACACGCTGCACGACATGATCGCGATGGTGCGCGGCCGCTCGCAGATCCTCGAGCGCTGGGGCTACCAGCGTCACCTCGGCATCTCGCGCGGCGTGAGTGGCCTGTTCTCCGGCGAGCCCGGCACGGGCAAGACGATGGCGGCGAGCGTGGTGGCGAGCGAGCTCGGCCTCGAGCTGGTGCGGATCGATCTGTCCGCGGTGATCTCGAAGTACGTCGGCGAGACCGAGAAGAACCTGGCGAAGATCTTCGACGAGGCGCAGGACGCCCACGCGATGCTGCTGTTCGACGAGGCCGATAGCTTGTTCGGCAAGCGGACCAAGCTCGAGAGCGCGCAGGATCGGTTCGCGAACCTCGAGGTCAACTACATCCTGCAGCGGATGGAGACGTTCGACGGCGTCTCGGTGCTGACCACCAACGCCGAGGCCGCGATCGATCCCGCGCTGCAACGCCGGCTGAACTTCCGGCTGCGCTTCCCCGAGCCCGAGCCCGACGAGCGGTCGCGGTTGTGGCGGCAGCTGCTGCCACCATCGTCGGGGTTGCACGATCGGGTCGACTTCGACGCGCTCGCCGAGCGGTTCGACATGACGGGCGGCTACATCAAGAACGCCGTCGTCCGCGCCGCGGTGATCGCCGCACGCGCCGGTCGCGCGATGGTCGCCGAGGACCTCTGGCTTGGCGCGCACCACGAGTATGTCGAGATGGGCAAGGTGATGCCCCAACCGCCTAGCGGGAGCTTGTAGGCTCGGCACGTGATTGACGAGGACAGCGTCGAGCAACCTTCCAAGCCGATGCCTCCCATCGTGCCGGTCATCCTCGGCGTGGTCGCGGCCCTCGCGCTCGGCTTCTCGCTGCTCAGTCACTCGTGGCTGTACGCGAGCACCACGCAGCTGCAGTACCGAGACGACAGCGGGATGATGTACACGGAGGGCCGGGTCCACGAGATGGCGATGGGCCTGCGCAGCCTCGAGCGCTGCAGCAGCGACGGGGTCTGCGAGGGCGGAACAATGAGCCACGGCGCGCTGCTCGAGGACTGGGATCGCGAGCTGATCCGGGCGCGGTTCATGGCGGACGAGCCCGTCGACGAGGAAGCGAAGGCGCTGCTCGAGGCCGACGAACTGAGGTCCCTCGCGAACCAGCGCGCCGCCGACCGAGCGAGCAATGCCGTGACCACGCTCGAGATCGCGCAGAAGGAGCTGGTGATCGCGAAGCGCGTCTACACGTCGTCGGGGGCGTGGCAAACGTTCGGCTTGATCACGTGGATCGCCATCCTGATCGCCACGGTGTCGTTGCTCGCCGCAGTGGGGATCGTGCTCGCTGGCAAGCGGATGCGGCTCCCCGTGATGCCGACGACCTCGGCGCTGCTCGGCGTGCTGATCGCGCTCGTCACCGGGTGTCTGTTCGTGGCGACCAAGCCGGGCCCGGCGGGGTACGTCGGGGTCGGGATCGGATTCTTCGCGTTCGGCGGTGGCGTGGTGCTCGGGCTGTGGAGTGCTCTCGCGCTCAACAAACTGATGCGCCCTCACGACCCCGACTTGCTCGAAGACGCGATGAAGGCCGACGAGTTCTGACGTAGTCTCGCTCAAATGTCAGGCGCGACACTCAAGGGTAAGACTCTGTTCATCACCGGCGCGAGCCGTGGCATCGGCCTCGCGATCGGCCTTCGCGCCGCGCGCGATGGCGCGAACGTCGTGATCGCGGCGAAGACCGCCGAACCGAACCCGAAGCTCGAGGGCACGGTGTACACCGCCGCGAAGGAGATCGAGGCCGCGGGTGGCAAGGCGCTGCCGGTGGTCTGCGATATCCGCTTCGAGGACCAGGTGCAAGCCGCGGTGGCGAAGGCGGTCGAGACGTTCGGTGGCATCGACATCCTCGTCAACAACGCGTCGGCGATCAGCCTGACCGGCACGACGATGACGGAGATGAAGCGCTACGACCTGATGCATGGCATCAACACGCGCGGCACGTTCCTGGTCTCCAAGACCTGCGTGCCGCACCTGCTCAAGGCGGCCAACCCGAAGATCCTCAATCTCTCTCCGCCGCTCAACATGGAGGAGAAGTGGTTCTCGCCGCACGTCGCCTACACGATGGCGAAGTTCGGGATGTCGATGTGCGTGCTCGGGATGGCGGGCGAGTTCAAGGGCAAGATCGCCGTCAACGCGCTGTGGCCGCGCACCACGATCGCGACGGCCGCGGTGATGAACCTCCTCGGTGGCGACGCGACGATGAAGGGCTCGCGCAAGCCGGCGATCATGGGTGACGCCGCGCACGCGATCCTGACCAAGGGCGTCGACGTCACCGGCAAGTTCTTCGTCGATGACGAGGTGCTCGAAGCCGAGGGCAAGACCGATCTGTCCGAGTACTCGATGACGCCGGGCGCGACGCTGTTCCCGGACTTCTTCGTCGATCCCAAGAAGAGCTAGCGCACGCCTTCTAGATCTTCGGCTTCGATTTGATCGGAGCCCCCGCAAGTGCCCCCTTGATCGGCGCATCCGGGGCCCTGCCCTTCGCGCTGAGGAAGCCGAACACCGCACCGGAGATGCCACCGAGGATGTGGCCGAGCTGCGAGATGTTGTCCTTGTCGAACGCCTTCATCACCTCGCCCCCGATGTAGATCACGGCGACCGCGATGAACGTCAGCGGGATCTCGCCCTGCCGGATGTTCGCTGTCGACGCGAGCAGGATCATCATGAACACGCTGCCGCTCGCACCGAGCGTGCGGTCGCCGAGCGCGACATCGATCAGCCCGGAGAACAGCGCGGTGATCAGGATCATGATCAACAGCGACAGCGACCCGAAGCGCTCCTCGAGGATCGGCCCGAGCAGCAGGATCAGCATGAAGTTGCCGATCAGGTGATCCCATCCCGAGTGTCCGAGGATGTGCGTGACCAGCCCGACCCACGCCGAGGTGCCCTCGAGATTTCCGTGCGTCGCGAACCACTCCTGGTTGACGCCTTTCCCGAGGAGCTGGACCACCACTGCCAGGATTGCGAACGTCAGAACAACAGGTGCGTTGTAGCTGATGCGGAATTTGGCCACGCCCAAAGGCTAGCACGCGACTTGCGAGAACCCGGAGGGCTTGCCATGGTTGGCCTCTATGGCGACCGTCGAGATCACCGGAGACAACTTCAAGGACACCATCGACAAGCCCGGCATCGTCCTGCTCGACTTCTGGGCAGAGTGGTGTGGCCCCTGCCGGCAGTTCGCGCCGGTGTTCGAGAAGGCATCTGAAGCCCACAAGGATGTGGTGTTCGGAAAGATCGACACCGAGGCGCAGCAAGAGCTCGCGGGCTCGGCGCAGATCCAGGCGATCCCCACGCTGATGCTGTTCCGTGATGGCGTGCTGTTGTTCCGCGAGTCGGGTGCGTTGCCGCCGGCCGCGCTCGAGGAGCTGGTCTCGCAGGCCAAGGAGCTCGACATGGACAAGGTCCGTGAGGAGATCAAGAACCACGAGCACGAGCACAAGCACGAGCACGGTCCGGGCTGCGATCACGACCACTGAGCAGTTTGCACCCGGGGTCGGCGACGGAGCCGTTCGCCGGGACCGCATCCGGGGTCGGCGACGAAGCCGTTCGCCGGGGTCGCATCCGCGGTCGGCGGCGAAGCCGTTCACCGGGATCCGACATCGGCGACGAAGCCGTTCGCCGCGGTCGCATCCGCGGTCGGCGATGCCGTTCGCCGAAACCGTCGCCGCGTCGGCATCGGCGACCGGCCTGAACGGTGAGGCGATCTGGCCGTGGATCGCAGTGCGCCTCGGTATCTTGATCTGGGCCTCGGAAGGACGCGCTCGCCCTGCGGGCACCCGCGCACCGAGACGCGCCGGTCGCCACCACATCTTCGCAAGGCGCACCTCCGCCACGGAGTTGGGCGCCCAATCGAACACGAACGCGATGTGCAGCGCGACCGTCACGCCTCGTGCGCGTTTGCCCGCGACGGGCGAGAGCGCGCCCTTCCTCGGAAGCCCCGGGAGCTTGGGGGCCAAGAAACGATCGCCCAGGAGACCGCCACCATGTTCATCGCCTACGAGATCTCGAAGCAACTCATCGTCTCACTTCGCCCCGTCGTCCCGATCCTCCAGGCCAACGACCGCGAGCTTGCGGACCAGCTCAAGCGTGCGGCGCAGAGCGTGTTGCTCAACCTGGCCGAGGGCCAGAAGTTCGAGAACGGCAACCGGAGGAAGCACTACGAGATCGCGCAGGGCAGTGCGAACGAGGTCAAGGCCGCGCTCGATGCGGGCGAGGCGTGGGGTTGGCTCGTGACGCGGGGCGAGGAACGCGCATTGCTCGACCGTTTGCTCGCCGTGCTTTGGAAGCTGACCCATTCCCCTTCCATCGCAAAGCCCGACCGCCGCTCGCGGCTCGGTCGCTAGCCAGATCCACGACTCATGCTCGCGATGTGATCGCGGCCGAGGCGACCACCAACGTCACGAAGACCTCGGCGAACCATCTCGCAACGACGTGCCCCGTTGACAACAGAGAGAGACGTGGGCGCGTCCCAGCGAGTGTCCACTTTAGTGGACACTCGCGCCCCTCGTCGCGAACCGTACGCATCGGATCGCGTCGCAGTTCCTCGTCGACGCGTGACGCGTTGGTGACTTCAGCGCGCTTCGATCGATTCGACATGTTTCTACTTGCAGGGGGGGGGCTGCCGTGGATGTTTCAGACGTGAAGTAGGTCGCAACCCGGACGGCAATGATGTCCCCTGACGAAGACTTTTCTAATCTGTTCGAAATCACAGTTCGAAAACCAGCTCACCCCACCATCGCGGACGAGCTGGAGGCTGTTGCCGGCTTGAGAAAGGGAATATCAGTACACGTTTTAAGCGGCGACCAGTTGGATGAGATAGGTAGCTTTAAGCAGACAGCTCGACATCTCAATCTGGTTACCCAGGTCGTGACCGAGACCCTAGATGCCGTTTCTGAGGTGTTGCTGTTCGCTTATCGACCAGAACAGAGCTGGCGGGTCAATGCGTACCTGTGGTCACGGTCGACACTGTTCCGGTACGGCTGCTCGGATGGCCTAGAGGCCTTGACGTCACGAATTCTCGGCTATAGCGAAGAACAATTTTCTGAATGGATCGCCCACCATCGTGCAGGTCGGATCGGCTGGGCTGGGCCGACAAGACTTCTCCTGATGTCACGGCAACAGAGACAAGACTTGGTGGCCCTTTACGGCCGCGTACTGCCGAAAGATTGCAATCCACCGATCATTTGTTTCTACAGCCTTAACCAACGGCACGTTCTTCGGCCCGATGCCCAAGATTGCATCGGGGATCGCTTTCTCGTGCGCGCGTCGTTCGTTGCAACGGCACTGTCAAACGAATTTGAGAGCGTCTATGCACGAAGGAGAAAGGCAGATGTCCTCGCTGTTGCCTGCACTCTTGAGATGGTTGATCAACTGAACAACGCAATGACATCGCCTGTTCAATTTCGAGTGGGAGAGCAATGGCTTGATTTCGAGACTTTCAAAAACCGCCGCGAGATCTAGCTATTTTTGGCGTGAAATTGACGGAAACGTTGGACATTTCCTTAGATTGTGCGCGTCTTGCGCTCTCGGACGTGTTCTGGCCGGCCTGGACTGGACTGGACTGGACTGGACCCAACGGTCCGAAACTAAACGTTTATTTGCCGTTCCGAACAGGAGAGTTGATGTTCGCTCGAGTTGCTAGAGTGCTGACGATCGCGGGCTGTGGAACCTCGACACAACCAGCGATGCCTTCGCCGGATGCGCCGAGCGAGTGTTTCTCTGCTCCGACACCTATCGAGGGTGTGAACAGCGGTGGCAACGAGTTCTCGCCATGGATGTCCAACGACCGACTCGAGCTGGTCTTCGGTCGTCTTCCAGTCGGAGAAGAGAGCCAGCTCTTTCACGCTACCCGGACAAGCCCTGACGTTGCCTTCGACGAACCGCAGGCTCTGACCGAGCTCAACACCGGCAAGCACGATGGTGAACCGGCGGTGAGCGAGGATGGCCTGACCATATGGTTTGGAAGTGACCGCGACGGGTTACTTCGCGTGTACGAGGCCGGGCGGCTCTCTCGCGACCAGCCGTTCGGTGTTCCGGTGATGCTTGCGGAGCTCTCGCATGCGGCCTCCGAAGATGGATTTCCCGATGTGTCTGCAGATCAATTGACGATCGTCTTCGCGTCCAATCGCGAAGACACGGGGTTCTATGACCTGTTTCGAGCCGAACGGACGAACCCTAGCGAAGCGTTCGGGGCTCCTGTCCGAGAGGTCGGCCTGGCGTCGCCACGTTACGATTGCTGTTCGACGCATGAGCCCGAGGCAGATCGGGTTCTCTTCGCGAGTGATGGATTCAACGACGCAGGCAAGATCGAGATCATGTCGTCGAGCCGCGTGGACGGCACCTGGTCAGCGCCAGAGGTGTTCGTTCCTCTCGCGTCTGATCGCGATGATTGGGACCCCCAATGGATGTCCGACGGATCGGGAATCTTGCTCGCCTCGAATCGCGACGGTGGAATGGGAGGGACCGACCTCTACATCAGCACCGTTCTATGCCCGCGATAGACCCGCACCCATTGCTTTGGCGACGGAGAGAACTTGATCGATCGCGCGAGGTAGGTTTCGGAGTTGGTTCGAGACCACCAAGGGCGAGCGAATACTCGCTGCGTCCGGTGCTCGTGCTCTCGCCGCAGATGGTGCGCAGGGAGTCGATGCACGACTGCGCGACCTGTTCCCGGCGCTTGCCTACGCGGAACGCATCGCGAGACTTGAAGAGCGGGGCTTCCCGCGATCGCCTCGCGAGTCTGTTACGCTTGCCACGTGCTCCGGGCCGGGATCGCTGTACTGACGATCGGCAGCCTCGGGACCGCGCACGCGGATGATTTTCGTGATGTGTTCGGCTTCAAGCCGAAGGTCGCGGAGCAAGTCGACTGCACCGACGGCCGCACGTTCGGGTGCGTGTCGTCGACGGACCCGTTCGACGCGACGTCACCGTACGCGCTGCGCACGTGGTTGCCGTCGACGTACACGCTGCGCTTGCCGGTCGGCGACGCGCGCCACGACGATGTGGTCGGCTTCGCCGCCGGCGTCTCGCGCGACGATGTCGGCCCGACGTTCGGTGGCGCGAACGGCCTCGACAACACGTGGACCGTCGAGGGCGCACCGACGGAGAGCCTGCGCAACGGCAACGTCGAGACGCGTGTGCCCTTGCCGTTCACGACCGGCGTGATGGTCACCGCCGGTGGGTTCGCCGCGCGTGATCGCGCGAGCCTCGGCGGCTCCGTCGATGTCGAGCTCGTGCGCGGCGGCGCCAAGCATGTGGTCGAGGCGTACGCGTGGGTCGGGATCAGCGCCGCGGCGCGCGAGCGGCCGATCCCCGCGCAGACGTATCAGGTGCGCCGCGCCGCGCTCGAGAGCGGTCCGGAGACCAGCTTCGTCGCTGTCGCGAGTGGACCGATCGGCACGTTGCGCGGAGGACGCGCGTGGTACGCGGCCGGTGTCGGTGCGTCGCTGTCGCTGTTCGACTTCACCACGCGAGCGGCGCGGTTGGTCGACGTCGACGGCGATGGTGTCCCCGACGGGATCCCCGGGACGGCGGATGCCGGGAACGATGGCAAGGTCGATCTGGTCGCGATCGAGAGCACCAGCGACGGCGTGCGCGCGTACTCGGTGCCAATGATGGGGCGCGCCGGGTGGGAGCGAGGACCGCACGATGTCGCGCTGACGCTGCTCGGCAATGTCTCGCGCGATGCGTCGTTCATCCCGAACGCGACAGCGCGGGCCGCCGGTATCGATCGCCAGGCGCTGATCCTCGACGGCATCGCGTCGTGGCGCGGCAAATGGAAGGACGCCCGCGCGCGCGTGCTCGCGGCGTGGCATCGCAGCGATCGCAGCGAGCAGCCGCGCGATCCAGCCGCCAACACGTCACAGCTGCTGACCGCGTACGTGCCCGACGTGCTCGTCGATGATCCGACGCTCGCATCGCAGTGCAGCGACATCCTCGACGACGCCTCGCCGACCATCGCCAACTGTCCCGTCCCGATCGGCTTCTTCGCGAGTCGCGGTGCCGGGCTGCTGGTCGATAGCGTCGGCGACCGCCCCACGGTCACCGCCGATGTCGCGAAGCTCGTCGGCAATCACGTGCTCCGCGCCGGTGGCACCTTCGAGGACACGAGGCTCGTCACGTCGTCACGGTTCACCGGCGGTCAGCTCGAGCGCAGCTTGATCCCCGGCCACTCCGAGCGGACGCAGTTCATCGGCGACGGCGCGTGCCTCGAGGAGGCAGGCACGCCGTGCGACTACCGCACCAGCTCGACCTTGACCTACCGCACCCGCTACACGGCGCTGTTCGTCGAGGACACATTTCATCCGTGGGAGGGCTTTCGCGTCGACACCGGCGTGCGCTGGGAGTTGATGTGGGTCGGTCCGCGGCTGCACTTCTCCAACGAGATCGCACCGCGGCTCGGGCTGGCGTGGGATCTCAAGGGCGATGGCAGCACGCGGTGGTGGGCGAGCATGGGCCGCACGCACGCGCTGCTCCCCGCCGGGTTGGGCGTCAACGTGATCGACCGCGACGCGACGGCGCGCGACGTCTCGTTCGGTGGCGCCGACACCCGGCGCGTCAATCGCGGCGCCGTGTTCAGCATCGCCGAGGACGTCCAGCCGATCGCGCAGGACGAGCTGACCACCG
>JBBQJJ010000229.1:0-13950 GCA_038325805.1 Haliangiales bacterium
CGGTGCGCAGTTCTTCCCGGACTCGATGGGCGAGACCGACAAGACGCTGCTGACGTTCGCGGTGTTCTGGGTCGGCTTCGCGGCGCGCCCGATCGGCGGCATCGTGCTCGGCATGGTCGGCGATCGCGTCGGCCGTCGCGCGCTGCTGACGTGGTCGATCGCGCTGATGGGTGCGGCCACGCTGGTGATCGGCCTGCTGCCCACCTATCACACGATCGGCATCGCGGCGCCGATCCTGCTCGCGCTGATGCGCATCGTCCAGGGCTTCTCGCTCGGCGGCGAGTTCACCGTCTCGATGGTCTACACCACCGAGCTCGCCTCGCCGTTGATGCGCGGGATCATCGCGAGCTCCACCGCGGCCGGCACCACGCTCGGCTTCATCCTCGGCTCGGGCACGGCGTGGCTCGTCAACTCGGTGCTCGGCAAGGAGGTCTCGGCCGACTGGGGGTGGCGCATCCCGTTCCTCGCGAGCTTGTCGCTGGTCGTGATCGGCTACTTCCTCCGCCACAACATCGAGGAGCCACCGCAGGCGGCGAAGGCAAAGGCCGAGCGCGCGCCGATCGTGCAATCGCTGCTCGCCGACTGGAAGCCGATCGTGCAGACGTTCGGCATCGTCGCGATGACCAACGCGGCCTACTACCTGACGTTCACGTTCGCGGTCGAGAGGCGCAAAGCCGAGGACACCGACTTCCAGCTCGTCAACACGCTGAGCCTGTTCGTCGTGCTTGTCGGCAAGGTGTTCGGTGGCTGGCTGTCGGATCGCGTCGGCAGGCGCAAGTTGATGATCTGCCTGACGCTGGCGATCATGGCCGTGGTCTACGTCGGGCTCGATCTGATGCTGCACGGGGACCCGGCGCGGTTCTTCGGCGGTCAGGTCCTGCTCGGCCTCCCGCTCGCGATGGCGCTCGGCCTCCAAGGCGCGATGATCGTCGAGATCTTCCCGCTCCGAACGCGGGTGACGTCGATGTCCTTCGCGTACTCGATCACGCTCGCGCTCGCCGGTGGGCTCGCCCCGTTCGTCGCGACCTGGCTGATCTCGTCGACCAACTGGACGATGGCGCCGGTGTTCTTCGTGCTCGGGTACGGCCTGGTCGGCCTACCCATCATGCTCGGGATGCGCGAGACCAACGCGCGGTCTCTCGACGACTAAGAGCGGATCGGAAACTCGCGCCCACGGTGGTTTTGCAGAAACCCACCGTGATAGCGTGCGTGCACTAGAGATGGGGACGGTCCTCCGTACGTACTGCTTCCTCGACGCGCTGCAACCGCAGCAGGCGACGTTCGTCGGCAAGACCGCGCGCGGCTTCTTGCCGGTGCCGTTCCAGGCGTCGTTGTGGGTCGAGATCGCGCCCGGGATCGCGATCAACCAGGTCACCGACGCGGCCCTCAAGGCCACCGCGGTGCAGCCGGCCGTGCAGGTCGTCGAGCGCGCCTACGGGTTGCTCGAGGTCCACCACCACGACAAGGGCGAGGTCCTCCAGGCCGGCGCTACGATCCTCAAGTACCTCGGGGTCGAAGAGAACCAGCGGCTCAAGCCGAAGGTCCTGACCAACCAGATCATCCGCGGCGTCGAGGCCTACCAGACGCAGATCATCAACCGGTCGAGCGCCGGCATGATGGTGCTGCCGGGGCAGTCGCTGTTCATCTTCGAGTGCGAGCCGGCCGGATACGCCGTGCTCGCGGCGAACGAAGCCGAGAAGGCCGCGCAGGTCAACCTCGTCAACGTGACGCCATACGGTGCTTTCGGTCGCCTCTATATGGCCGGCCCGGAAGCAGAGATCGATGCAGCAGCAGCAGCCGCCACCGCGGCGCTCGCGAGCGTGACCGGTAAAGAATCTGAGAAGTTTGTCGATAAGTGAGCAAGGAGACGAGCAATGGCTGACGCACTTGGAATGATCGAAGTCAAAGGCTTCGTCGGCATGGTCGAGGCCGCCGACGCCATGGTGAAAGCTGCCAAGGTCGAGCTCGTCGGATTCGAGAAGACCGGTGGTGGGTATGTGACCGCCGTCGTCCGTGGTGACGTCGCCGCCGTCAAGGCTGCGACCGAAGCCGGTCAGCGCGCTGCCGAGCGCGTTGGCGAGGTGGTCTCGGTCCACGTGATCCCACGGCCGCACGCGAACGTCGATGCGGTGCTCCCGCTCGGCCGCGCCGGCAACGGCGACAAGAAGTAGCCACCGATGGTTCTGGGGCGAGTCATCGGCACGCTGGTCGCGAGTCGCAAGGAGCCCACGCTCGACGGGCTCAAGCTGCTCGTGGTGCGCGCGTGCGATGTCGACGGCAAAGCGACGGGGGCGATTGCCGTGGCCGCCGATGCCGTGGGTGCGGGGATTGGCGAGGTCGTGCTGTATTGCGCGGGCTCGTCAGCGCGCCAGACCCAGGTCACCCAGAACCGTCCGGTCGATGCGACCATCATGGCGATCGTCGACACGATCGCGATCGACGGCGAGCAGCGGTACTCGAAGAGCAACGACTAAGAGCCCGAGAGGCACGACATGATCGACGAGCGCAAGATCGAGGAGATCGTCGGGAAGGTGCTCGAGCGGCTGTCATCGTCCAGAGATGGCCAGCGCGGCATCACGCCCGCTCCGGCAGCCACCCACTCGGCACCTGACAAACCGAAGGCGAACATCCCGCGCGGCACCAACGGTGTCTACGGTGACGCCGACGCCGCAGCGAAGGCAGCGCGCAAGGCGTTCGAGCAGAACGAGAAGACGCCGGTCTCGACCAAGGTCAAGATGGTCGCGGCGATGCGCAAGGCGGTGCTCTCGAACATCGAGAAGCTGTCGCAGTACGCCGTCGAGGAGACCGGCCTCGGTCGCTACGAGGACAAGCTGTCGAAGAACCGGCTGGTCGCCGAGAAGACGCCCGGTCCGGAGATCCTCCAGACCGTCGCGTACACCGGCGACCACGGCCTGATGCTCACCGAGCGCGCGCCGTACGGCGTGATCCTCGCGATCACCCCGACGACGAACCCGACCGAGACCATCCTGTGCAACGCGATCGGCATGGTCGCGGCGGGGAACTCGGTGGTGTTCAACGTCCACCCGTCGGCGGCGCAGACGTGCAACTGGTGCGTCCATTTGCTCAACGAGGCGATCCAGAGCGCCGGTGGTCCGCGCGACGTGATCGTGTCCGTCGAGCGGCCCACCATCGAATCGGCGAACACGCTGATGAAGCACCCGTTGGTGCGGTTGATCGTCGTCACCGGCGGTCCGGCCGTCGTCAAGGCCGCGATGAACTCGGGTAAGAAGGCGATCGGTGCCGGTCCGGGCAATCCGCCGGCCGTCGTCGACGAGACGGCGAACCTCGCGAAGGCCGCCGACGCGATCATGCGCGGCGCCACGCTCGACAACAACATCGTCTGCATCGCTGAAAAAGAGATCATCGCGGTCGATTCGATCGCCAGCGGCCTGCTCGCCGAGTTCGGCAAGCTGCCGGTGAAGATCTGCAGTCCGCACGAGATCAAGGCTCTCGAGAAGGTCGTGCTCGAGGGCGATCACGTGAACAAGGACTGCGTCGGTAAGGACGCCGGCGTGATCGCGAAGCTGGCGGGCATCGGCAGCCACGGTCACGACCTGCGCATGCTGTTGTGCCCGGTCGACGACGAGCAGCACCCGTTCGTCCAGCACGAGCTGTTGATGCCAGTGATCCCGCTGTTCCGCGTGCGGGATGCGATCGAAGCCATCGCGTCGGCGCTGCGCTGCGAGCACGGCTTCCACCACACCGCCACGATGCACTCGCTCAACATCGACAACATGGCGAGCATGGCGCGGGTCTGTAACTGCAGCATCTTCGTCAAGAACGAGGCGTCGTATGCCGGCCTCGCGCTCGGTGGCGAGGGCTACACGTCGTTCACGATCGCGTCGCCGACGGGCGAGGGTCTGACCACCGCCGTCCACTTCACGCGCGAGCGCCGCTGTACGTTGAAGGAAGCGTTCAGGTTCGTCTGAGTACGATGATGAGGGGGCCCGCGCTCGGCGTCCTCGAGATCGGGACGATCGCGCGCGGCATCGTGGTCGCGGATGCGGCGCTCAAGCGTGCGCCGGCGGTGCTGCTGTCGTCGCGGGCGGTGTCGGGCGGGAAGCACCTGATCATGCTCGAGGGCGGCGTCGCCGAGGTCGAAGAAGCGATGCTGGCTGGCAAGCTCGCCGCCGGGAAAACCTTGCTCGATAGCGTCGAGCTCGCGATGGCCGATCATCAGGTGTGGCCGATGCTCGGCGCACCGGTGATCGCCCCGGATTGGACCCTCGATCCGGACGCCGAGGCAGTGGCGATCATCGAGACGAGCACTGTGTGCGCGGCGATCGCCGCCGCCGACGCCGCGTGCAAGGTCGCCGATGTCATCGTGCGCGACGTGCGCTTCGCGGTCGATCTCGCGGGCAAGGCCTTCTTCACGCTGACCGGGTCGCTGTCTTCGATCGAGGCGGCGGCACTGGCCGCGACGGCAGCGGCGCAGCTCGGTGCCAGTGATCGGCTCGTAGGGCTCGAGGTGATCGCGCAGCCGTCCCCGGATCTCCGCGGCCGCTTGTTCCGTTAAGCTGCGATCGTGGATCCCGCGCAGTGGGTGGGTCGTGACATCGACGGGCGCTATCGCATCCTGTCGGTGCTCGGCGTCGGCGGGATGGGGACGGTGTTGCGCGCGCAGCACCAGTTCACCGGCGTGGCGGTAGCCCTCAAGATCCTGCATCCGCAATTCCAGGTCGATCCCGACGTCCAGTCCCGCTTCCTCGCCGAGGCACAGGCCCCGAACGCGATCGACCATCCCGCGGTCGTCAGGGTCACCGACGCCGGGCGGACCTCCGAGGGCACGCTGTACATGGCGATGGAGCTGCTCGTCGGGCGCTCGCTACGCGCAGCGGTGACCGCGCGAGATCTGTCGCCGGATCAGATCAAGCGCGTGCTCGCCGAGTTGCTCGCCGCGCTCGGTCAGGCGCACGCGCGCGGGTTCGTGCATCGCGATCTGAAGCCCGACAACGTGTTTCTGTGCGCGCCGGGCGGCGACGTCAAGCTGCTCGACTTCGGCATCGCGAAGGTCCTCGACGATGCTCGCCGCCGGACCGCCGCGGGTGCGCTCCTCGGCACGCCGGCGTACATGGCGCCGGAGCAGCTCGCCGACGCGAGCAACGTCGATTCGCGCGCGGACCTGTGGGCTGCTGGCGTGATGCTGTTCGAGATGATCACGGGGCGGCTGCCACTGGCTGGCACGACCATCAGCGAGCTGATGGTGGCGGTGGCGAGCGGCGCGGTGATCCCGATCCGGCAGGTGATGCCGAGTGTGTCGCCAGAGCTCGAGCGGTTCTTCACCCGTGCGCTCGCGGTCGATCCCCGCCGGCGATTTGGTGCGGCGGTGGAGATGGCGCAAGCGATCGCGCCGCTGACGTGGGGAACCGCGCCGAGTCCAGTGCTCAATGCGGGGCAGGTGGCGACGGTGGCCCCGCATGCCGGCAGCACGGTGGCGTCGCACGCGCCGGTGGCAGTCGCACCGCAAGCGCCGATGGTCGTCGCACCGCCGGCGCCGATCTCGCCGGTGACGACCGAGATCACGCCGTCCTCGTCGAAGGTGCCGCTGATCCTCGCTGCGTTCGCGATCGTCGCGATCGTCGCGGTCGTCGTCGTGATCGCGATGGGCGGCAAGCAACCCGGGCAGGTCGCAACGGCGGGCGATGCGCGCACGAGTGAGCCACCGCGCGAGCCCGTGCGTGTCCCGACGGCAGATCCACCGAAGGATGCCGCCGTGCCCGACGTGATGCTCCTGCCGTTGCCTGACGCCGGACCCAAGAAGGTCCGCGACGCCGGCACACCCCCGCGCGATGCGCTCACCACGATCACTCAGCCCACTCAGCCCACTCAGCCCGATGCGACGATCGTTGAAGCACCGCTGACCTGCGGGCAACGCTGCGAGCGACTCGCGAAGCGTTGCGGCACCCAGCTGCCCAGCTGTCAGCAGGACTGCGAGAACCGCGCGACAGACTTCATCGAGTGCTTCGATCGCTCGGAGCGCAACTGCAACGATGGTGCGATCTGCGGCTTCGCGAAGATCTGCGGCGGCGGCCCCGCGGGCAGCGACACCTGCGGCCAGGTCGCCGCATGCCAGGGACAGTGCGCGGTCGGCGACGTTCGCTGCAACTGCACCTGCGATCGACAGCTCGCGCCGCAGCACGCCCTCGCGCTCGGTCGCTTCAACGCGTGCTTCCTGCGTGCGTTTGCCCGGGGCTGCACGACGGTGGACTGTGCCGCGCAGCAGTGCCCGCGCGAAGTCCAGGCCTGTCGCTGATCACTCTGACGGGTCGAGGACGTAGCGGAACGTGCCCGTCATGCAGACGTCGACATCGGCGGTCCACGCCTCGATCGGCAACTGACCGCGAAGGTCCAGATCGACGACGAGCGAGCCGGTCTGGACGTACTCGAGCGCACTCTGCTGGATTCCGGCCGGGATCTCGATCGTGAAGCCGTCGGAGACGCAGTCGCCGTCGCACTCGACGATCGGCATCGTCGGTAGTGTTGATTCGGGATCGCCGCTGGCGACAGTGACGTGAGCGGAGGAGACGCTGGGAACGCCCGAGCCGTGGGCACGGACGACCACACGCGTGAACGCGAGCTCGGCATCCTGATCCGCGAGCTCCTTCAGCTGACCGAGATCGTCGGTGCTGAAGGTGGTCTGGACGCGGTCACCGGTCGGGACGCCTTCGATCTCGATGTCCTTGTAGGTGACGCAGACTTCGCCGACCTCGGCTTCGACCGCGAGGAGCGGGCAGCCGGCGAGGGGGAGGAGCGTGGCGAGGAGAAGCGAGTGGACGAACAATCTCATCGGAGGCCTCACAGGAAGTAGATGATCAAGCCGAGCTTCGCGGACACGGTGAGCAGCCGAACGTCGGGGTCGGTCGTGAACGACACCGTCGTCGAGCTGCTTCCATCGCTGGCTGCGTTCAGGTTGCGGATCTTGCCGGCGATGTAGCTGCCGCCGGCGTGGAGGTAGAACGTGGCGCGCTGGCGACCAAACTCGAGGCCGAGGTGCGCGTTCGCGTAGCGATAGCCGACGCGCTCGAGCTGGTCGTTGTGGAGCTCGGAGTTACCGCTCACCATCTGGACCAGCGGGTTCGCGTCACCTTCCGCATAGCTGCCCGCGTCGACGTTGAGCGTCGGCGAGAACCAGCTGCGCAGCGGGACGATCGAGACGCCGGCACGAACGCCGGTGGTGATCATGTTGTGCGTGGCGCCGGCATGGAACCGGAACTGCGAGATCGGGCGGTAGACGATCGACGCCGCGGCGCCGTCGGGAACACCTGCATCGACGGTGACGCCCAGGGTGCGATCAGCGTGGGCCGCGGAGGGAGCGAGGACAGCCGCAGCAACCAGCAGGGTTCGAAGCACGCCTGGGTGAATCGACGATTCACGCCAGCCATGAACGGTATGAATTCGACGTATCTATCCCACACTATTGGGGATGCGGTCGGTTAGCGGCGCCTGCGACGGAGCAGCAAGCCAGCGAAGCCGAGCGCGAGCAGCAGGCTCGACGGGTGCGCGCCGCTATCGCAGCAACCGCCGGGCTGCGTCGTCGGTGGTTCGCCGGCGTCACCACTCGGCGCACCGTCGGTGCCAGGCGTCGGCATGTCGGCGCAGCCCTGGTTATTCGCGGCGTCGATCGCGCACACCTCCGTCACGCCCGCGGCGGTCGCGGACCACAGATACTCGCCGTACCACGCGAGCTCGACCTCGCCGGTCGCGGTCTTCGCGAATACGCGCTTCCAGTCGTGCAGGCGCGACGGGCTCTGGTGATCGTGGATGCGCGCGAACACCTTGCCGCCGACCACCTCGAACCGCACGACTGGCGCCGAGGTGTCGACCGCGACCATCGCAGTCGCGAGCTCGATCTTGTCGTCCTCCGCGCCTTCGCCCTGACCCTGCACGAGGTCGAGCCGCTTGTCGCCATCGAGATCGACGGCCGCGACCCCGAGCGTCGAGGGCGTGTCGTTCGGCGTCACGCTGTTGACCGGGGTGCGCGTGAAGTTGCCGGCGCCATCGTTGAGGTACAGCCGGTCCCTGCCGAGCGATCCGATGAACAGGTCCGCATCGCCATCGGAGTCGACATCGAGCCACACCACCACGTTGTCGTCGGCACCCTCGGCGGCATCGTCGATCCGCGCGCTGACGTTGGTGAAGGTTCCCGCGCCGTCGTTGAGCAGCAGCGTCTCGGTGAGGTTGCCGCCGTCGTTGATCGTCGCGAGGTCGAGATCGCCATCGCCGTCGATGTCCATCGCCTCGAACTCGTAGTTGTTCTGCGTCCCGCCGACCGCCGCAGGCAACGCGGCAGGATCGTCCGTGAAGTGACCGGTGCCGTCGTTGCGGAACAGGAGGTTCTTGTCGCAGACCTTGCAGGACACCAGCGCGTCGAGGTCCCAGTCGTTGTCGACATCGACCAGCTCGACGTCCCACGTCATGCCGACCAGGATGTCCGGCATGTGCGTCGCGGTTGCTTCGGTGAAGGTGCCCGCGCCGTCGTTGAGATAGAGCCGTGTGCGACCACCGGCATTGCCGAGCGCGTTGCCCGGACCCCACTCGCCGAGCAGGATGTCGAGATCGCCGTCGCCGTCGACGTCACCGAACTCGAGATCGCCGACGCTGGTCAGCTGCTGCGGCAACTGCGCGCTCGCATCGGTCCACGCATTGCTGCCGCGCTTGAACAGCTTGAGCTGCGTCCCATGACCGCCGCCAGTAACGATGTCGAGATCGCCATCGCCATCGATGTCCGCGGCCTTGATCACGCGCGACAACCCGGTGAACACCCCGACCACCTCGGTCGTGATCTCCTGGCAGTGCGGACCCACGGCGCTCCAGTTGCCGAGGTTCTTCCAGATCCGCGGCGACTCCAGCGATCCCGGCGTCGAGTAGTCGCCGCCGTTCGCCATCAGGATATCGACGAGGCCATCACCGTCGACGTCGGCGACCTCGACTTTGTTGGTCCAGCCGAGCGTGTCGCCAATGCAGCTCTGCGTGGCGTCCTGCCAGCGCTGCGCCCAGGCGTTGACGCTGAACGTCATGACCACAGCAACCACCACGAATCTCATGGCTTGCTACACGACCATGACGAGAGCCCGTTCGCCAGCCCCGCGCACTGACATGCGCAACACTGCTGCGATCCAAGCGCCTCTAGTGGCTAGTTGGATTGAGGGCGGGTGAGTCGGCAGGGCGATCCGAATGGGGCACCGTACCCGGCATGAAGCGGCGGACATTCTTGACGCTAGCTGGTGGGGCGAGCGCGGCGGCTCTGGTCGGCCCGTGGGTCCGGACGTCGCGCGCAGCGACGTTCGGAACATTCCCCGGCGGCACCGAGTCCGTCCAGCTCGCACCGAACCAGCGTGCGAAACGCGTCCTCGAGGTGTTTCTCTACGGCGGGCTGTCCGCGTGGGAGACGCTCTACTACGTTCGCGACTACGGCAAGCCGACGGATCCGCAGTTCCCGAACACGCAGTACTACGCGTTCGCGAATTCGAACGCGCAGATCGTGGCAACGTGCGGCGGCACCGAAGCCGAGCGACCGTTCGCGACCGACGCGAATGGAGCACAGGTCGAGATCGGCCCGTTCGCCTCGGCGCTCGATACGCGCACGGATCTGTCGGCGCGGATGCGCGTCGTCGTCCAGCGCCACAACCTCGAGCCGCACGAAGCCGCGGTGCCGCAGGCACTCACCGGTCGCCCGGTCGGTCAGCCCAACGCCGCGGGGCTCGGCGCCCACATCCAACGCGCCCGGCTCGACGGTGGCCTGACACCCGAGCGCGCGTCGCCACACTCGTACGTGTTCTCGTCGAACGACATCACCAGCGATAACGTCGCCGCGGCCGCGGCCGCGGGTAGCCATCCCGGGGCAGCTCGACCTCTGCTGCTCAAGACCAACTCGAACGCGAGCATCACCACCCTCCTCCAACGGAACACCGTCGGCGGTGGTCGCGCCGAGCACGACGCGCTGGTCGGTACGTACATCAACCAGTACAACACGCGCCTCACCTTCCCTGATCGCGGCCGCGTTCGCAGCGCGCGCACCGACGATCTGATCATCGCGCACACCACGGCGACCAAGTCCGACGCGATCCGCGCGGTGCTCACCGATGACCTGTTCACGACGCGCACGAACCAGACGTGTGGTTCGCCGGTCCGGACGTCGATCCCGCACATCGGCTTGCAGGCCGCGGCGGGACTCCTGACGCATCCTTCAGAGCCGGCCTCGTATGTCTGCGTCTCCGACGTCGGCCTCGAGCGCGCCTCGGGCGGTGGCGGCTACGACACGCACACCGGCAACGCGCAGGACCAGGCGATGAACTTCGACAACCTGCTCGACGCGTTGTTCGGGATCATCAACAAGCCCGGCGAGACCAACCCGCGGAAGCTGAACCTCGACGACACGCTGATCATCCTCAACACCGAGTTTGGCCGCACGCCGGGCCGGCAGGACAACACCGGTCGCAACCACCATCCGCGTGGCTACGTCACCGCGTTCCTCGGTGGTCCGATCACCGCGGCGGAGAAGGGCGTGTCGGGCGCGATCGATCGCGACGGCACGGCCAGCTCGTTCGCCTCGCCGGCGGAGAATCGCATGGCCGCGCTGCTCGCGATGGGCATCTGGCCGTTCGCGGCGGAAGGCTTCAACGTCGCCGACTCACCGAACGCCACGACCGAGCTCGACGCCGCGCAACAAGCGATGTCGAAGTTCCTCGGGAGGTCCGCGTGACGAACGGGCTAACCATGAAGTGCCTCGCGCTGATCCTCGCCGTGTTCGCAGTTGGATGCGGCGATGACGACTCCGGGGACGACGACGGCCCGGGCCCGAACTCCACGTTCGACGAGTGCGATGGCGATGCCCAGAGCTTCGTGCGCCAGGCGTTCCTCGCCCTCGACGGTCGACGGCCGAAGAGCCAGGCCGAGGTCGACGTCTACGTCGATCTCTACACCGCAGCGGCCGAGCGTGGCGACGATCCGGTGGACGTCACCGCGCGCGCGATCATGAGTCGCTCGGAGTTCGTCGAGCACTGGGTCGACGTCTTCATGGATGCGCTGCACGTCCAGCGTCTCGACACGCAGACCGAAGCCAGCTGCTGGGATCGCGGCACACGGTCGACCGTGTCCGCATCACTCGCGGCCTCTGTCCGCGACCAACCCGCCACCGGGAGCGCGGATGGCCAACGCTTCACGATGCTCGATCTCGCGCGCAGCTCGCTGGTGCTCGACGATCTGACGCCGATGTATCGCGGGCAGCTGTTCTCGCTGGTCAGCCACCCGATCCCCGCGGCCAACGTCGGCGCCGTCGATGCCGAGCTCGCGCGTCGCGAGGATTTCGGTTCGACGTTCGACGCCAGCTACATCCATCGCGACACCGTCTGCCTGGGCTGCCACAACAGCGAAGCGTCGGTCACCGACAGCGATGATCCGGCCGCGGATCGCCACTGGCCGGTGCCGGGTAACCCGGAGCGCGCCGTTTACGGGCAACCGAACGGCGTGCCGAACGATCGCGCGCATGCGGCGTTCCGCGTCGACTCGTTCGTCGACGACGGCAACGAGCTCCCGTGGGGCTGGGAGCCGGACTGCGGCCGCTTCCGCACGCCCTCGCAGGTCACCGACGACCTCGCGAACGTCGACGGTAAGCTCGCGAGCCTGACCGGCAAGCGCACCACGGTGTTCGGGCTCGAGCAAGCGCTCGCGAAGGGCTTCGCGGCGCTCGAGGCGAGCGGTCCGCCGACTGGCGATCTGACGGATCCCGACGCCGCGCTCGCGTGGCTCGTCACGCTCAAGATCACCGAGGACGTGTGGACCCAGGTCACCGGCACGCGCCTGACGATCGCGAACTACTTCGCGCGCAACCAGGCGTCGAGCGAGCTCCTCAACTCGCTGGCCGGCACGTTCGTCACGTCGGGCTTCTCGCTCAAGACGCTGCTGGTCGCGATCGTGTCCAGCGACTACTTCAACCGGCTCGCACCCGAAGCGGCGTGCGGCCCGAACCCGTACACGTATCCGTCGGTGTTCGATCCCTGGACCACCGCCGACGCCGACGAGGAACGCCGCGGCAACGGCCCGGGCGATGCGGTCACCGCCCTCGACGGCCGCACGCTGATCCACGCCACCGCCGCTGCCCTCGAGTGGACGGCGCCGCCCGAGGCAACGCGGTTCCCCGATTACGGTGAGCCCGGCTGCGAGGATGGCACCTGCGAGGAGCTCGGCCAGGCCTGCGGGTTCAACCAGTGCTGCACCACGTTCCAGGCCGCGTGCCAGAACGGTGGCGTGCTCCCCGCCGACGAGCTGCCGTTCCTCCGCGGCATCGGCATCTTCCTGCGCAACAGCGAGCGCGGCTTCCGCGGCCTCGATTTTCAGGCGCGCCTGTCGTGGGAGGATCGCAACGGCGTGTGTGGTCGCCCGACCTGGGTGTCCGCGGACTTCATCGATCGGCTCGCGACGGCGGGCGCTGGCTCGTCGGCGACCGCGCGCGACGTGGTCTCGGCACTCAAGGACCGGCTGATCGGCGAGCCCGTGATCGAAGAGGGTGAAGAGGCCGCGGCGATCTCGTCCGTGGTCGGAGCTCTCGAGGATCCGGCGAGCAGCGTCACCGCGTCGCAGCTGCGCGAGGTGTGCGGCGCGATCGTCGGCTCGCCGCAGTTCTTGCTCCAAGGTATCGCGGGTCGCGGTGGCGACCGGCCGCTGCTGACGCCCGACAACGCGAGCTACGACACGGTGTGCGCGGACCTCGCGGCCACCGGGATCGGCGTCACGGGACGCGTGGTGACCTGCGGTGGTGGCAAGGCGACGCTGGCCGAGGGCCGTGCGAAGCCGCGGCCGCCGATCACGCACCCGGTTCAGCGCCTCCCGCTCCGTCGGGGCAAGCTGCCGCCGCGGACCGCAGCCGGGACTATGTCCCGGGCCCTGCCGTTGCGCTGATCGCGAAAATTGGCCATGTTCTGCGCGATGCGTAGGACATGGCTTTTGATCGCGCTCGTCGCTGCTGGTTGCGAGCACAAGAAGGGTTCCGACACGAAGACCGGCGGGGCGAAGGAGCCCTCGGGGGATCCGTCGCCGGCGGGCCGCAAGCAGCAGTCCACCGTGCAGACCGGGGACATCGGCGAGCCGGTCTCCGACGATCTCGCCGCGTACACCAAGGACCTCCCGGGCACCGGCCAGAAGCTGCTCGCCACGTTCGAGACGCCGCTGGGTAACATCACGTGCGAGCTGTTCGCGGATCGCGCACCTACCACCGTCGCGAACTTCATCGGGCTCGCGACGGGCAAGAAGCCGTGGGCGAACCCGAAGACCGGCAACACCGAGAAGGGCGTGAAGTTCTTCGACGGGCTGATCTTCCACCGCGTGATCCCCGGCTTCATGATCCAGGGCGGCGATCCGCTGAGCTCCGGCACCGGCGGACCCGGCTACAAGTTCGAGGACGAGCTGTCACCGTCGATGGACATGGGCCCGGGCACGCTCGCGATGGCGAACTCCGGTCCGCGTACCAACGGCAGCCAGTTCTTCATCATGGACAACGCCTCGCGTCCCGACCTCGCGAAGAAGCACTCGATCTTCGGCATGTGCTCGCCGCTCGACGTCATCTCGAAGGTCGCGTCGACGCCGGCCTCGAGCGATCGCCCGAACACGCCGGTGACCATGAAGGTCACGATCTCGAAGGGCTAACGAGCTCGACGTTGATACGCGGGCCGCGCGACCGCGAAGTACAGCGGCACCGCGACCGCGAACAACAGGAACAGATCCGTCGTCTTGTCCTCCACGCGCACCCGATAACCGAGCTTACGGAGCGTCGCCGGGGAAGATGATCGGCGTCGCGAACCGCGAGCGGAGCTTGTCCGCGTAGCGGCGCTCGCCCGATCCCCACACCGCACCGAGGCCGACGAGCACGGTGACCGGTGCGCGCTCGGTCATCGGCTGCTCCGTCGAGCGCTCGGCGAACGAAGCGCGATCGCG
>JBBQJJ010000230.1:0-13936 GCA_038325805.1 Haliangiales bacterium
CCGGTGGGCAACAGAGCTCGTTCAACCATCCCGAGCAGCTCCAGAAGATGTTCCCGAACATCGCGTTCCAGAATCGCGTCACCGTCGACTACTTCCCGCACCTCGATCACACGCAGCTGCTCGAGGATGATCGCCGCCAGGTCGTCAGCGCGATCGGCAACTGGTTGACGCACTGATGAAGCCGCTGCTTCTGATCGCGCTCGCGGCATGCGGTCCGACTCCGCTGGGTCCACGACTCGACGGTGGTCTCGATCCCGATTCCTCGTCGAGCAGCGACGCGCAAAGCGACGCGGGCTCCGAGCCGTATCGCCACACCATCGCGATCGACGGCACCGATGACTTCGCGGCCGTCGACAGGTTCGACACCACGTCGTCGCCGAGCTTCGCCGCGATGGTGAGCTGGGACGCGACGAACCTCTACATCGGCTACTCAGGTCCGGACCTCGATCCGAACGTCGGCGGCGCCGGTACCAAGTGGCTGTTCGTCTATCTCGACACCGTGGCCGGCGGCGCCACGGCGAGTCAGCAATACAACACGCAGAGCGCAGCGCTGCCGTTCGGCGCCGAGCACTACCTCCGCCACAAGGCCGACGGCACCGTGAACTCGCTGGAGAGCTACGACGGGGTGAACTGGGCGACCTCGACCTCCCCGGTGACAGCGCAGGGTACGAGCTTCTTCGAGATGTCGATCTCGCGAGCCGCACTCGGTTCACCGACGACGATCCGCCTCGCGGCCTGGATGATCAACGAGCAGAACCTCGCGGAGGCCACGTTCGCCGGGCTCTACACCGGCAACTTCGTCGATGGGTTCAACCCTGCAGTCACCAAGTATCTCGAGGTCGACCTCGACGGCGAGCGCGTGCCGAACGATCCGGCGAACGCGAAACCCTAACGCAGCGTCTCGATCAGCGCTTGCAGCTCGACCGTGCTGCGCGCTTCCCAGCCGATCCCCAGACTGACGTTCGGCGAGGGCGCATGGACTTGTTTGATCGAGCCTGCCCCGAAGCCCCGGAGACAACGACGTCAATCTGGTGACACGCTAGCCCCAGTAGGAGTTCGCGCTATCGCGCTCACCCGGTCAATTGTCTTCGGGGTCCCCGGCTCGAGGACGAGCCACCCCGTTCCCCATCAGTCGCCTGGTCGAAGGATCGACACAGGCGAACTCTCGGGTTAGATGCAGCGAGCGACGTACATTTCGCTACGCGCGAATCTCGACGGATCTCGCTAAACGATCCGTCAACGCTGCCGACGGCGCCCTCGTTGACGATCGCACCCTCAACCACAGCGCACACTTAGCCCGGCGCAGTGGTTGCAAACCGAGCCACTGACCGTGGCCGATCCGCAACGCACACACAAGGCGACACCCAAGCGGGTGAAGGACTTCCGCAAGCGCGGAGACCTCGCTCTGTCGCGCGATGCGGTGTCAGCGGCGGTGTTCGCCGGCGGCGTGATCGCGCTGGTGATGACGGTGGGCGGCGCGGGCAGCGCGATCATGGCGTTCACCCGCGACGCGACGCTGGCCGCCGACGGTCGCGACCCGGTCGGCCTCCCGAGCCAGGCAGCGACGACGTTCGGCACGGCGGTCATCCCGGTGTTGATCGGCGCGAGCATCGCGGCGCTCGGCTCGATCCTGGTCCAGCTCGGCTGGCCGCCGGCGTTCAAGAAGGTCAGCTTCGACTTCTCGAAGCTGTCGCCGTTCGCGAACCTGCCCGCGACCTTCTCGCTCGGTGCGATGACTCGACGTACGGGCTCCGCGCTGGTCAAGCTGATCGTCGTCGGCTCCATCGTCGTGATGGCCGTCAAGGGCTCGATCTCGACGGACGTGATGGAGGCCGGCGGCATCGGCGAGTTCGCGTGGAACGCGATCCGCAAGGTGCTGTGGGTCGTCGTCGGCGCGCTGCTCGCGATCGGCGCCGTCGACTACATCCTGTCGCGCCGGAAGTTGCAGTCCAAGATGATGATGACTTCCGAGGAAGTGAAGCGGGAGCATCGCGAGAGCGACGGCGACCCGATGGTCAAGGGCAAGCGCCGCCAGCGGATGCGCGAGCTCGCGAAGCGCCGGATGGCGCAGGCCGTGGCGAAGGCAGACGTCATCGTCGTCAACCCGACTCACTACGCCGTGGCGCTCCGCTATGACGACAAGGCCGACCGCGCCCCCGTCGTCGTCGCGAAGGGCGTCGACGAGAGCGCCGAGAAGATCCGCGAGCTGGCTCGCAAGCACTCCGTTCCCATCCTCGCGCGCCCGCCACTCGCACGCGCGCTGCACAAGCACTGCAAGGAAGGCCAGGCGATTCCGGTGAACTTGTTCAAGGCCGTCGCTGAGGTCCTCGCCTACGTCTACAAGCTCAAAGCTCCGAGGGCCTCGTGAACGCCAAGAAGAACAGCTGGATGATGGTCGTCGGTCTCGTCGGCATCCTCGCAGTCGCGATGGCGCCGCTCCCCCCGACGATCTTCGACCTGTTGATCGGGTGCTCGCTGTTTCTCTCGGCGCTCGTCTTCCTCGTCGCCTTCTACGTCGAGAAGGCGTCGGAGTTCAGCTCGTTCCCCGCGCTGCTCCTGTTCGTCACGCTGTTTCGCCTCGCGCTCAACGTCGCCTCGACCCGCCTGATCTTGACCGGTGACGACCAGCACGCCGCCGGTGCCGTGATCGCTGCGTTCGGCGAGTTCGTGATCAGCGGCAACTTCGTGGTCGGTGCCGTCGTGTTCTTGATCCTCGTGATCGTCAACTTCGTCGTCATCACCAAGGGCGCCGAGCGGATCTCCGAAGTCAGCGCGCGCTTCACCTTGGACTCGATGCCCGGCAAGCAGATGGCGATCGACGCCGATCTCGGCGCCGGCATGATCAACGAGAAGGAAGCCCGCGCTCGCCGCCTGGCCGTGCAGCGCGACGCGGACTTCCACGGCTCGATGGACGGCGCATCGAAGTTCGTTCGCGGTGACGCCGTCGCTGGTCTGCTCGTCCTCGCCATCAACGTCGTCGGCGGCATCATCATCGGCGTCGCGCAGAAGAAGATGTCGCTCGGCCACGCGGCCGAGACCTACACGGTGCTGTCGATCGGTGACGGTCTCGTCGCCCAGATCCCCGCCCTGCTCGTGTCCACCGGCGCCGCCCTGCTCACCACCCGCAGCGACGACGCCGAGCTCGGCCGCGCCCTCGGCGGTCAGCTGTTCGCGCGCAGGAAGCCGCTGATGGTGACGTCGGCGCTGCTCATCATCATCGGGTTGCTCCCGGGCATGCCGCACATCCTGTTCATCGGGCTCGGTCTGATCGTCGCGCTCGCCGGCAGCAAGGTGAAAGAGGGCACGCAGCCGGCCGAGGGCGAAGCGCCTGCTCCAGGCGTCAAGGTCGGCGACGTCACGCGTCCTGCCGACGAGCGCGCTCAACGCGGCGAGATCGAAGCCGCCCTGCCCGTCGAGCTGCTCACCCTCGAGGTAGGTCTTGACCTACTCGGCACCGTCGACGCCGCGCGCGGTGGCGAGCTGCTCACCCGCATCGCTTCGCTGCGCAAGCAGCTCGCGCTAGAGCTCGGCGTCATCGTCCCGCCCTTGCACATCCGCGACGACCTGCGGATGCGTCCTGGTGCGTACCGCGTGCTCCTGAGCGGCGTCACGCTCGCGGAAGCCGAGGTCCACGTCCACCGCGTCCTCGCCATCGACCCGACGGGTAGCGCGTTGTCACACCTCCCCGGCGAACCGACGACCGAGCCCACGTTCGGCCTGCCCGCGAAGTGGCTGCTCCAGAGCGACCGCGCTCGCGCCGAGGCGGCGGGCTGCACCGTGGTTGACGCTCCCGCCGTCATTGCAACGCACCTCGCGGATCTGTTGCGTCGCAACGCACAGGAACTGCTCGGTCGCCGCGAGGCCCAGGAGTTGCTCGACATCGCAGGCAAGCACAGCGGCAAGGTCATCGAGGAGCTGATTCCTCACCTGATGTCGATGGGCGGTGTGATGCAAGTGCTCCGCAATCTCCTCAAGGAAGGCGTCTCGATCCGCGACCTGCGCTCGATCCTCGAGGCGCTCGCCGACAACGCTCACCTCTCGAAGAACCCCGACGAGCTCACCGAGTACGTTCGCCAGCGCCTCGCGCGGCGGCTGACTCGTGCGCAGCTCGCGAGCGACGGTTCGCTCCGCCCGCTGGTGCTCGACCCGCGCGCGGAGGCCCTGTTCCGCGATGGAACCGGCCGCAGTGCACGCGCGTTGACGAAGCTGACCGAGGACATCGCGGCGAAGGCCCGCGACCTCGCGATGCGCGACGAGCCGCCTCTGTTGGTGGTGGCTCCTGACCTCCGGCGCGCCGTTGCTGGCATCGCCGCCCGTCATGTTCCCGGTCTCGCGGTGATGTCCTTCCGCGAGATCGATCCCAGCGTTCCGTTCGTGACGCGCGGAGTGATCTCTGCGCAGGAGGCCGCGGCATGAAGATCCTGAAGTTCGAAGGCGCCACGATGCGCGACGCGATCGCGAAGGTGAAGGCGGAGCTCGGCGACCAAGCGGTGATCATCGCGACGCGTCAGGTTCGCAAGGGTCTCCTCGGAACCGCGACCGAGATCTCGGCGGCGATCGACGACGACGACACTCCGGCCTTCGCCGCCCCGAAACCCTCGCAGGCTGTCCAGCCGCCCATGCAGGCGCCGCGGCAGACCGAGCAGGAGGTGGAGAAGTCGATCGCTCCGCTCCGCAGCGAGCTCCGCTCTCTCCGCGCCCTGGTTCGCACCTCGAGTGACTCGCGGTCCTCCACCGAGCTCAAGAATGAAGTCGCCGAGCTGCGCAAGCTCGTCGAGGAGCTCCGTCCCCGGGTCGCCGAGCGTACCGAACGCAGCGAACGGATCGAGCGCACCATCGAGCGTCCGCTTCGTAACGAGCGTGCCTACGAGGACCGTCCTGCGTCGACGCTGAACGACGGTCGGCTGACGGCACGCAGCGTCGCGCGCGCCATCATGCTGGTAGGCCCGACCGGCGCCGGCAAGACCACCACCATCGCGAAGCTCGCCGCCAACGCCGCGCTCGTCGAGGGCAAGCGCGTCAAGCTGGTGACGCTCGACAACTTCCGCGTCGGTGGCGTCGATCAGATCCGCACGTTTGCGGAGCTGATCGGTGTTCCCTTGGAGGTGGTCGAGCATGTCGACCAGCTCGTCGACGCGATCGACAACGCGTACGACCTCATCCTGATCGACACCGCCGGCCGCTCGCCGCGCGAGGCCGCCCCGATCGTCGAGCTTGCCGAAGCACTCCAGATGGTGCCGCCCGTCGAGGTCCACCTGGTGATTCCTGCGACGAGCACGGCGCAGCAGATCGACAAGCTCGTCGCTCACTACGAATCGCTCAACCCGTCGCGCTTGTTGTTCACCAAGCTCGACGAGGTCGACAGCGCCCCCGAGTTGACTCGCGCACCCGCGCGCACCCAGCTGCCGATCACGTGGGTCACCACGGGTCAGGCCGTTCCCGAAGACCTGGAAGAGCCGACCCGTGCGCGCCTCTTCGAGCTCGCTTCCAACAGCGTCGCGAAGGCCGCGTAAGTCATGTCCGATCAGGCAGCAACCCTTCGGGTGATCCGCGGCGGCGGCGGTCATTCCAAGGATTCCTCGACGAAGATCCCGCGCGTCATCCAGCGTCGCGCGTTCGCTGTCGCCGGCGGCAAGGGCGGCGTCGGCAAGAGCACCATCGCGCTCAACCTCGCACTCGCGTACGCGCAGGCGAACCATCGCACGCTCGTCCTCGACACCGATCTCGGCATGGCGGACCTCAACCTCATGCTCGGCGTCGCACCCCAGCGCAGCATGCTCGATGCCCTCGGTGGGACTGCCATCGAAGACATCATCGTCAAAGCACACGGCATCGAGCTGCTTCCAGCGCTGAATGGCAGCTACGTGCTGAGCACCCTCGGTGGCACTGCACTCGACCAAATCCTCAAGATGGTCGCGGGCCTAGCCGAAAACTTCGACACGCTCGTCGTCGATGTCGCCGCCGGCATCGGGCGTGCACAGACCAAATTCGCTGGCGCGACCACCGACACCATCGTGGTCGTCAATCCAGAACCCCTCTCCATGGCCGACGCGTACGCCTCCCTCAAAGTGCTCTCGATCGAGCAAGGCGTGAAGCACGCGTTCGTCGTCCCCAACCGGATCGCGAATCGCGCGCAAGCCGACGAAGTCTTCAATCGTCTGCGCTCGATCGTCGATCGCTTCCTCACGCTCGAGCTCACCTGCCTGCCTCCCGTGCCCGCCGATGCGATGGTGACCGAGGCGGCATCGATCGGCGTGCCGCTGATGGTCCATGCACCCGATTCGCCGGCTGCGCGTGCGATTCGCGCACTCGTCCGTTCCCTCGCCGCCCTGCCGCCGCCGGCGCGCAGCACCTGGTGGAGAGATGTTCCTGCGACTGCTCAAGGAGATGTTCGATGAAAGCGTATGCCGCCCAGCTCAGCCGCCCGTCGGCCGAGCGCGACCGTTTGATCTCGGAGCATGTTGAAGTCGCTCGCCGCATCTCGATGCGCGTCGCGCGTCGCTGCCCCGACTGGATCGCGCGCGACGATCTGATGGGCGCCGCGCTCCTCGGACTCACCGAAGCGGCCAACCGCTACGACTCGAGCCGCAACGAGCCCTTCCTCGCGTTCGCCGAGAAGCGGATCCGGGGTGCCGTCCTCGACGAGCTTCGCCGCGGCGACATCATGCCGCGCCGCGCTCGCGCGATGGCTCGCAAGATCGGCAACATCATCCGCGAGCTCGAGCGGCTCCACGCCACGGTCACCGACGAGCTGGTCGCGGAGCAGCTCGGCGTCTCCGTCGAAGAGTATCGCACCGACCTCGAAGGCCTCGTGCATGTCACCGTCGGCGCGCTCGACAACACCGAAGAGTCCTCGCTGGCGTCGGAAGACGGCTCGCCCGAACAGGACGCGGCGAAGCGTCAGGCGATGGCGCGCGTCCGCGCCGCGCTGCCCACGCTCGACCAGCGCGACCTGCTGGTGCTCAGCCTCTATTACAACGAGGAGCTGACCTACAGCGAGATCGGCCAGGTGCTCGGCGTGACCACCTCGCGCGTCTGCCAGTTGCACGGCCGCGCGATCGCTTGTCTGAAAGTGGCGATCGAAGGCAAACCCGTCGAGGAAGAGTCGTGAGCTCCGGCATCTACGTCGCGACGGCCGGGGCGATCGCACAGTCGAACGCCCTCGATGCCACGGCGAACAACATCGCGAACGCGGCAACCACCGGGTTCCGCGCCGACCGCGTGACGTTCAAGGAAGCGCTGACGGCCGCCCGGTCTGCCGATGTCGCCAGCGTCAACAATGGCGCGACCAGCATCGACTCGCAGCCGGGAGCGCTGTCGTCGACGGAGAACCCACTCGACGTCGCCCTCGAAGGCGATGGCATGTTCGCGGTGAATACGCCGAACGGTCCGCGCTACACGCGCGCTGGAAACTTTCGAATCGACGAGGAAAACAAGCTGGTGACCGCCGACGGCCACGCGGTCCGCGGTGCAGGTGGGACCACGATCCAGCTGCCGCCCGACGCGAAGAACGTCCAGATCTCCGCCGATGGCACGATCAGTGCTGACGAGGTGGGCGTGGGCAAACTCGAGCTGGTCAAGTTCAAGCAGTCGCAGCTCGAGCGCCAGGGTGGTTCGCTGTATCTGGCGCGCGGTGCGCAACAAGCCGGTGAGCCGCCCAAGGTTCGTCAGGGAATGCTCGAGGTCTCCAACGTCAACGTCGTCAGGGGCGTCGTCGACCTCGTCAAAGTATCGCGCACCTACGAATCGCTGATGCGCGTGATCCAGGGCTACCACGATGTCGAGAGTCGCGCGGCGCGCGAGCTCGGCGGACCCAAGTAACGAAAGGCAAGGAGCACCATGTTTCGCTCACTCGCAACCGCAGCGTCCGGAATGGAAGCACAGCAGACGAAGCTCGACGTCACCGCGAACAACATCGCGAACGTCAGCACCAACGGTTTCAAGAAGGGCCGCGCCGAGTTCGCGGACCTGATGTACCAGCAGATCCGCCCGGGTGGCTCGCCGACTGGCGCAGGCACCGCGGCACCCACGGGAACCGAGATCGGCCTCGGGACACGTCTCGTCTCGACCGCGCGCTCGCATTCTCAAGGCGAGCTTCGCCAGACCGGCAACCAGCTCGATGTCGCGATCGAAGGCCACGGCTTTCTCCCCGTCACGCTCCCCTCTGGTGGCACCGCGTATACGCGCAACGGCGCACTGCACATGAGCGCGGAGGGCCGGCTGGTCAACAGCGACGGTTACTCGATCGCCGGCGAGATCACGATCCCGCCCGATGCGCAGTCGGTGACGATCGCAGCCGACGGGACGGTGTCGGCGCGCGTCCCCGGTGACACGCAACCCACCGAGCTCGGCAAGATCCAGCTCGCGATGTTCGCGAACCCCGGCGGCCTTGTCGCCGAGGGCGGCACGCTGTTCAAGGAGACGTCGGCATCGGGTACCGCGGTGCTCGGAGCACCGGGCGAAGGCGGCTCCGGCGGGCTCCGCCAGGGCATGCTCGAAGTCTCGAACGTCAACGTCGTCGAGGAGATGATCGATCTGATCTCCGGCCAGCGCGCGTACGAGATCAACTCGCGCGTGATCAAGGCCGCCGACGAGATGCTGGGTCAGACGGTCCAGCTCCGATGAAGGCTCTCCTCGCGCTCGTGCTGCTCGCCGGCACGGCTGCTGCGGCACCCGTGGCCGTCGATACGATCGTTCGCGATCGGATCAGCGCAGCGCTGCCGGATGACCTCGGCGTCGTCGACGTGTTCTTGCCGGCGAGCCTCGCGAGTCTCGCGACCGAGCCGGATCGCGTCACCATCGAGATGCCGCGTGCGCTCGGCACCGGTCGCTCGAGTGCGAAGGTCCTCGTGCGTGGGCGCTCGAGCGTCTACGTACCGTTTTCGGTCTCCAAGCGTCTCGAGGTCATGGTCGTCGTTCGCGCGGTTCGCGCGGGTGCGGAGATCACGGCCGACGACGTCACCCTGGAGCGGCGTGCGATCATCAACGCTGCGCTGCCATCCACGATCATCGGTTCGACCGCCACGCGCAACCTTGCAGTAGGAGATGTGATCGCGAAGTCCGCCGTGATGCTGTCGGCTCCGCTGGCGCGCGGCACCCAGATCTCGATCGAGATGCGCAAGGGCCGGGTGATCGTCCGCGGCGTCGGCGTCCTCGAAGCAGCGGCACGCAATGGTGAATCCACCAGCGCACGCCTCGCGCAGACTCGCGTTGTCGTTCGCGGCACGCTGCGTGCTCAGACTCTCTTCGTCGGAGAGAACTGATGAAATTTTTGGCACCTCACTCCCTGATCAACTCCCTGGTCAACCCCCTGATCGTCTCCCTGATCGCCGTGCTCGCCGTTGGCTGCACGACTCACATCGCACCCTATCGCCCGAAGCATCGCCGCTTCGATCCCGGCGATTTCGGTGAACGCAGCAAACCCGCCGACGGCAGCCTGTATGCCGAAGGTGCGGGCGGCCTCTACGAGGACGCGGTCGCGGGCCGGATCGGCGACATCCTGGTGATCAAGATCGACGAGAAGGATCTCGCGACGCATCAGGCAGACACCAAGCTCAACAAGAGCGATCAGACAACGTACGGCATCCCCGCCGCGCTAGGACTGGTCGCGGCGATCCAGAAGAAGTACCCGAACGTCGACCCGGCGAAGCTGCTGGCGACGACGACGGATCAGAAGTTCACGGGTAACGGCGCCGTGGCGCGGCAAGGCAGCGTGATCGCCACGCTACCGGTGCGCGTCCGCCAGATCCTGCCGAGTGGGGACCTCTTCATCGAGGGCACCAAGGTCGTGATGATCGGCGCCGAGGAGAAGCACATCTATCTCTCCGGCATCGTTCGCCGGATCGACATCGCCGAGGACAACACGGTGCCGTCGTCGCGAATCGCGGATGCCGAGATCGAGTACACGGGTCGCGGTGACGTCAGTGACACGCAGCGGCGTGGCTGGATGTCGCGGGTGATCGGAAAGCTGTGGCCGTTCTGATGCGGACGCTCGTCATCCTATTCACGCTCCTCGTGGCATCGACGGCGCACGCGGATCGGATCAAGGACCTCACCACCATCGGTGGAGTTCGCGAAAACCACCTGACCGGATTCGGCATCGTGATCGGTCTCGACGGTACCGGCGACGACACGCGGTCGCCGCTCGTCAAAGGTGCGCTGACCAAGATGCTCAAACGCCTGGGCATCACGATCGATCCGGCGGACCTCAAGGCGAAGAACGTTGCCGCCGTGATGATCACGGCCGAGCTCCCGCCGTTCGCGAAGCCGGGCATGAACCTCGACGTCCACGTGTCGTCGATGGGCAACGCGAAGAGCCTGGCGGGCGGCACGCTGCTGGTGGCGCCGCTCAAGGGTGCGGATCAACGCACCTGGGCGATCGCACAAGGCGCCCTCACCGTCGGTGGCTTCGTCGCGGAAGGCGCGTCGGGCTCGTCGGCGAAGAAGAACCACACGCTCGCCGGCATGGTGCCGCGCGGCGCGCAGGTCGAGCTCGCTGCACCGACGGCGGTGCCGACACGTCAGATCGTCCTGATCCTCAAGCAGGCGGACTTCACGACCGCGACGCGGATGAAGGACGCGATCAACGCGAAGCTGGGAGACCTGGCGTTGGTGGTCGACGCAGGCACGGTCGTGGTGCCGATCAAGAAGGGCACCGATCCGATGCAGTTGATCGCGGAGCTCGAGCCGATCGAGGTCGAGCCCGACCTCAAGGCAAAGGTCATCATCGACGAGAAGACCGGCACGATCGTCGTCGGCGAAGCCGTCACGCTGCGCACCGCGGCGATCACGTTCGGCTCGCTGACCATCGAGATCGACGAGACCCAGGAAGTCTCGCAACCGCAGGAATTCGGCAGGGGCGACACCAAGGTGGTGCCGAAGTCGAACCTCAAGGTCGAGGAGACGCACCAGCCGATCAAGGTGATCAACAAGGCCGCGACCGTCGGCGATGTCGCCGCTGCCCTCGCCGCGCTCGGTGCCAAACCTCGTGATCTGGTCTCGATCCTCCGCGCGCTCAAGGCCGCGGGCGCGCTGCGCGCGGATCTGGAGACCCTGTGAAGACCGAGGCGGCGAATCCGGTCGGTGCTCAGCCAGCCAAGCCGGATCCAGCCAAGGCTGCCGCGAAGCAGCTCGAGGCGTTCTTTCTTCGCCGCCTCCTCGCCGAGGCTCGTCCGAAGACGGCCGGTATGCTCGATGGCGGGTTCGCCGGCGACACGTTCAAGGACATGATGGACGAGGCCCTCGCCGACAAGATGGCCTCCGCGGGCGGCCTGGGAATCAGCGAGATGTTCTCGAAGCAGCTCGGGGGAGGATCCACGCAGGAGGTCGCGAGAGCGGCGATGGGTCCCATGCTCGAAGGCATGCCGCAGTTTGCGAGCCCGGTGCCCGGTGGTGTCGGCTCGGGCTTCGGCTCTCGCGTCGGTCACGACGGCACCACCCACCAGCACCCCGGCCTGGACCTGTGGGCCAAGACCGGTGACAAGGTGAGCTCGGCAGCCTCGGGTACGGTCGACTACGCCGGACCTGCGGGCACCTACGGCAACCTGGTGGTCGTCAAACACGAAAACGGGTACTCGACGAGGTATGCCCACTTGTCCAGGGTCGGCGTGAAGGTGGGTGAGCACGTCGATACCGGGCAACTGCTCGGAAACGCGGGCTCGACGGGCCTCTCTGACGCACCACACCTCCACTTCGAGGTTCGGAAAGGGGATCAAGCGATCGATCCGACTGCTGTTTTACCCCTCAACGGATCCACGGGCCGGGCGAGTCGGTAGGTGTTAGCCCGCTCGTCACCGAGGACGGAAATCATGCGTATCGACCCCAACGTCGTCGTCTCCCCCATCCAGCTCGACCCCGCGCGCCCCCGCGCGACCGGGACGGGGCAAGCAGCCCCCGTCCAAGGCGATGTCGTCGAGCTCTCCGCCGCGGCCAAGGCCACGGCCGGTGAAGCCCCGACCAATACGGACCGGCTCGACAGGATCCGCGCCCTGCTCGATGCAGGTGAGTACGCGGTCGATCTCGACAAGCTCGCATCGCGCATCGTCGATGACGATGTGGCGCGCACTCGGAAATCGTCATGACCACGAATCGCGACGAGCTTATCGGCCTTGCCGAGCAGCTACGTCAGACGTTCGCAGACGAACGCGGCGCGATCAGCTCGCTCGATCACGCTCGTCTCGTCACCGTGGCCGACCAGAAGCGCGAGCTCGTGAATCGGCTCTCGGCGCTCGATCTGACGACCGCGGATCGAGAGGTCCGCGAGCTGTTCATCACCCTTCGCGCCGAAGCGCGCGCCACCGCGATGCTCGCCTCGACGGCGAACGCCGCGGTTCGCATGTTTCTCGGCTACGAGACCGCCCCCACCTATGACCGGCGCGCACGCCCGGCCACTCAAGGTCCCTCGAGGATCCTCGCGGCTTACTGATGTCGGATCTGCTTTCACTCCTCTCGCTCGGGTCCTCCGCGATCCAGGCGCAGAACTCCGGAATCTCGATCGCGACCAACAACGTCGCGAACGTCAACACCCGGGGTTACTCGCGCCAGCGCGTGGATCTGAACGCCCTGATGGCCGGCTCGTTCGGTGGTGTGACGGCCGGATCTCCGGACCGTCTCCAAGACAATCTCCTCTCCGGCCGGATCCGGACCGCCGGCGGCTCGCTGTCGATGTCGCGGGCGTTTCATCAGGCCGTGCTCGACGTCGAGAGTCGGATGTCGAGCGCGGGACCCACGGTCCACGAGCAACTAGGCGAGCTCGCGTCTCGGATGAGCGAGCTGACCGCCACCCCGACCGATACCATCACGCGGGACTCGGTTATCCAGGGTGCACGCGATCTGATCTCCGGTGTTCGCCGCCGCGCTGCCGAGCTGTCTGCCGCGCAGGATGAAGCCAACGCTCGCATTCGCGACAAGGCCTCGCAGATCAGCTCCCTCTCGACCCGCCTCGGACAAACCAATCTCGAGATCCAGCGCACGCCCAACGCCGCGATGAAGGACGAGCGCGATCGCATCGCGAGCCAGCTCTCCGAGCTCACCGGCGGGACCGCTCGGATCGACGGCGACGGCCAGATGCGCTTCGTCCTCGAGGGTGGCGCCGTCCTCGTCGACGGCAGCCAGGCCGCCTCACTGCAGGCAACGCCAGATCCAGTCACCGGCGATCAGAAGCTCGAGGTCGTGGCCGGCTCGGTCCGCCGCGATGTCACCCAGCACATCTCCGGCGGTTCGCTCGGTGCGGATCTCCAGGTCCGCGATCACGTCATCACGAAGGCGCGCACCGATCTCGATCAGCTCGCGTTCGACATCTCGAGCTCGTACAACACCGTGCACGGGGCCAACGCCGGTCTCGACGGTGTCACGGGTCGCAACATGTTCACGCAGCCGACGCAGGTCGCCGGTGCCGCGAAGTCGATGGCGCTCGACCCCGCGCTCGATGCGGATTCGTCGCTCCTCGCCACCGCTGCCCCGGGTGCTGCGGTCGGTGACAACACCGGTGCGAAGGCGTTGCTCGCCGTGTCGTCGGCGAACGTCGCCGCGGGCGGCAAGACGCTCGCCGGTGCCGCGCTCGACATCGTGTCGTCGATCGGGATCGCCGCCTCGGATGCCAAGTCGGATGTCGATCGCGACACGCTCGTCGCCGACAACCTGACAAGTCTGCGCGACTCCCTCGCCGGCGTCGACGTGCAAGAAGAGCTCACCAACCTCGCGCGCTTCGAGCATGCGACGTCCGCGATGACGCGGTTCATTTCGACGGTCGACGGACTCCTCGGAGACCTGATCGATCGCCTGTAGGAAGAGGGTCAGAGATGCGCGTCACCGGCAACCGAATGATCGACCTGGCCGCCGAATCGACGGTAGCCAACCAAACTCGGGTCGCGAACGCCTCCGCGGAGGTCACCTCTGGCATGCGCGTCACGCGCCCGTCCGACGACCCGAGTGCGTA
>JBBQJJ010000231.1:0-13811 GCA_038325805.1 Haliangiales bacterium
CGAGTGCTCGATCTTCAAGAACGCGGAGGCAGGGAAGGCGTTCTGGAAGATGCTGCAGGCAGGCGCGAGCAAGCCGTGGCAGGACATCCTGTTCGACCTGACGGGCTCGCGCGACATGGACGCGACCGCGATCCTCGAGTACTTCGCCCCGCTCAAGACCTGGCTCGAGGAGCAGAACAAGGGCCAGACCTGCGGCTATTGAACATCGCGACGAGGTGAGCGGCCTGGCGGTCCATGCCGCAGGCCGGCTCGCCGGTTCCACGCGACCGCCCACAGCAGGTCGCAGGTAACTACTCCTGTAGCCACTGGAAAGACGGGCGGTATCGGGGGCCAGTCGACTCCACGAAAAACCCGAGTCGCTGGCAAGCGGATCCGCCAGCGGTGCTCCAAGTGTGCATCCCGACATGTGCCGATCGCCGGCACACCCTTCGCACAATGGTTCTTCATCACCCGAACCGGAGCCATCCCGATGAAGACCCTCAAGAACCTCGCTTTCGCACTCTCCATCAGCGCCACTGCACTCACTGGTTGCGCTGCCGACGCCCCCACCGCGCAGGATCCCTCGGACCCGTCTGACCCGTCCGACCCGGTCGATCCGCCGCTGCCGGACAACGTCGACCTCACTGGCAAGTACCAGATCAAGTCGAACTTCGACCTCGCGACCAACGCCCCCGGCCAGGTCGGCGACATCACCAACACGTTCATCTCGATGACGGATGATCCGGACGACCCGACGAACTTCATCCTCGACAAGATCATCGAGAACACCAGCGGCACGGTCAAGAGCATCCTCCAGGGCGCGAAGCCCTTCATCGCCGGCTATCTCAACGATCGCCTGCTCGACATCGCACCCGACTTCGTCAGCACCATCATCGCGGTTGGCGACGACTTCGGTCAGGTCGCGAAGAACTTCGGCCTCAACGAGACGCTCGAAGTCGCCGGCGCCGAGGGCAACTGGCTCGCGAAGCACACGGTCACCGGTGCTCGCTTCAAGATCGACAACGTCGAGTCCGACTACCCGTTCGCCGACTACGGCGTGCAACCCATCGTCGTCGAAGGCGTCGGCCTCCAGGTCGAGACCTCGGGCAAGCTGACGCTCGCGCAGCACACGGTTGGCCTGAAGTACGGCAGCGTCCTCCGCATCGCGCTCGACGCGGCGATCATCCCGTCGCTCGACCCCACCGCGGCGAACCTCGGCCAGCTCATGCAGCACCAGGTCGACTGCCAGGCCGTCGGCCAGTACATCGCCGACGCGGTCGGGTTCGGCTTCGTCTCCGGCGCTGCCGCGACGGCATGTAACGTCGGCCTGCAGAAGGCGGCCGATGCCATCTACGCGAAGATCGCCGGCCTCGACGGCTCGGCGCTCGACCTCGGCCTCGAGGGCACCGCCAAGGCGCTCGACACCGACCAGAACGGCGCGATCGACAAGATCCAGACCGGTGCATGGGCAGGCACGGCGAGCTACGCCGGCAACCCGGCCCCGCTCGCGGGCGCGACGTTCTTCGGTTCGCGCATGTAATTTTCAGCGCGCACGTAATGTTTTTTCGACGAGGGTGAGCTCGTCGAGGATGGCTGGCCGGCCGGGCAATTCTGCCCGGCCGGTTTTATTTTCGGATGGCGACGAGCTTCACGGCTCGTCGCCATCGGTCGTTTCGGCGTGGCGCGATCGCGGTGCTCGCTGACCGAATTTCGGACATCACGGGCTTAGCGTGGCTAACCGTCTCCAGCGGAATCGCGGAGACCCGACTAGCGAAGTTGCCGGTGCTCCGAAATCGATCCGCTAACGCATTGATCGATCACACGCGAGCTCGCCGATCTCGCGTGGCACATGCGCTGCACAGTGTTTGATCACCAATCCTCGACGGAGAAACGAAAATGATGACCATGCGCAACCTCTCGATGACCTTCCTCCTCGGCCTCTTTGCCGCCACCGGTTGCGCTGCTGACGCGCAGGGCCCCGACGATCCGAGCGACCCGTCGGACCCGAACGACCCGTCGGACCCGGACGCGCCACCGCCGAAGAGCATCGATGGCTCGTTCCGTATGAACAGCACGTTCGACATCGCGACCAACGCACCGGGCACGCCGGGCACCATCGCGAACTACTTCATCAACGCGACCGACGACCCCGATGACCCGACCAAGTTCATCCTCGACGAGCTGATCAAGGCGCTGCCGAATGGCTCGGTCAAGAACTTCCTGTCCGGCTCGACGTCGTTCGTCTCGGGCTACCTCAACGACCGCCTGTTCGACATCGCCCCCGACTTCCTCTCGAAGCTGGTCGAGATGGGTGACGGCTTCGGTCAGATCACCAAAAACTTCGGCACCACGGAGGTCCTCGTGATCGACGCCGGCGGCAAGGCCGTCAAGACCGTCGATGGCCTCCACTTCAAGATCGACAACGTCGACATGGACTTCCCGTTCGCCGATTTCAACATCCAGCCGACCAAGGTCGAGAACCTCCAGGTCTCGATGGCCGCGAGCGGCCAGCTGTCGATCAGCCAGCACGTGGTCCCGATGAAGTACGGCCAGGTCCTGCGGCTCGCGATCGACCAGGCCCTGATCCCGATGTACGACCCGTCTGCCTCGAACCTGGGTGACGTGCTCAAGAACCTCGTCAACTGCCAGGCGGTTGGCCAGTACGTCTTCGAGGCGATCAACATCGGTTCGCCGTCGACGTTCGAGTCGGCGTGCAACAGCGGCCTCAACGCCGCGGGCAATGCGCTCTACACGGCCCTCGACAACATGGACGCCGCAGCTCTCCAGTTCAACCTCACGGGCACGGCCCGCGCGGTCGACAAGAACGCCGATGGCAAGATGGATGACATCCAGACCGGTACGTACACCGGTGAGCTGAGCTACGCCGGCAGCCCGGCACCACTCGCGCCTGCGAAGTTCTACGGCTCGCGCATGTAATCAGTTTGGTAGCGCCGCGCGTTACCTCGAGCGCCTTCGGGCGGCGTTCGCATTTTCGGCTACAGGTTGGGCTCGCGCTCTACCTGAATCGTGAACACGGCGCCTGCCACCCGCGGCACGGTCTGCGCCGCATCCTCCCAGCCATAGACGTAGCTGCCGATGTGGCCGAGCCGGATGGTCGAGTCGACCTGGATCGAATGACCCGACCGCCGCGCACGCTCGCAGAACGCGTAGTCCTCGCCGAGGTACCAGTAGCCGCCGGCCGTCTGCGCATCCTCGATCACCATCGGCAAGAAGTACGGCACGACCGGCGCCTCGAACGCCGTGTTGCAGCGAGGTAGCGCGAACGTCCTCGCGACGTCGTCGAACACTTGGCGACGGGCGAGCACGAAGCCCATCCCGACGTAGCGCACGGTCGCCAGACCGCCGCCCTCACCGACGCGCAGCTCGGTGGCACCTGCTTCGAGATGACACGCGAGACCTCCGGCGCCTCGCTTCGCGTAGACGCCCGCGACGAACGGCAACTCGTGGGAGCGCAAGCGCGCGACATCGTCGGCCTCGAACACGATGTCGGAGTCGATCCACATGATCTCGTCCCACCCTTCGGCCAGCACCGTCGTCGCCACCTCGGCGCGCGTCCGATCGATCGCGGCGCTCGACGGGTAGCGCCTGACCTCGAGCCCGCGCTTCTCGAGCTCGCGCAGCCCGCGTTCACACCCCGGTTCGATGTGCGTCAGATACGGAACGAGCACGATGCAGCGAGCCATGCGACCAGCATAGTCAGCTGCACAGGCAGGTCGACGCTCCGGTGATCATAAACGTCGCAGTCAGCACCGTCGGCGTCGTCGCGCAGACATCGCCGGTGGCGGTATACGTGATCGTGCCGACACCCGAGCACGGGCCGTTGGTGATCGCACGAACCGAGAAGCTGCTGCTCTCCGATTCGGCGAGCGTGCCGCCGGAGAAGCCGGTGATCGCGAATCCCGCGCTGGCACCGAGCGTGAGGATCGCGGTGCCGCCTCCCTTGTTCTCGAGGATCCCGCCGATCACGTTCGGGCAGATGCCACTCGACCCTTGAAGATCGAGCACCAGCGGAGCGCCCGGCATCGACGCGCTGGTCACCGCGAGCGCGGCGCCGGTGACGGTCGCGGTCAGCTCGACGGTGGCGAGGCCGTCATTCAAGGTCAGCGTCAGCACGCCGGACTTCAGCGAGCCGGGGACGTCGGTGCCGATCACGGCGGCCGGCGCCTGGACGTCGACCTTCGCGCGCGCTCCGGGTGTCACGACGATCGGGGTCGGCGTCAGCACGACGAAGCCGGCGGTCGCCTCGGCGGAGAACACCTCGAGGTCCGCGTCTCCGGCGTTCTCGATCTCGATCGTGCCCGTGGTTCCCGTTGCGGCGCCGCAGCGCGCACCGAGATCGAGCTGTGCCGGCACGATCGCTTGCCCGCTGAGCTCGATCGGCTCGATCGGCTCGAAGTTGAGCCGGCCGCAGGCGGTGATGGTCGTGGCTGTCCATAGCAGGCGAGCTATGGACCTCATCTGGCGCACGGCCCATCATAAGGCGTTCGCGCGTATGGGGACCACTATCGTCATCCAGTCGTATCGCACCCACGACGTGCCAGCGTGGCTGACGCGGTGCCTTGCATCGGTACGCGGATGGGCGGAAGGGTGTGGCTTCTCCTACCGATTCATCGGCGACGAGCTGTTCGATCCACTACCCCCACGGCTGCGCTTGCGCGCCGGGCATCTACCCCAGATGCTTGCTGATCTCGGACGCCTACATGCGATCTCCGGAGCGCTCGCCGAGGGTGTCGACCGGGTCGTGTGGGTCGACGCAGACGTCCTCGTGTTTGGTTTGCTGGAGCTCCCCGACGACCGCGAGCACTACCTGTGTCGCGAGGTCTGGATCGAGCCCGGGATCGCCGCTGACCGCGTCAACAACTGCGTGTGCTCGTTCACCGCGGCGAGCCCGCTCCTCGCGTTCTATCGCGACAGCTGCATGCAGATCATCGACGCGACGAGTGGCGCACTCGATGCGCTCGCCCTCGGGACGCGGTTCCTCACCGGGCTCGATCGCTTGGTGCCGCTACCGAAGTACGAAGCGATCGGCTTGACCAGCCCGTTCGTACTGCGCGAGCTCGCGGAGACCGGGAGGTTGCCGGAGGTGCTGCGTGCGCGACATCGCGAGCCGATCGCGGCGCTCAACCTGTGCGCGTCGTTTCGCGGGCAAACGATCCGCGGCACGCCGTCGATCATCGTCGACGATGCGCTATACGAGGCGGCGATGGCAAAGCTCCGATGAAGCCCCTACCGCTGATCATCGCGATCTCGATCGGCCTGCTCGTCGGTCTCGCGACGACCTTCGATCTGGTGACCGTGAGCCAGGCGGCGATCGCCACCGCCGTCGTGGTCGCCGTCTGGATCCTCGGCTATGCCGGGTTCGCCCGGTTCCATGCGAAGGCGTTCAACGCCGGCTCGGTGGCGGCGATGGAGATGCTGTCGCGCGGCGAGTACGACCAGGCAATCTTGCACTGGGCGCGATGGGGACAAGGCATCACCGTGCCGGGCGTGGTGACGGCAGCGACGTGGCACAACATCGCGTGGGTGACGCTCCGCCGTGGCGACCTGCGCAAGGCACTCGCGCTCTACGAGATGCAGGAGAAGCACCGCTTGCGTGGACTCAAGGCGAACAAGCTCGACAGCATCAGCGCGCTCGATCGGGGGCTGTGCTTCGCGCTGCTCGGCGAGCTCGAACCTGCGCGTCATGTGCTCGCCGAAGCAGGGATGCGATCCGTGCGCGCACACTCGAGCTACGCGACCGGCAAGGCGTTCGCCGAGGCGGTGATCGCGTGTCGCGAAGGTCGCGCGGCCGTCGCCGTCAAGCTGTTCGACGAGCACTGGTCCGAGTACGAGAGCAGCGCCACGGCTGATGTCACGCGGCCGATGCGCGTCGTGCGTGCGTTCGCGAGTCAGACCAAGCCGACGATCACGGTGTCGTATCCCGACGAGTTCGCCTTCCTCGGCGTCGCGTGGCCGGAGATGGCCGCATTCCTTGCCACCCACTCGCTCTGACTCAGCAGCATCAGGGCATCGCCTGCGGACCCGAGCCCGGCGGGTAGCAAGCGTACGGGCCACCACACACGGTGTGGCCATCGAGGCCAGCTTCACCGGCGGCGGGACACTGGCACGTGTACGTGGCCGGACATTCGGCATCGATTCGGCAGGCCGATTTGGTGGTCGTCGGCGGCGGCGGCGTCACCATCGTGGGCGTTTGAGTCGGGGTTCGATTCGGTGATGGAGCCGGCGGGCGAGCTCCACACGCGATGAGGACCACCAAGGCGAACGCAGAAATACGCATGGCCTATTGGACGCGCGGATCGCGTGAATGTTCTGCGGGGTGAGTTAGTACATCGAGCGATCGGGCTCGGGTGCACCGGCGTGACGCTCGAGCTCCGCGTTGACGAAGCCGCCGATCACGATCGCGATCGTCGACAGGTAGAACCACAGCATCACGACGATGGTGGTGCCGAACGCCCCGTACCAGACGTTGTAGTCGGTGACGCGGTCGACCCAGAACGACAGCAGCGCCGACACCACGACGAGCAGCACCGTGGCGAGCAACGCGCCGGGCCAGAGGTGGCGCACCGTGATCGTGCGCGGCGACGGCCCGTAGCGATAGAGCGCCATCAGCGCCGCGAGCATCACGCACATCAGGCCGGGCCAACGCACCCACTTGACGACGCCGTAGTCGGTATCGAAGCCCATCACCGAGAACACGGCGGGCAAGGCAACGACGACGATGAACATCAGCATCAAGCCGAGCAGCGTGCCGGCGGACACCGCGATCGTGACGAGCGTCTTGTGCAACCACTCGCGGCGCTCGCGGACGCGATAGGCGCGGTTGAGGGCGTCGAGCATCGCACGCGCCGCGCCGCGGGCCGAGAACACGGCCGCGACCACGCTGACCACGAGGGCGAACCCGAGGTCGCGGCTCGACCGTTGGGTCTGCCGCTCGAGCTGATCGCTGAGGAACGACAACACGTTTGGAGGAAGCACGGTCTCGAGGCCGCGCAGGTGGCGCTGGATCTCGATGGGGTCGGCGACCACGCCGTAGATCGCGACGACCGCAGCGATCGTGGGGACGACGGCAAAGATCGCGAACAGCGCGGTCCCACCTGCAAGCGCCGGCATCTCGCCGAACAGAGCGTCGCGGGCGGCCCGGATCCAGCGCGCGATCAAGGACTCGCTGGTCTCGTACCAGGTGAGCCAGTGCCGCCAGAACCGCACGATGTGATCCTACGCCGACCAAGCGTCTTGGACGGAGTTTCGCTACGGTTGTGAACCGTGATCGACACCCACTGCCACCTCGACGTGCCCGCCTTCGACGGCGACCGAGCTGCCGTGATCGAGCGCGCGGTGGCCGCAGGCGTCGTGGGGATGTTGATCCCGGCGATCCGTCCGCGCACCTGGGATGCGTTGCGGGCGCTGGTCTCGAGCCGCCCCTCGCTGCGCTGGGCGATCGGTGTGCATCCGCAGATCGTGCCGGAGCTCGACGACGACGAGCTCGCAAACCTCGAACAGCGCCTCGCGGATCCCACCGCGATCGCGATCGGTGAGTGCGGGCTCGACGGCAACACCGGCAACAAGGAGCTGCAGGAGGCGATCTTTCGTACCCACCTGCGGGTCGCCCGCGCGCTCGGCAAGCCGGTGATCGTGCATGTCTTCCACGCGCACGATCTGGCCCCGAAGATCCTGCGGGAGGAGAGATGCGTGGGTGGCGTCATGCACAGTTACTCGGGTGGAGCAGATCTGGTGAACGTCTATCGCGACCTCGGCATGGCGTTCTCGTTCGCGGGGCCGATCAGCTATCCGAACGCGCGCAAGCCCGCCCTCGCTGCGCGCTTGATTCCAGCGGAGCTGTTGCTGGTCGAGACCGACGCACCGGATCAGGCTCCCGAGGGCCATCGCGGTGGTCGCTCGGAGCCGGCGTTTCTGCGCTCGGTGATCGCGGGTCTCGCTGCGGCGCGTGGTGAAGATCCAAAAGTAATCGCCGAGCTGACGACGGCGAATGCTCGGAGACTGTTCGGATGGTGAAGTGGTGTCTCGTGGATCGTCGCGATGAAATCACCTCCCGGCTTGCTTCGCGATCTCGGTGATCTGCCGCCGCACGAACCGGCACGGTTCGTCGTCATCGGACGCGGCTGACCACAGGAGCTCCGTCTGCGCGCCGACGAGCATGAACGGCAGCTGCTTGGTGGCGAGCTTCGGGCGCAACGTCCGGATCTGGCGAGCGACCAGCTCCGGCACGGTGGCGACCAGGCGCGAGCCTTCGACGATCGCACCGAGGTTCGAGAAGCTAGGCACCGAGCACCGCACGCGCCGCTGCTTGCCGAGTGCATCCTCGACGACACCACGCAGATCGCCGTTGTACGAGACGATGACGTGGTCCTGCGCGAAGTAGACGTCGTGCGTCAGCCGCTTCACGGGTAGTCGACGCGGATCGTAGAGGCAGACGAAGCCGCCGCTGAACACCGCCTGGCGACGCATCGAGGTAGGCAGCTCGTCTGCGACGGTGACCGCGGCATCGACCGCACCGGAGAGCAACGAGGCCGCGACGGTGCGGAACGTGACCGGTAGCGCGATGATGCGCATGCCCGGCGCGGACTCGAGCGCGCGCAACAGCGGCGGCAATAGCCAGACCTCGGCGGCATCGGAGAGGCCGAGCTTGATCGTTCGCTCCGTCGTCGCGAGGTCGAAGCGCTGCGGAGACAGGGCCGCATCGACGAGCGTCTGCAGGTGCGGATGGATCGTGGCGCGCAGTCGTTCGCCTCGACTCGTCAGCGCGAGCCCGCGCCCGCGGCGCACGAACAGCGGTGCACCGATCGCCGTCTGCAAGCGCCGCAGCGCCGCACTCACCGCCGGTTGCGTCAGGTACAGCCGGCTCGCCGCCTCGGTGACGCTCTGCGCGTCGGCGACCACGGCGAACACCCGCAGCAAGTTCAGATCTAGATCTCTCCCATAACTAGCGGTCATGGATCCCATACATCCTATTCAATTGAGTCATCAAACGCACGGCCCTAAGGTGCGGTCATGACGAAGCACACGAAGCTCGGCACGCACGGCCCGTCGGTGTTCCCCCTCGCCCTCGGCTGCATGGGGATGGGCAAGAAGGCGTTCTACGGCGACTCCGACGAGACCGAGAACATCGCCACCATCCACGCGGCCCTCGAGCGAGGCATCAACCTGCTCGACACCGGCGACTTCTACGGCATCGGGAGCAACGAGCTCCTCGTCGGTCAGGCGCTGCGCGGCAAGCGCGACCAGGCGCTGCTGTCCGTCAAGTTCGGCGCCCTGCGTGGACCGGATGGCTCGTTCCTCGGCTTCGACACCCGGCCTGCCGCGGTCAAGAACTCGCTCGCCCACAGCCTGACGCGCCTGGGCGTCGACTACATCGACATCTACCGTCCATCGCGCCTCGATCCCACGGTGCCCATCGAGGACACGATCGGCGCGATCGCCGACATGGTGAAGGCCGGCTACGTCCGCCACATCGCGCTCTCCGAGGTCGGCGCCGAGACGATCAAGCGCGCCGCCGCCGTGCATCCGATCGTCGATCTCCAGATCGAGTACTCGATCATCTCCCGGGGTCCCGAGGACAAGATCGTCCCCGCGCTGCGCGAGCACGGCGTGGCGATGACGGCCTACGGCGTGTTGTCGCGTGGGCTCCTCACCAACACGAAGCCCGACGCGAAGGACTTCCGCGCACACATGCCGCGGTTCGCGGCGCGCGACACCAACCAGCCCGTGATCGATGCTCTCGCACGGCTCGCCGCCGACCGTGGGGTCACCCCGGTGCAGCTCGCGATCGCGTGGGTCCGTGCGAAGGGTCGCGCCGCCGGCGTCACCATCATCCCGACGATGGGCGCGCGCAACCGCACGCATCTCGACGATCTGTTCGCGTCCCTCGCGATCGACCTCACACCCGAGGAGGTCACGAAGCTCGAACATGCCATCCCCGCGTCGGCAATTGCCGGCACTCGCTACGCCGAGGCGCAGATGAAGTCGCTCGACAGCGAACGCTGACACGAAGACGCAACAACCCGATCGCTCGGTTCGCGCGTTACAACCAGACCATGAAGTGGAGCGTCCTCGTGCTCGCGCTCACCGGCACCGCACACGCCGATCCGCCGCTGCGCGACATCACCCAGCTGTCCGTCGGCCAAGGTCACGTCTGCGGGGTGACCGCTGCGGGCGCTGTCGTGTGTTGGGGTGACAATGCGTCCGGTCAGGCGGGCATCTCGATCCAGGGCAACGTGAGGTCGTCGGGGGGCTTCCCAAGATCCGAGTTGTCGCGGCGGGTCACCAGCACACCTGCGCGATCTCGGTGGATGATCGCTTGTGGTGCTGGGGCAGCGCCGGTAGTGACCTGAAGATCACCCCCGGCGGTGCGAGCGGCAGCATCGAAATGCGTGGCCCGGGGCTCGGCACGCCGGTCGAAATCCCGCTCGGCGACGGTCAGCTGCGCACGCTCGCGGTCGGCCACCGCAGCGCTTGCGTCGCCACCTCCACCGACGTGCGGTGCTGGGTGACCTCCGGCATCATCCCGCTGGGAGCCACGAGGATCGCCGCGCCGGCGTTCGCGATCACGAAGCTCACCGGCGTCACCTCGATGGCCCTTGGTCACGGCAAGGTCTGCGCGACCACAGAGAGCCTGATGCAGTGCTGGAGGGAAGGAGGTCCTCCCTCGGTGTCGAAGGTCGCCGCGACCGGTATCTCGATCGGAGAGAACTGGGCGTGCACACGTGACGAGGTCGGACAGGCGCGCTGCTGGTTTTCGCTGATCGATGACTTCTGGAAGCGCACGCCCGACAAGCAGATCACCTGGTCAGGCAAACGTGCGACCCGTGTGGTCGTGGCCGGCGACTCGCCGATCTGCACGGCCGACAGCACCGGCACGGTCGATTGCTTCCTGTCCGATGAGCAAGGCCTGCCGGATCAGGCGATCGAGGCGTCGTGGGCGTCTCGGAGGCTCGAGCCGCATCCGATTCGCGGGGTCACCGACGCGCTCGACGTCGGGATCGGCCACGGGCGCGACGCGTTCGGATACGGCTTCGGCTGCGCGCTGCGCGGCGATCGCACCGTCGTATGCTGGGGCGACAACGAGCATGGCCAGCTCGGTCGCGGCCGTGCGAAAGGTGACAAGACTGCAGCACCGGTGCTCGCACCGTGAGCGATAGTCTCGTCACAGATCCGGCACAAAACCACCTCCCCGCGGAGGCCCTCGAAGGTGGTAATGGAGGTGTCGATGCGCTTCACCTTGGCTTCGCTCGTAGTGTTCGCGGTCGCCTGCGGTAGCAACACCCCCTCGGCGGGCACCCCGGATACCGAACCAACCCCCGATGGACCGATCGCGGATAGCCCGGCCCAGAGCGATGGCCCCGTCGACTCGCCGCCAGACTCCCAGCAGGGTGACGGCATCGCCGAAGCCAAGGCCACGGCTGATGGCTCGGGGTTGAGCCTGCCGATCCGCCAGGTCGTCGTGACGTATCTCAAGCCGCAGCTCGGCAGCGTCATCAATGACCCTGCCGGCTTCACGATCCAGCACGACCAGAGTGGTCCCGGGCTGTTCGTCACGGTCGATCCCGCGACCACCACGCCGTCGCTTGTCGTCGGTGATGTCGTCAGCTTCGAGATCACGCAGATGGGCACCGTGGGCCTCCAGCGTCGTGCCCAAGCGATCACCAACCTGACGCGGATCTCGCAGGGCACGAACGTCTCCGCGCTCGCCACCGACGTCAGCGCGGCCACCGATCTGGTCACTGCGGTCGACACCTATGACAGCCGCCTGGTGAATGTCACTGGCGTCGCGTTCCAGGACTTCGCCGGTAGCGGCCAGGGCTTCCAGCGTGCAGGCCTCTCCACCGTCGGCATCACCGCGGATGCCAACCTCCAGTTCCGCGCGCCGGCGACGCTCGTCGACGCGCTCGACATGGTCAACACGTGCAGCTTCGCGCTCCACGACGTGCCGGTCGGCCGCTTCAACGCGCAGACGCAGCTCCCCGCGTATGTTGCTGGCGACGTCACCCTGTCGTCCTGCCCCGCGCCGGTCGTCGCGACGGCCGTGGCGCTCTCGGCTACTACCGTCAAGCTGACCTTCTCGCGTCACCTCGACCCGATCACCGTCAACGCGAACGGCTCGGACTTCACGATCGACAACGGCCTCACGGCATCCGCCGCGGTCGTCAACGGCAAGGAAGTCACGCTGACCACCAGTCCGCAGACTAACGCAACGACGTACACGATCGCGATCGCGACCACGGTCACCGACCTCCAGGGGACCCCCGTGTCCGGCGGCGCGACGTTCCTGGCGTTCACCTCAGTCGCGAAGGTGCGGATCAACGAGCTCAACGCGACGATCACCAGCGGCTGCGACTTGATCGAGCTGCGCGTGATCGAGGGCGGTAGCATGGCTGGCTTCAAGGTCACCGAGCGTGAAGGCAAGGCCGGCAACGACGAGATGAGCTTCACGTTCCCGGCGGACTTCAACGTCCAGAAGAACGACTTCGTCATCATCCACACGGCGAACGCAGCCAACGCGGCCACCTGCAACCCGGGCGGCGCGGTCAACGAGACGACCGCCAAGGACGGCCAGCCCGCCGCGACCTTCACGCGGAACTTCGACACCGCGTTCGACTTCTACGTCACCGACAACAACGCAGGCCTGGTCGCGACCGACAACGTGATCACGCTGCGCGACACCTCGACCGCGATCATCGACGCGGTGTTCGTCAGCGACAACCCGGCGGGCGCGAACGCCGCCACCGGCACCGAGGAAGCGGCCAAGCTGGTCGGCGCTGCGAACCAATGGGATCCGGCGCTCGCCGAGTACAAGGACGCCGTGTTCCGGGCCAACTCGGTCGGCGGGTTGGGTGCCACCGGGACCACCCCGGCAGGCAACTCGATCCAGCGCCTCGACGACGCGGACACCAACAGCACTGCCGACTGGACCACCACGCGCGCAGCATCCACGTGGGGTGCGCTCGGCGTTGGTCAAACCGCTCTCTAAGCCACCAGGATCGTTGGGTCAAATCGGGCTTGGCCGGAGTGTGATTTGCGTGAAGAATGCGCGCGATGTCCACGCACCGCCGCTTCGATCGCACCGCACGCTTGATCGGCGACTCCGGGATCGAGCGGCTCGCGAAGTCCACCGTCACGGTGTTCGGCGTCGGCGGGGTGGGCTCGCACGCAGCGGAGGCACTCGTGCGCAGCGGCGTCGGCCGGGTGATCCTGGTCGACTACGATCGGATCTGCGTCACCAACGTCAATCGCCAGCTCCACGCGATGAAGGGCACGCTCGGCAAGAGCAAGGTTGAGGTGATGGCGGAGCGCCTGCGCCTCCTCAACCCCGACGCCGAGATCGAGGCGCGGCGCGAGTTCTATAGCGCGGAGACGTCGGCGCGGTTGTTGGTGCCGGAGCCCGACGTGATCGTCGACGCCATCGACAACATGGCGGCGAAGATGCACCTGATCGCCACCGCGGTCCGCGACAAGCTGCGGTTGGTCTCGGCGATGGGCGCGGCTGCTCGGATGGATCCCACGCAGGTTCGCGTCGCAGATCTGAGCGACACGCGCGTCGATCCGTTCGCCCGCGCCCTCCGGCGCAACCTGAAGATCAAGCATGACCTCGATTGCACGCAGCCGGTCGGGGTGTGGTCGGTGTATTCGGAGGAGACGCCGATCGCACCGCAGGCGCTCGCGTACGACAATGGTGCGTTCGAGTGCGTGTGTCCGGGTGGGACCAACGGGATGAATGATTGCGATCACAAGAATCGGATCGAGGGCTCGGTCGCGTTCGTGCCATCGGTGTTCGGCGCCACGTGCGCGTCGGTCGC
>JBBQJJ010000232.1:0-13787 GCA_038325805.1 Haliangiales bacterium
GCAGCAGCGCCCAGTGACCGTGGACGGCGGAGTGCCAGTCGTAGCAGCCGTGGAAGATCGCGTGCCGGGTATCGCGGCGAGCGATCGCCGTCGCGATGAGCTCACCGGCGCTGCGTAGAAACGCTGTGTGATCCATCAAAAGGGGCTACTAGCCCGTTCGCCCCTGCCGCGAGCGGAACCGCCCGTGTGGTCTGCCGTCTCTCGGCCGCGGCCAGGGTGAAAGACGAAGAGGGGGTGCTTCATGATCGCCGAGAACGGAAGGCTAGCTCGCCCGAGGATGGCCACAGCATCGCACGAGCCGTATGATTGCGGGCGATGTCGGAGCGCATCGGCCGCTACGAGCTAATCGCTCCCAGACCTGGCCAGGAAACCACGTTCCTCGCCAGGAGGCGTGGAGCGGGCGCGTTCGAGCGCTATGTCGTCGTGCGGATCGTCGACGTGACCGGCGAGACCGCGGGGATGTTGCGCCTGCAGGCCGACGAGGTGCTGTGGCCGCTCGGTCATCTCCATCATCAACACCTCCGCAACGTGATCGACGTCGAGGAGCATGCCGACCGCCTGCTGATCGTCACCGAGTACGTCCACGGCTGCACGGTGCGCGACGTGATCGAGGGCGGCGCGCAGCTGCCGTACGACTTCGGGCTCACGGTGGTGGCGCACGCCGCGTCGGCGCTGCACCACATGCACACGCGGACGTCGAGCAACGGCAAGCCGTTGATGATGGTGCATCGCGAGGTCTCGCCCTCGATGCTGTGGGTCGGGTACGAGGGCGCGGTCAAGCTCGGGCTCGCGCTCCCCATCGCGCGCACGGTCGGGCCGGGTGTCGATTACATGTCGCCCGAGCAGGTGCAGGGCAAGCCGATCGGCGTCAGCACCGACGTGTTCTCTCTCGGTGCCGTGCTCTACGAGCTGACCACGGGGCAGCGGCCGTTCCACGAGGCGACGGAGCGGATGACCCTGCTGCGGATCAAGGGCGCCGTGTACGTCCCACCGTCACAGGTGATCGCGAACTTCCCGCCCGAGCTCGAGGTGATCATCACGAAGGCGATGCAGCTCGAGCCGGGTGCACGCTACGAGACGGCAGAGGCGATGCGCAGCGCGATCGCTGCCCTCGGCCACCACTACGAGCTGGTGCTCGGAGATGCCGCGATCGTCGAGGTGATGTCGCAGCTGTTCACCGCACCGAAGGAGCCATGGCTTCAGTCGTCGCCAACCCCCGAGCCTACGTCGGACGGTGCCCTGGCATATGACTTCGATCTGCCGTCGGTGCGTCCGCAGCGGAACCCGATGCGCTCGGCGACCGAGCTCGTCGAGCAGCTGTCGAGCATCCTCGAGACGCCGACCGGACGGCCACGCACGCCGATCCCAGAGGTCCCCGAGGCCCACGACGAGTTCGAGCAGTCGGTGCCAACCCGGATGTCCCCGACACCGGTGATTCCCGAGGCCCACGACGAGTTCGAGCGGTCGGTGCCAACCCGCATGGCTCCGACGCCTCCGGACGTGCTCGCGGCCGCGACGCCGTCTCCGGAAGAACGCGCCAGCTCCATCCAGCGCTTGTTCACCGAGTCGGCGTTCGATCCGCGCGAGACCCCGGCGATCCCGATCGCGCAGATCGAGGAAGCCGCGACGCGGCGGCATGTCACCAATCGCGGCATCGTCGATCTGGGGGCGACCACCGACGGTGTTCCGGTGTTGCCGGCCACCGTGGTCCCGCCGCCCGCACCGGCACCTGTCGTCGAGAGCTCGAGCGCGAAACGCATCCTGTGGATCGCGCTCCTGCTGATCGTGCTCGGCGGCGTCGGCATCGCAGGCTACTGGTTCGCGACACGCGACAGCGATCAAGTCGCAGCGAGCGCGCCGCCGCCTGACGCGGCTGGTCCACATCCGGACTCCCCGGCACCCGATTCCGCGGCCGACGCCGCGAGCGTCACTCCGCCCGCGGATGTGCAACTCGATGCCGCAACCCCGAGCGTGCTTCTCAAGATCACCAGCGTGCCGCCGACGGCCACCGTCCTGCTCGACGGAAAACGCCTCGGCAAGACGCCGTTCGAGGGCAGCGCTCCGCTCGTCGGCAAGCCGCCGCATGCCGTCAAGGTCCGGCTGACCGGGTACAACACCGTCAAGCTCGACATCACGGGCGACAGCCTCGAGAAAACGGTCGTGATGGTGAAGACCAAGCCCAAACCCGGCGATCCGGAATGATGCGGGGCCATCGAGAAGACCTCGGGAACGAGAGGCCACTTGCTCGCAGTCAGGTCGAGTTCGCCGGCGAATGAAGCGGTATGCGTGATGAACGTCCTTGGACGTCGCCGGCGAAGCGCACCACGTGCTTCATGGGGAGTCGGATTCAACCGCGGCGTAACACCGCGGATGGAAAGCTAGCTCGCTCGTTCCCGAGGGGGTTCAGCTTCGCAGGAAACCGTTCCCAGCTGCAAGGGACGTGGTATGGAGCCACCCATGTCAGAGGCCGAGTCGAAGAAGAGCGTGGCCAAACAGGCGACCGAGCGCGTGCTGGCGGCGCTCAACCGAGCCGACGAGATCGGCGGCGAGATCCGCGACTACCTGCAGGACAAGGTCGCGACCGACCCGCGGTACGTGCAGGCGCGGAAGCGGATCGCGACGCTGATGGGCCGCGAATACAAGTCGAAGGACGAGGTCTCGGCCGCGGCCACCAAGCGCGCCGAGAAAGTGGCCTCGGTCGCGGCGACGACGCAGTCGACCACGAAGGCCAAGCAGGTCGGCTACGGCGATCCGTCGCTCAAGGCGCAGATCTTCGGCAAGAAGAGCTGCCCCTGGACAGGTCGCGCGATCACGCTACTGGAGCGCCACAAGGTCGACTACGAGTACCTCGATCTCGAGGAGCCGGAGCACGAGGCGAAGCACATGCCGCTCGCGCTCGAGACCAAGCAGAACACCGTGCCGTTCGTCTATCTGCGGGGGAAGTTCATCGGTGGGTTCAACGCGCTCGCGGAGGTCGAACGCCTCGGGCAGCTCGACGTCGCGATGATGTCACCGGAGGAGCTCGAGCAAGCGCCGGCACATCTCAAGAACGTCGAGATCGCGCCGCGGCCGAACACGGATGAAGTCGCGCCGGCGGAATCCGACGCAACGACCTAGCGCGCGTGGCGCTATGCGCTGCAGCTAGGTTCGCCAGAGTTCGCCTGTGTCGATCCTTCGACCAGGCGAATGATGGGGAACGGTGGCTCGTCCTCGAGCCGGGGACCCCGAATACAATCGTTAGGGCGCGCAGAGGTACAGGCTGTTCGTGTTCCCGGTGCCATCGTCGATGACGTCGGGGTTCGTCGGGTCGGTGATCCAGCTGTTGCCGTCGACGATGAACTTGTACTGGTGCGAGCCGGCCGCGAACTCGTAGCTGCCGGTCCACGCACCGTCCGCACCCTTCGCGAAGTCGATCGCGCCGTGCACCGGATCGGCGCCCCACGCGACGAAGCTGCCGCTCAACCACACCGTCGCGGCGGTGCTGTGACCATCGAGTCGAAACGCCTTGGCGCAGGTCGCCTGCATGGTCTCGCCATCCGTCGGCGGAGCGGTGTCGCCCGTCGCGGCAGGGGCATCGACAGCAGGAACGTCGTCGCCTTTGCCGTACCCGGGAGGCCGACAGGCGACGAGGAGGAAGACGAGGGCAAACCGCACGGTGGCTGGTCTATCAAGGGACGTGCCATCAGCCGTTCTCGTGGGTCCGCGGAGCTAGCGGTGCGTGCTGCGATTGTCGACGTGGGGGCAGGTTGCCAAACGAAACGCCCTGCCGATCCACCGTCATAGACACCTGATTCTACGGGGCTGAAACCGCGAGGGAAAACGCCGTTCACGGGCACGGTTCATGCCTCGGGCTCGGTCGATGAAGACGCGATCGCTCCTGATCCCAGTCGTCGCGCTGTGTCTCGGTCAGGCGACGCCGGCCGAGGCGATCGAGCCGGTCGCGTCGTTCCGGTACCTGGTCACCGGCAACGGCTTTGGCTTTCAGGTCTACGACGCCAGCGCGAACGCCATCAAGCACTACCTCGAGCGGCCGTACCGCTACCTCCGCGCGAACCCGCAGAACCCGGATGGCGAGGGCATCGTTCGTCGCAACCTCGCGTTCGACACCTACTTCGGCGTCAAGGGCACGTCCGCCGGCTGGCTCGGCGGTCGCGCTCCGAGCGAGCTCGGCTACGTCGCCGAGTCGAACATGATCCGCAGCGCCGTCAACCTCGGCGGCGTCACCACCGAATCGTTCTACGTCGCGCCGTACGGCTACGCCGGCAACGCGATGGTGATGCTGCTCAAGGTCACCAACGGCGGATCGTCGGCAGTCCCTGTCACCGCGTACTCGCTACACAACTTCAAGCTCGGTAGCGCACCAAACCCCGACGAGCCTGGAAGCAACGGCGAGTCGATCAGCTTCGATGGCACCGTCGCGACGGAGAGCGGCCCGGGTGGCGGCACGGTGGTGTACGCGCCGATCGGCGGCGCCGACGTGTCGAGCTGCGCCGACAACACGTTCCAGACCGTCGTGGCAGGCGCGGGCCTGACGGCGACGCCGTCGTGCTCGGGCAGCGACAAGAAGAACGCGTTCCAAAAAGATCTCGGCTCGATCGGGCCCGGGCAATCGAAGTGGTGGGGCGTCGCCGTGTTGTTCGACGACGGCAACGGCAGCGCGTCGAAGGCCGCGTGGTCGGCGTTCCTCGCGACGCGCACCGCCGACGTCCTCTACACGGATCTGCTCGCCGAGTTCGAGACCTGGCGCAAGGCGCCGCCTGCTGGGCTGAGCGAGCCCGAGACCAAGGTGTGGCGCCAAGCCGAGTCGGTGTTGCGCATGGGGCAGATCCTCGAGCCGTACCAGGAGAGCCCCCGCCGCAAGAACCACGGGATGATGCTCGCGAGCTTGCCGCCCGGCGGCTGGCACACCGGGTGGACGCGCGATGCGCTCTACGCGACGGTGGCCCTCGCGCGCGCTGGTCACGCGGCCGAGGCGAAGAAGAGCGTGAACTTCTTCCTCGACGCCGACGCCGGCAAGTACAAGTCGTTCCTCAAGGACGTGCCGTACCAGATCTCGACGGTTCGCTATTACGGCGACGGCGAGGAGGAAGCGGATTTCTCGGGGGCACCGACGCGCAACATCGAGATCGACGGCTGGGGACTCTATCTCTGGGGCGCGCGCCAATACGTCGACACCAGCGGCGACATCGCGTGGCTCTCCGAGACCACGCAGAAGGGCGACACGGTCTACGACGCGATCAAGAACGGGGTCGCCGACCCGCTCGCGATGAACATGGAAGAGGCCGGCATGGCGATCGCCGACGCTTCGATCTGGGAGGTCCACTGGGGCAACCGCGAGCACTTCCTCTACACGACGGCGACCGCCGCGCGAGGTTTCTGTGACATGGCCACGCTCGCGCGCCGCGCTGGCCGGACCGATGACATCGAGACGTATCGCGCGCTGCACGACAAGGCGGTCGCCTCGATGGAGAGCTTCTTCATCGACGGCAACAAGGTCCTCGCGGGCTCACTCGAGCGCCTCGCGCGCGGCAACAACTATCGCGACGGCTCGACCGTCGAGGCGCTGGTGTGGGACCTGATCCCGGCCGACGGCGCGATCGGCAAGTCGACGCTCGACAGCATGTCGTTCCTGACCACGCCGGCCGGTGGCTACAAGCGCCTCGAGGGTTCGCAGGATCAGTACGACACCGACGAGTGGATCTTGATCGACCTCCGCGCGTCGACCGCGTTCCGTCGCAGCGGCAACGCCGAGAAGGCCGACCAGCTGCTGTCCTGGGTGACCGGGCAGGGTGGGGCGAACTACAACCTACTGCCCGAGCTCTACAACACCAGGACGTCGTCCGGTCAGATCGGCGCGTACTCGGGGAGCATCCCGATGGTCGGCTACGGCGCCGGCGCGTATCAGATGACGTTGCTCGATCGCGCGGGCTCGTTCGAGGCCAACGACTGCGGCCAGTTCGACGACCCGGGCGAGGATCCACCACCAGGTGAGGACGGGGAGGACGGTGAGGGTGACGATCGCACCGGCGTCGCGTGCGCGTGCAGCGGCGGTAACTCGCCCGGCGCGGCGCTCGTCCTCGTCGGCGCGGTGGCCTTCGTGATCCGGCGTCGGAGACGGTCGTGATCCGCGATCGCGAAGGCCGGCAGCCACAGCGCTGGGGCGATGACCTCGAGAGCGGCGCGATCCGTGCGCGTGGCGCGGTCGGTAGCGTGGTCGGTAGACCGGTGGTCGAGCTGGTCCGCATCGGCAAGCAGTTCCCCGGCGTCCGCGCGCTCCACGACGTGTCGCTCGACATCGCGCGTGGCGAGGTGCTCGGCCTGGTCGGCGAGAATGGCGCCGGCAAGTCGACGCTGATCAAGATCCTCGCGGGCGTCCATCCGACGGGCAGCTATCGCGGCGAGCTCGTCGTCGCCGGGCAACCGCAGCAGTTCGCGTCGACTCGTGATGCTCGCGCGGCCGGCATCGCGATCGTTCATCAAGAGCTCGCGCTGATTCCGGAGATGACCGTCGCGGAGAACCTGTTGCTCGGCCGCGAGCGCGAGCTTGGCTGGCTGCTCAGCGACGCGATCGAGGGTGAGGTGATCGCGCGCCGGATGCTCGTCGAGGTGCTCGGCGAGATGGCGGCGGAGATCGATCTCGCGGCGAAGGTCGGCGACCTCGGCATCGGTGTCCAGCAGATGATCGAGATCGCGCGTGCGCTCGGTGATCGCGCAAAGCTGATCGTGCTCGACGAGCCGACCGCCGCGCTCGGCGATGCCGAGATCGAGCGGCTGTTCGCGCTGATCAAGGCGCGCCGCGCCGCGGGGACGTCGTTCGTCTACATCTCGCATCGGCTCGGCGAGATCGAGACGCTGTGCGATCGCGTCGCCGTGCTGCGCGATGGCGAGCTCGCCGGCATCCGCGAGGCGCCGCTGTCGTCGGATGACGTCGTGCACCTGATGACCGGCAAGGAGCTGGACCGGCAGCACCGCCAGCGCGGGGTCCTCGGCGACACGGTGCTCGAGGTCTCCGACCTTCGCGTCGCGCATCCGACGATACCGGGTCGCGCCGTCGTCGATGGCCTGTCGTTCACCGTGCGCGCCGGCGAGGTCGTCGCGCTTGCAGGGGCGATGGGATCCGGACGCAGCGCCACGCTCTCCGCGCTGTTCGGTATCGCGCGAGGTGGGAGCAGCGGGGCGGTCACCGTCGATGGGAAGTCCGTCGAGCTGACGTCGCCGGCTGCGGCGATCGCCGCCGGCATCGCGTTCGTGCCCGAGGATCGCAAGGCGATGGGCCTCGTGCTGTCGCTCGGCGTCGCCGAGAACCTCGCGCTGTCGTCGCTGACGCGGTTGTCGCGCTTCGGCCTCGTCGATCTGACGCGCGCCGAGACCTCCGCGCTCGCGCGGCTGCGCGACATGTCGATCAAGGCTCCCGGACTCGATGCCGAGGTCTCGACACTGTCGGGCGGCAACCAGCAGAAGATCGTGATCGGCAAGTGGCTCGACCTCGAACCGCGCGTGCTGCTGCTCGACGAGCCGACCCGTGGTGTCGACGTCGGCGCCAAGGCCGAGATCTATCGCCTCGTCGAAGAGCTGACGTCTCGTGGCCACGCGGTGGTGCTCGCGTCGTCCGATCTGCCCGAGGTGATCCGGCTCGCCGATCGCGTGCACGTGCTGCGCGAGGGGCGCCTCGCCGGAACACTCGAGGGGGACGCGATCACGCAGCTCTCGATCATGCAGCTCGCCGTTGGCACAGGAGTCGTGTCGTGACCGCGAAGCTCGAGCGGGTCGCCGAAGGTCCAGGTCGCAAGACGAGACCGCTCGACATCAACGCGTGGGCGATGGCCGGCGTGCTGCTCGCGATGTGGGTGCTGCTCGCGCTACTCCCCGCGACGCGCGGCATGTTCCTGACGCAGGGCAACGTCACCAATCTCCTCTCGCAGTCGTCGGTGCTGCTCGTGGTCGCCGTCGGCATGACGCTCGTGATCCTGATCCGCGGCATCGATCTCTCCGTCGGCGCGGGCGTCGCGCTGACCGGCGTGATCGCCGCGATCGCGCAACACTCGCTGGGGCTGTCGGCTCCGCTCGCGATCGTGCTGGCCCTCCTCGCCGGTGCCGCGATCGGTGCATGGCACGGCGTCTGGGTCGGCCGCCTCGGCATCCCGGCGTTCATCGTCACGCTCGCCGGCTTCAAGGCGTATCGCGGCGGCGCGCTGGTCGCGTCGGATGCGACCAGCCTGCAGATGGGCGACGACTTCGCGTGCTTGAACGGCACGCTGCCGGTGTCCGTCACCTGGGCGCTCGTGCTCGGCGTCCTCGGGATCGGCCTGCTCACCGTGTTCCGCGAGGCCCGCCGTCGCGAGGCTGCCGGACTGACGCCGCTCACCACGTCGACCGTCGCGATCCGCATGGGTGGCCAGTTGCTCCTCGCCGGGGCACTCCTCGGCGTGTTCGGCCGCAGCGGCATCCCGGTGCCGGTGCTGGTCGCTGGTGCCGTCGCGATCGGCGGCGTGTTCACCCTCAAGCGCACGCGGCTCGGTCGCGAGGTCTACGCCGTCGGCGGCAATCCCGAGGCTGCGCGCCTGTCGGGCATCGACGTCAAGCGCGTCACCTTGACCATCTACACGGTGATGGGCGTGCTCACCGCGATCGCCGGCATGCTCGCCGCCGCGCGCGTCAACAGCGTCACCGCGAGCAACCAGGGCAACCTGTTGGAGCTCGATGCAGTGACCGCCGTGGTGATCGGCGGTACCTCGATCGCTGGTGGTCGCGGCAGTGTCACCGGCACGGTGCTCGGCACGCTGGTGTTCGCCACCCTCGCGAACGGCATGTCGCTGCTCGGCATCGACAGCAACTGGCAGCTGATCTTCACCGGCGGGATCCTGATGCTCGCCGTCCTGACGGACGTCATGCTCAAGGGTCGCAACAGCAACAAGCTGATGCTCGCGCTGTTCGCGTTGCCGGTGCTTCCGCTCGTCGTGATCGGACTGTCGGCAGGCACGAAGCCTGGTTCCAAGAAGTCGCCCGACGTCGCGTTCCTCCTCGCGACGCTGCAGGAAGAGCGCTACCAGAAGGACCGCAAGTTCTTCGAGCAGCACGCCGACAGCCTCGGCCTCTCGGTCGTCACGTTCTCCGCGGACAACGACGGTGCGAAGCAGCTCGCGCAGGTCGAGGACGCGCTCGCCATGGGCGCGAAGGTGCTCGTCGTCCAACCCACCGACTCGAAGGCGGCCGCGAGCTACGTCACGCTCGCCAAGCAGGGCGGCAGGGCGAAGGTCATCGCGTACGATCGCTCGATCGTCTCCGCGGACCTCGACTACTACGTCTCGCACGACTCGTATCGCGTCGGCGTGCTGCAGGCGGAGGCCGCGGTCAAGGCGACGCATGGCAAGGGCACCTACGTGTTGCTCTCCGGCCAGGCAGGCCACTCGGTCGCCGCCGAGATCACGCGCGGCTATCACGACGTCCTTGCTCCCTACATCGCGCGGGGCGACATCACCATCGCGATGGAGCAGTCGCACAGCGCGTGGTCGGCGGAGCAGGCCCTCCGGACCGTCGAGGATGCGCTGACCAAGACCGACAACAAGGTGGACGCGATCCTCGCGAACAACTCCGGCATGGCGCGCGGCGCGATCCAGGCGACCCGCAAGCTGCAGGTCGCGGTGTTCATCGCCGGTGCGGACGCGGATGCCGCGAACGTCAACGCGGTGTGTGCGGGCACGCAGACGATCGAGGTGCTCAAGGACATCCAGCCCCTCGCCGAGACGGCGGCCGAGGTCGCGAAGGCGATCCTCGACGGCAAGGCGCCGAAGGACAAGACCGTCGCGGTGCGCGTCGAGGTGATCACACCCGCGAATGCGAAGACGTTGATCGACAGCGGGTTCCTCACCCGCGACCAGGTTCCGGCTTGTTCGGGAGGTTCCAAGTGATGAAGTCCATCCTCGCTGCGCTGTTGCTTCCTTCCCTCGCGTACGCCGGCCCCAAGGTCGCGAACACGGATCCCAAGCCTGTCGAGCAGTGCGTCGCGTGGGTCGACGACAAGTGCGTCGCCCGCGGCACGCCGACGGACCTCGAGGACGACGATGCGAAGCCAGAGCCCGTGCTCGGGATCGTCAGCGAGCCGACGCACGCGTCGGAGGCCGCGCCACCCGCACCGAAACACACGGCGGCGATCGATCCGATCAGCGCGGGTGACAGCGTCGGCGGCGTCTCCACGTCGGGCGGGCCGCAGCTGTCAGTGCGGGTCAACGATGTTCGCTTCGAGCTCCACGGCTACGCGCGCATGCCGCTGACGTCGGTCGGCAAGCGCGAGCCCTACCTCGTCGACAATGACTACTTCCTCTCCGGCTTCGGCTACACGCGCCTCTACGAGCCCGACTGGAGCGAGCTGTTCTTTTCGGCGCGCAAGGGCAACTACAAGGTCGAGCTCGGGATGTTCGCGTCGCTGTACTCGGACTACGCGAGTGCGCGCCTCGAGAACCAGTTCGGGATCGCGCAGGCGAGCGTGACGGCCGAGAAGTTCCTCGACGTCGAGCCGCTCAGCGTCCAGCTCGGCGTGTTCTGGGATCGCTTCGGTTACATCCAGCCGTACGACACCTACGTGTTCGGCCGCACCCACCAGGGCGGCGTCAAGGTCGCGTACAAGCTGCCCGGCGGCGGTAACGCGCAGGCCGGCATCGGCTTCCACCAGGCGGAGCTGCAACAGAACCTCGGGATGACGCCGGTGGCGCACCTCGCGGCGAGCTATCCGGTGATCAAGGATCTCGAGCTCGGCGGCTACCTCCTGCGCACCTGGACGCGCGACGAGCGTCAGCTGTCGCCGATCCAGGATGGCACGATGACCGTGATCGGCAGCGACGCGCGCTACAAGCTGCCGGGCAACCGCGGTACCGCGCAGCTGCTGTTCTCCTTCATGGACATGAAGAAGGTGCTCTACCTCGCGCCCGCGCTCGAGGTCATGCACTCCACCGGTGGTCGCGGCCTGACCGAGAACTTCCTCGGCACCGACGCGAGCGAGGACGGCACCGGCAAGATGTACACGGTGGCCGCGGACGTCCCGGTCAAGGTCACCGACAAGATCGGCGTGCGCGCGTTCGGGATGTCGACGTGGGTCCGCAGCAAGCAGGTCGACGAGATGGATCCGGGGGTCAACAAGGATCGCCGGCTCTACCTCAAGTGGGGCGTCGAGCCGTCCTACCGGATCCTTCCTCAGCTCGCGGCATCGGTGCGCTACGACCGCGTCATCCTCGATCTCTACGATCGCGAGAACAGCTTCCGCGTCCTGTCGCCGAAGCTGTCGTTCCCGCTCGATACCTGGGGCGAGATCTTCGTCATGTACTCGCACTACACCTACGGCGACAAGGTTCACCTGCGCGCCGGTCAGGTGCCCCTCGAGACCGAGCCCGACAGCGACGTGTTCAAGCTGCAGGCCCAGGTCGTCTGGTAGCTCCTAGCGGCGACGACGGCGGCGGACCGCGAGACCCGCGAGGCCGATCAGCAGGCCCGCGCCGCCCCCAGCGTTGCAGCCACCACCGTCCGCCGACGCACCATCTGGATCCGTGGGATCAGGGTTCGTCGGACCGGGGTCCGTCGGCTCGGTCGGGTCCGGCGCGTTACCCATGATCAGGTCGACGAACTCGAGCTCGCCGGAGACGGCGGTCTGGATGTCGAAGCCGTCGAGGCAGCTCTTCACGGTGCCGCCCGACGTGATCGCGGCGACCTCGAGCGAGCCGCCGACGTCGACGAACGACGGTCCACCGCTATCGCCGTAGCAGGTGCCGTTGCCGTCGCGCTGATCGAAGCAGACGACGTTGGTGCCAGAGATCGTGGGGTCGCCCGTGCCGGTGCAATCGATCGACGTGGTCGTCAGCTCGTGCAGGATGCCGGCGCCCGTGTCGTTGTCATCGGTCGACCCGAAGCCGACCTGGATCATCGACGTGCCCGGTGCGGCGACGCCGCGATGGATCGGCGTCGGCGTGCGATCGGTCTGCGGCGCCGCGAGCTTGAGCAGCGCGATGTCGTTGTCCCAATCGAAGCCGTTGTAGCCCGGGTGCGCGTGCACCTCGGCGACCGCGACCTCGGTGCCGCCGCTGGTGTTGTTGACGTCGTCGTCATCGAACCGGATCTTGATGCCCGTCGCGGTCTCGCCTTCGACACAGTGCGCCGCCGTCAGGATCCACTCGGGCGCGATCAGCGTGCCGGTGCAGAACCACTGGCCGGGACCGGCCTCGAGCGCGACCACCGTCTTGTAAACCGACGTCTGCGCGACCGCGCCTCCGACGATGTTCGACTCGGTCGACGCCGTGGTCGGTCGAGCATCCGGCAGCTCGACGCACGCAGGCACGAGCAGGACTGCGAGCTTGAGAAATCGCGACATGTCTCCCCGAGGAGCAAACGATGCGCCGACCGTAGATCTCGCTGGTGAGTTGAGATCTTCCGTAGCAAGCACACCAAACCGCCGGTTCCAGGGGACAGGTCGCGCATGTCGTTGCACGACGTGTTCGCACCGATGCGGAGCCGCGTCACCAGCGGGCCTCAGGGCCTGGGACTGACAGCCTCGCGGCGCGAGCGTCTCAGAAGCGTGCGAACGCGGTGACCGATGCGCCCCGCGGGTCGAGCGAGGGGAGGAACGAGACGCGTTGCTCGCGCTGGTTCGGTGCGGTCCACCAGATCACGGCGGCGGTGACGAGCGTCGCCGCGCCGGCGCCGACCGCCCAGGTCGCGAGCGTGGCCGAGCTGCGAGCACTGGCGATCTGTGCAGCGCCCGTCTCGTTGCAGACGTTGTGAGCATCGCAGCTGGTGGGCTCGCGACTCGCGCTCCATTGCGAGCGCGCGTGCAGACCGAAGGCAAGCCCCACGGTGGTCGACGCGAGCCCGACGCTGCCGACCGTGAACGCGATCGCGCGGCGGTGGCTCGTCGGGGCAGGACGTGGCTCGCGCGTGGTCACCGGTGGCGAGACGACGGGAGGCACGACCACGATAGGCGCGGGTCTTGGGGGCGTGACTTCGCCGACGATCGGTGCGAGGTCAGGGATCTTGAGACGCGTGGTCTGGCCTTCCTGCTGGACGGCGATCGACGTCTCCCACGCGACCTTGCCCGGGGCCGTGGCGCGGACGCGGTAGGTCCCGGGGTCGACGACGAGATCCTGGCGGACCAACGCGGTGACGTCGGTGCCGTTGCGCTCGACGGTGACGCCGGCCGGCGCCTCGATCCGGAGCTTGCTGAGCCGCGGTTCGAGTGCGGCGAGACGCTTCTTCGCGTAGTCGACCCGGGGATCCCCGCGCCGGGTCGCGAGCTCGAGCGCATCGCGATACTCGACCCAGGCGGTCGCGACGCGTCCGGTTTGCTCGTGGCAGTTGGCCAGGTTGAGGAGCGCCCCGAGCTGCGGATCGGCGCGATAGCTGCTCTCGTAGAGCGGGCATGCCTCGGCGAGCTTGCCGGCCTTCTCGAGCTCCTTCGCGGCGCGAAACGCGCTCTCCGCCGCGACCTTGTCCTCGGCGAACGCCGAGCTCGTCAGCGCGACGAGGGAAACCAAGCCTGCGAGCTTCATGGCGTGACTCCGAGGTGGATGGTGACCATCGAGGTGAAGTTGGCGGTCACGAGATCCGCGCGACCGTCATCGTCGAGATCGGCGACCGCGAGCCGGAACACGTTGCCCAGGGGCATCGGCACGACCTTCTGCGAGAACGTGCCGCCCGCTTCGTTGTGAAGGACCGTGAGGCCCTGGTTGTCGATCACGACGATGTCGACGAGTCCGTCACCGTCGATGTCGGTGGTGACCAACGCGCGGGGATTGCCGGGGACGTGA
>JBBQJJ010000233.1:0-13715 GCA_038325805.1 Haliangiales bacterium
ATCGGGCCGTTGCCGATCGAAGAGATCCGCAAGACGATCGAAGCATCGCTCAAGGACTGACGTCCGGTGTCCGGTCGAGAACCGGACGCGCTGTCCGGTCGGCGGACAACCGAGGGTGCAAGCTGCGAAGATCGCATCAGCGTTCACGTGGCGCGGATGTTGATGCATGGGCTCGCATGCCGAGACCCAGTCATCCACTCGAGAACCACCCCGCGTTTCGCGCCGTGATCGAAGCAGCGCCTCCACTCGCGGAGCTCGGGCTCGTGCTTCGCGAGACCGACCTTGTCAGCCAGCTCGCCACTGCCTGCGGTGACCTCGCCGAAGGCTTCGCGGCCCGACGCGATAGTCCCCAGCGGCTGGTCGCGCACCGCCGCGCCTATGGGACGGTGCGAGATCTCGAGCGCAAGGTGATGGCGATCGGCCGCCAGCAGCTCGCCGCGAAGAAGGTCGTGAAACGGGCCCAGCGCGCGATCGACCGCGCGGATGTGATGGTTGGCGCATTGCTCCCGACCTAGCGGCCCGACCAATGCCTGGCAGGAGCAGCTAACGTCTGTCGATCCCGAGATTTTTCACGCAGGCTGCGACCAGATCGGGCGGGGTACCTCCGTATTAGGTACCATCGCCACTTCGGGGAGGATTCATGCGTAAGTCGACCGCGATCGTGTTCTCAGCGTTTGCAGTCACCGGCCTTGCTTCGTGCAAAAAAGGCGGTGGCGGCGGCGGATGGCTCGTCGGAGAAGACGGGACCATGCAAAACGTCAATCGGAAGGGCGAGCTCGGCGAGGGCTACGACCTCGGTGCCAGCGAGACCCTCAACGCGATCGCCTGCCGATACGCGGACGAGGCGTGGGTGGTCGGCAACGGCGGCACCCTCCTCTATACGGCAGATGCCGGTAAGTCGTGGGCCGCGCAGAACATCGGTTCTGTCGCCAACTTCCGCTCGCTCGCCACCCAGGACGATGGTCCGGTGTTCGTGGTCGGTGATGGCGTGTTCTTCACGGCCTCGCCGCAGTACACCACCGGCAAGGCCGAGTGGACCCAGCTTGGCGATGGCAAGACGTCGTGGACCTCGGTCGCGGCTGCGCAGCTCGCGTCCACCGTGCTCGCCGTCTCGGACGATGGCGGCATCTGGTCGTACGCCGACGGCGCGCTCGCGAAGACGGCAACGCTGCCCGGCATGCACGCGGTCGCGGTGTCGCCCGATGGCCAGATCGCGATGGCGGTCGGCGAGGGCATGTTCCGCAGCACGGACGCGGGCAAGACCTGGCGCGAGCTCGTGATCGACCCGTCGTTCGCGTACACATACGCGGATGTGTGGATCGACGAGAACGGCGAGGGCGTCGCCGCCGGCGCCAACGGCGTGGTCTCGCGGATCGATGCCGACGGCCGCGTGCTGACGCAGCACCTCGGCCAGGCAGACCTCAAGACCATCCACATCGCGCCGTCGGATGACTACTCGGGTCTCGGCTACGCGTCGGGTGTCGGTGGTCAGATCTGGATCACCGAAGACTCGGGTTGGACCTGGAAGAAGGGTCCGAACGTGGGTCGCACGATCCTCGGCGTCGACGAGATCGGCCTCGGCCACAACTAGTCGAACCAGTCGATGAGGTCGAACCTGGTTCGACCTCACAGGCCGACCTCACAGCCGCGAGCTCACCTCGCGGCTGTGTTCGTTTCGGTCAGGCGCGAAACACGAAGGTGTGCCAGGCGCGCAGCCAGTGCGCGGTCGCGACCCGCCACGCGAGGCGCAGTGGCCACCGCGTGATCGCGTTGCCCATCACCTCGGCGTAGATGCTCGGCGACGATCGCACCTCGACGCAGCGCAAGCCGACCGACTCGGCGAGCGCGATCAGCTGCGCGGGCCGGCGATGCATCGAGAAGCCGCTGCCGTGCTCGACGGATGGGCGACCGAGGTTGAACGTGCAGTAGTCGCGGATGATGACCTGCGCGTGGTCGACGGTCGCGAGGCGCAGTCGATAGAGGAGCTCTTGCGCGGTGTCATCGGTGAGGTACGTGAGGATGCCGCCGAGGTACGCGAGGTCGAGCCCCTCGGGGATCTGGTAGCCGCGGAGATCGGATTGCTCGACGTTCCACGAGGTGTGGCGGAGTGCGTCGAGGCGAGCGCGCGTCTCGGTGACGAACGGTGCCGCGACGTCGCACGCGAACATCTCGTCGACGCGAGGCGCGAACAACGCCGTCCACTCGCCGCGACCGCAGCCGAGATCGACGGCGCGCCGATAGCGCGGGCGATCGAGGCGCGACAGCGTGAAGCGTTGGAGGAGACGATGCGTGAACGCGTGGTAATGCAGCCAGCGACCGGAGGGTAGGACCGCGGCAGCGCCGGAGGTGTGCTGAGCGCGGTCGGCCCAGTAGGCGCACGCGGCATCCGCCGGATCTGCCTCGGCCTCGTGTGCAACGGTGGCGGCCGATCCGCTATGCGCGATGGGTTTGGCTGCGCCGGCCCGTGTCTGGTCGCACGTTCGAGGATCGGTGGCATCGGTGGTGGCCGAGAGTCGGGAAGCAACGAGGGGCATCGCTGTAGAGGAACGGCGGTCCGCGGCCCATCGCGACGGTGGATGGCCGATCGGCCATGCCACGTGACGGATCGCCGGTACCTGCCGTCTTGGATCGGGATGGTGTCGGCTACCGTGCGTGCGTTGCCCCGCACGCGCACGCGCCACATCCTCCACGCGATCGCGTTGATCGTCGGTGCGGTCGCGCTCGCGATCCTGGTCGATCGGCTCGGGCGCGACGGGTTCGAGCGGGCGATCCTCGGGACCGGGCGGTGGTTCCTGGTGATCGCCGCGATCGATCTGGCTTCGGTGTTCTTCGATGCCGGCGGCATCTATTGCTTCGTGAAGCCGCTGGCTCCCATCTCGTACTGGCGGGTGTTCGCCGCGCAGGCGAGTGGCATCGCGATCAATCGGCTGACCCCGGGCAACTCGCTGGGCGAGCCGATCAAGGTCACGATGTTGATGGCGCACGTGTCCGAGGCGGCGGCGGTGTCGGCGGTCGTGATGTTCAATGTCGCGTCGTACCTGGTCGCGGTGAGTGCGATCGCGGTCGGTGTGGTGATCACGTTGCTCGCCGTGGATCTGCCAGGGCACGGTGGGGTGATCGTGCTGGGGGCGACCGCGACGATGCTCGCGCTGGTCGGCGGTCTCGTCGTCCTCGCGCGGCGCGGCGCGCTCGCGACGCTGCTGCGTGCGGGCCGGAAGCTCCGCGTGCTGTCGGAGGCGCGCGCCGAGAGGTGGGGCAAGCGGCTCGCCGAGATCGACGGCAACATTCGCCGCTTCGGCGATGCCTCGACACGTCGCGCCTTGCTGTGTGCGGCGGGCTCGCGTGCGCTCAACATGACGGGTGCGCTGGTGATCCTGATCGCCAACGGCACCGACCTCACCGTGCCGCTCGTCGCCGGCACCTTGTCCGTCGGCATCTTGATCACGTGGATCTCCAACGTCATCCCTCTCGGCCTCGGGATCGCCGATGGCGGCAACTACGCGCTCTACGGCGTGCTCGGCGCATCGCCGGGCGCGGGCCTCGAGTTCGCGATGATCAATCGCGTGCGCACCGTCGTGCTCGCCTCGATGGGGCTCACGGTGATGGCGATCTCGAACTTCATCGACCGCAAACGCTGATCGGGTCCCCGTGCCCATGCCCGGCCAGCGCCGACCGCTTGGTGAGGAGGCGGACCCGCATCGAGACACACGCTCGATTCGTCGTCGTGGGACCCCAAGTCCTAACGACGAACCGCCGGGCACGGGCATGGGCACGCTAGGGGAGATCGATGGCGATCGGGTCCTCGTCAGGGCCGACCTGCGTCTCCTTCGCGGAGGCGAGGTCGCCGTTGGCGGTGACCAGGTACTCGTACTCGTCGCGGACGAGGCGATCGACCATGAACTGGCCCGCCTCGTCGGTGACTGCTCCTCGCTTCTCGAGCTGCGTGCGCATCGACTTCCAGTCCACGGGCTTGTTGCTGACGTCCGCGGGGCGGCGGATCAGGACCTCGATCGCGACACCGCCGACCGGCAAACCGCGTCGCGTGACCACGCCTCGGATCCGACCGTCGCGGATGACCTCGAGGCGACCGTTGTCGATTCGCCAAGGGACGTAGTGTTTGACGGTCATCGCGATGGTCTTGTCGTCGAGCGGAGTGACGCCACTCCAGCTCGCGAAGCCGCGCGATAGACTCGCGATGGCCGTCGCGTCGCGGGTCCACCACGCCGTCGAGAACGGCGCACCAAAGTAGCTCGGGTTGACGCGCGCGCGCCCGTGGTCGAGCTGGTGTTGGGCGAGCACCCGACCGTCGGAGCCCGACAAGATCATCACGGTGCGCCCGTAGTCGCCGATCGCGACGAGCAGTGACCCGTCGGCGTCGGACTGCACGCGCTGATAGACGTCGCCCGTGAAGGTCGAACGGCGCGCGCCATCGGCGACACGCCAGACCGAGACCTCGCGGTCGGTACCGATCGTCGCCATCCAGTGGCCCGTCGGGTCGAGCGTCGGTGCGATCTCGATCTTCGGCTGCAACAGGACGCGCGTGCCGCGATCGACATCCCAGATCGAGGCCGCGGCGGCGTAGGGCCACGCCCCGCGCGCGGCGTCGTCGACCAGCTCGTGGACGACGAGGCGATGCCCATCGAGGGCGAAGCCGATCGGGCGCGCATCGATCGTCGGGAGCGTGGCGATGCGTGCTCGCGCGGTGACATCCCATAGCTGCGGCTGCGTTGGCAGGCGGAAGTCGAGCGCGCTCGGATCGGACTCACTCCACGCGACCGCGCGCGCGCCGTCGACCGACAGCAAGACCCGGTTGACCTCTGGAATCGTCAGCGTGCGAGTTCCGCTTGCGAGCTCCCAGATCTCGGCACGGTTCGGCAACACGATCGCGATCCGATTGCCTGCGAGCTCGAGCTTCGACGGCGCGAGCATCGAAGCGTCGGTCAACCGCGCGACCAGCGCGCCGGTGTGGTCGAGCACGACCACGCCGACCGTCACCTTCGCAGGGTCCACGGGATCGGGTGTGATGAACGTACCGGCGATGCGATCGTCCGTGAATGCGAGCGGCGGTGCGAGCGACGGATGCGCGAGCGGCTGACCGGTCTCGGCCCGCCAGAGCGCGACCGTACGATGATCTCGCCACCCCGCGAGGCTCTCGAGCGTCGCGACGGTCTTGCCATCGAGCGTCGCCCCGATCACGGTGGCCTCACCACGCGCCTGGAACTCCGCGAGCCGCGACGATGCGCGGGACCACACCTGGACGCGCCCGTCGCCGCGCAGCGCCGCGAGTCGGTTGTCGGAGAGGAACTGCGCATCCTTGCCACGCGAGCGATAGGTCGCGAGCAGTGCACCCGACGCGCTGTCCCACACCTTCATGTTCTTGCCCGGGCTGATGGTCACGAACCGCGAGCCATCGGGCGAGAACCGACCGATCCAGATCAAGTCGCCGTGCGAGACGGTGGTGACGAGCCGCGCGCGCGGCGTGCCGCTCACATCCTTGTCGAGCTCCCACACCTTGGCGGTGCCGTCGTGGCTCGAGGTCAGGACGCGGCGCGAGCTCGGATCGAACACGCATCGCCACACCACGTCGGTGTGTCCCTCGAGCTCGTAGAGCAGCTTGCCGGTCGCGAGCTCGACCACCTTGCTGATCCCGTCAATTCCACACGACACGGCGAGCGTGCCGTCGGGAGAGACCTCGCCACCCACCACCACGCCACCGTGCTGGAAGGTCCCGAGCCGCTCGCCGGTCGTGATGTCGAACTTCGTGCCGCGGCCCGAGAACGTCAACGTGACGAGCCGATCGTCGGGTGTCAGCGTGCCGAACAGTCGGCGCACACCCTTGGTGATGTCGAGTCCCTCCATGGCGTTCGCACCCTCGATCGAGCGGTCGACGCGATCCTCGGTGACGTTCCAGATCTGCGCGAAGCCATCGTCGCCGGTGGTCGCGATCCGCTTCGAGTCGTGGGTGAACGTCGCGAACGTGATCAGCGTCGGCTTCGAGGCGGATGGTTGGCGATGCGTGAACGCACGGTAAGGCTTGTTCGCGGCGAGCGAGGCAACCTGCCAGACCCGCGCGACCCCGTCTTCTCCGAACGTCACCAGCAGCGAATCGTCGGGGGAGAAGGCGAGGCTATCGAAGCCGCCGTGCGAGCCGGGCACTTCGAGCGTCGCGATCAGCTCCGGCTTCGCGTCACCGGCGACTCGCCACACCCGGGCGCGTTCGTGGCAGGCAACCGCGAGCAGCGAGCCGTCCTTCGACAGCTCGAGGTGGCGATCATCACCACCGCAATCGAGCGTGGTCTGCGCCGACGCGACGTCGGCGATCGCGCGCCCGAGCAACAGATCGAGCGCCGGACCTCGCTCGCCCTGGCGCGCTGCCTCGTGGAGATAGGCCAACGCGCGCAGGTGATTGCCGGCGAGTTGCTCGATCCGGCCCTTCTCGAGGAGCAACTCGCGGGCCGTGGCTCGCGCCTCTTCGCGCGACCGCAGCACGTTGCGCACGCTGAGCACGCCGACGATCGCGAGCAGGATCGCCGCACCGGCGGTGACCGTGACCGCCGCGCGATTGCGGATCGCGAAGCGCTTGATCAGCTCTGACCGCGAGTACGCGTGGGTCTCGACGAGCAGCCCTTGCTGAAAGCGTGCGAGCTCCGCGGCGAGCTCCTTGGCGCTCGCGTAGCGATCCTCTGCCTTGCGCTCCATCGCGCGCTTGACGATCGACAGCAGCGCGGGCGAGGCACTCGATGCCACGCGCTCGATCGGCGGCGGCGGTGCACTGCGCACGCGCGCGAGCACCTCGCGAGCATCCGCGCCGCGATACGGTGGGGTCCCCGCGAGTAGCTGATAGAGGATCGCACCGAGCGCGTAGACATCGGCGCGCTCGTCGACGGGCTGACCGTAAGCTTGCTCGAGAGGCATGTACGCGGCCGTCCCCATCGCCTGGCCGGCGCCGGTGAGGCGCTCGCTCGCAGGCTCGCCCTGCTGGTGGTCATCGCCATCGTCCGGATCGCCGAGATCCTTGGCGAGCCCCCAGTCGATCACGATGGTCTCGCCGTACGCGCCGAGCATGATGTTGTCGGGCTTCAGATCGCGATGGATGACGCGCCGCGAGTGCGCGAACGCGACGGTCTCGCATGCCGCGATCAGCGACGGCAACAGCGCGAGCCGTGCAGGTAGCTTGGCTGCGCCGCGGATCGCGGCCTCGAGGGTGCGGCCTTCGATCTTGCGCATCGCGTAGAACGGCGTGCCGTCGCTCTGCCACTGCCCGATCTCGTAGATCGGCAGGATGCCCGGGTGCTGAAGGCGCGCCGTCAAGCGCGCCTCGCGCTCGAATCGCGCGGCCTCCGCCCGCGAGCTGCCGAGCAGCTCCTTGATCACGACGGCGCGACCGATCCGGTTGTCCTCGGCATCGATCACTCGCCCCATGCCGCCACGGCCGACCTCGGTGCCGAGCGTGTAGGCGTCGCCATCGATCGCGGGTAGTGCGACCTGGGCACCTTCGAGCGGCGCCATCGTGTCCGCGATCTCGCGGCACGTCTCGCAGCTCGCGAGGTGGCGCTCGAGGAGGTTCTTGCCGGCGGGGTTGAGCGTGCCGTCCTCGCGCGCGGCGAGCAACGCGTCGTAGTGCAGGCAATCGTGATCGTCGCCACAGACCTGCGCGCAGACCTCGGAGACGAGCTGACAGAACGAGCAGCCGTCGACGTGCGCCTGGATCTCGGGCGCGAGTGGGACGATCTCGAGGCTCGCCAGGTCGGGGCACCCGCTCGGACCGACGCTGGTCACGTGCCGGTATCGCCTGGGCGGTACTTGCGCCGCAGGCGCTCGAGTGCGGCACGCACCATCCGTTCCGCCGCCTGACTGCTCTTGAGTCCGAGCGTCTTCGCGATGTCCTCGAAGCTCTCGCTCTGCGACCACAGCTCGATCGCACGCTGCTGATCCTCGGGGAGCGCTCCGCTGCGTGCGTACTCGAGCAGCTCGTGCGCGGTGCCGAGCATCGTCATCGGCGGGCGGTGCCCGAACAGCTGGCTCCCGGGCGGCAGGGTGCCGGCCTCGACCCACTCGCCGGGCTTGCTCGCACCCGCGTCGTGGCGCCGCAGATAGTCGGGATGCGCGCGCAGGTAGTCGATGCCGACGCGCTTCGCGACCACGCGCAGCCAGCTCAGGAACTTGAGCTTCGGGTTCGCCACGCGCGCCTCGAGATAGAGCTTGAGCCGGGCGCCGTCCTTCGCGCGCAGCCGCTCGAACACCGCGACCACGATGTTGTCGCGATCGTCCTCGCGCTGGCCGAGCCGACCGAGGAACCGCGGCTGCGCGACGATCCGCGTGAGCGGCGGCTTGATCTCGACCATCAGCTGCTGCCAGGCGGGCTGATCGCCACCCGCCGCGGCACTCACCAGGGTCTCCACCAGCTCCTCGGTCACGTCATCCTTTGTAACCTCAACGAGTGCGGCGAGGGGCGGCATATCCGATCCAGACGGCGGTCCGGGGCGGAACGTCATGGCCCAAAACAACAACACCCCGCAGGACTTGCCGTCCTGCGGGGCTTTTAGCTCAACTCCGCTGCGCGATTCCTGCGAGTGCCCACACCCCCGGTGCATGCCGAGCGAGGTGACGGTACGAGGCCTGTGCGAGCAGGGATGCTCCGAGGGTCGACTCCGTCTCGTAGTGCGCGAACGCCTTCGCCAGCTGCGGTGCGTGCACGGCGCGGTCGGTGATCGCCTGCTTCGCCTTGCGCAGCCGGTGGCACAGTCCCAGTGCCAGCGCGACGTTGATGAAGCACGTCTGGCCCGAGAACACGTGACCGGTCTGGGCGGCGTCACCGGCGATCACGACCGGCGCACGGTTGTCACCCGCGATGAACCGCTGCGGCATCTCCGTGACCGCGGCGCTGAACACCTGCGGCTCGTGCAGGTACGGCGCATCCGCGAAGCCCAGCACGCGCGCGGCTCCATCGAAGCACGCGCGCAGCTGGGCCTCGCTCGCCGTCCCGCCGAGACGCGGATCGATCAGCAGCGCCGTTCCGGATCCCGAGTACGCCGGCGTCTGCAGCAGCGTGCAGCGCACCGCCTCGACGTGACCTTCGACCGGCACCTCGACACGCACCCACCGACCGCGATCGCCACCAACCGCGAACACACCCGCGATCAGCTTCTGCTCGGGGAGCACCGTCGCGGACATGCTCGCGATCAGCGACCGTGCGGAACCCGTGGCGATGATCGCCATGGCCGCACGGATCGAGGTCGCGTTCGCGCAGGTGATCGACACCTCGCGTGCGTGACGGCGCAGCCGCGTGACATCGCACTCGTACAGCACACATGCGCCCGCCAGGGCTGCGCGTGCGAGGAGCGACGCCTGCAGCTTCGCGATCGGCACGAGCGCGACCGGTGGCTGACCAGCGAGCGTTTCGATGCGATCGGCACGATCGAACCACCGCGACAGCCCGCGGATCTCACCCGACACCACGGTTCCGGAGGCGAGGTCTCTCTCGGTCCGGATCGCGAGCAGCGAGACCAGCTTGTCGTCGCGCACATCGACGCCGAGCCCGGCGAGATGAGCGAGGTCACCAGTGCGCGCCACCAGTAACTGAGGGCGCGCACGCGGGTCCTGCTCGAGGGGCGGACGGCGATCGAGGACGACCACCGCGAGACCGAGCTGCGAGAGCTCGATCGCGATCGCTAGACCGACCGGACCTGCGCCGACGATCGCGACATCGAACGTTCGACTCGTAGCGTGATGGAAAACAGGCGGCTCCACGGCACGCCTCCGGCCTCCCCATCCGTGGATGGGGCAACGGTGTCTTGAGTCGCAATGGGCATGTACAGAGACCTCCGAAATGGCGCGGTGCGCCGGTGGGCTTCGATCGACACACGCACGACGTGCGCGCAGATCGAAGCGCTGTAGTCTGGGAGACGCGCGCGATTTGTCAACGCACGAAGTGTCGGCGGCGCGGCGAGCTGCGCGCGGCCGGCGTCCTGCGCGGGCACTCGAAGTGACATGCGGAGTACGATGCGACATGGCCGCGTTTCGACGTCGCACGGTGTTTGCCGCGCCGCTGATCCTGTCGCTGGCGAGCGGTTGCAAGGGCGACGGTCCGACGATGACACACAACCCTCCGCCGCCCGACGTCTCCCCATCGGCGCCGAAGTTCGCGCGCGAGTGGAACGTGCGCCGAGTCGGTCCCGGGGCCTGCGAGGCGGAGCCCGTGGTGGCGTGCTCGCCGGGCGAGTCGTGCAATCCACCGCCGCCGCAGGCCAGCGAGTGTCCACCAGGCACATCGGGAAAGACGCTGATCCGCGTCGGCACCATGACCGGCGAACGCTGCGTCGTCGCTCCGAGGGGTTGCACCCACGACGGGTGTGCCACGGTGGCCGCGCCGTGTCCGCTGCCATACGGAACGCAGCTGCCCGAGCGCTTCGTCGAGGTCTGGGTGGTGGAGAAGAACAAGAACGGCGACGGCGGTTGCCACGCCGAGGAGCCCGAGGGCACGTGTCCGCCGGGCGTCGATTGCAATCCGCCGACGCCGCGCAAGGTCGCGTGTCCGCGGGGCATGACGGACACCGAGGAGAGGCGCGTCGCGCTGCTCGAGGACAAGACCTGCGCGATCGCCCCCGTTGGCTGCAACGCGCCGTCGTGCGTCGGCGACAAGACGCCCTGTCCCTAGCGCAGATAGATCATGCGCGTCGTCGGTGGTGTCGCAACCGGCAGCGCAAGCGCGGCGAGCTCGGTGCGGTTGGTGACCTCGAAGCGAGCGAGCAGCTGCGAGACCTGCGCCTTCACCGTGCTCGCGCTGCAGTCGAGCATCCGCGCGATCTCGGCGTTCGTGCAGCCGCGCGTGACGAGCCACGCGATCTCGCGCTGGCGTTCGGTGAGTGTTGGTGTCGTGCAGTGTTCGTGGAGTGGCACGTCGATGCCGAGCGCGGCGAGGCGCGCCGAGACCTGTGCCCCGATCAAGGCGAGCTCGCTCCAGCTCGGTTGCTCGCCGGTCGCGACCAGCTGGATCACTCCGGCGATGCCGCGACCTCCGGCGATCGGGCTCGCGCGAATCACGCCGCCTGTCGCGAGCGCCAGGGTCTCCTGCGGATCATCACCGCCGGCGAGGAACGACCGGATCGCCTCGGCCGCGATCTTGTCGTCGCCGATCCACAGTGCCGGCAGCCCGCGGTCGAAGCCGATCAACGCGACCGCGATCACGCCGCGCGCGCGTTCCAGCTGCGCCAGTGCGGCATCGGCGATCGCCGTGAGCGATGCCGCCTGTCGGATCAGAGCCACGTCTCAGCTAGACGTCGTGTGGAGCGCGTTCGTCACGAGCGTTCGGTCAGCCGGGCGATCGCGGTCTGGAGAGCTTCGAGATCGCGAAACCGCGTGTACGGATTGGTGCCGACGTTGCCGAGCTCGTATTGGCTAGGCAAGCGGTCCTGACCCGCGGCGCGCATCACCATCACGCGCTGCGCGCAGTAGTGCTCGAGCTCGGCGAGCATTGGCAACAGCTCGGGCGGAGCATCGCGGTCGGCCAGCCACTGCACCACGGCATGCTCGAGCGCCATCAGCTGCTCGACGGGATGCGTCTCCGCGAGCTCGGCGAGGAGATCGCCGCGATCCGGAATCTCGATCGCGTCGCCAAACTCGCGCACGCGCTCGGCAAGCTCGCGCACCGAGTCCTCGGGCTCGGAGTTCGCGATCGCACCGCGGAGATCCGCGAGGAGCGAACGTCCGGCCGCGGCCGTCGCGAGCTTGTCCGTCAGCCGCTTCGCGAAGCCGAGATCGGCACCGCGCAGGACTGCCTTCGCGAGCACGGTGGCGGGGATCGAGACGTCGGTGCGCGACAACAGCGATCGCAACAGCTCGAAGTCGTTCCCGACGAGCAGCTCGACCACCGGCCACGGCGGCGCGCGCAGCTTGACGAGCACCGCGCCCCGGAGCTGCATCGGCAGGTCGTGGATGGCCTCGGCGAGCGACCTCATGTCCGCGGCGCGGAGCCAGCGCTCGACGTAGCTCGCGAGATCGGCGCGACCGCGAAACCACAGGCGCGCGACGCGGGTGGTCTCCACCGAATCGATCCTCAACAGCGCCTCGAACGCCTCGGCCTGGACATCGACCACATCACTCGCGAGTGCACGTCGCGCGATCTCGACCTGGTAGTCGGGCGCGGCCTTGCCGATCGCGCCGACAAGCGCGGAGCGAAGGGCGGGCGGTCCTCGCTCGGCCTCCTCGAGGATCGAACGCATCCGCGCGGCCCGTGGATGTGACGCGGGTGTGCCTGCAGCGATCCGCACGAGCAACGCGATCGTCGATTCGCGCACGACCGGTGAGCGATCCTCGGTGACGAGCTCGAGCAACAGATCGTGCTCGCCATGTCCTGCGAGGACGACGGCGAGGTGGCGCCGCACGCCAGGATCCGGCTCGTCGAGGATGCGATGCGCGAAGTCACCCGCGGCATCGCCGAGCGCCAGCGCGAGCGCCCAGATCGCCCACAGCCGCTGCTCGGGTCGCTCGCTCGCGAGTAGCTCCTGCAGCTCGCTGCGACTCAGCGCACGCGCTTGCTCGAAGCTGTCGACCACCATCACCTCACCATAGCTCAGCGCTCGAAGCGCGCCGGCAGGTAGCTCGCGCGAGCCCTACAAATACGCGGGGTCGCGGTACTCGCCGAGCTCGCTGCGGAACAGATCGCAGATCTCGCCGAGCGTCACGTGCTGCTTCACCGCGTCGTAGATCGGCGGCATCACGTTCTGCTTGTCGTCGCGCAGCGCTTCCCTGACCGCCGCCAACGCTCGCTCGGCCGCCGCCTTGTCGCGCTGGGCGCGGAACGCCTTGACGCGCTCGATCTGGTTCGCCTCGACCTCGTGCTCGATCTTGAGCGTGGGGATGTGATTCTCCTCGCCCTCGGTCTGGTACTTGTTCACACCGACGATCGCGCGCCGCTTCTGATCGACCTCGCGCTGGAACTCGAAGGCCGACCGCGCGATCTCGCGCTGGGGATAGCCTTCCTCGACAGCCTTCACGATGCCGCCCATCGCGTCGATCTTGTTGATGTACTCCCACGCCGCGGCCTCGACCTGGTCGGTCAGGGTCTCGATGAAGTACGAGCCGGCGAGTGGATCCGCGACCGCCGCGATGCCGCTCTCCTCGTAGATCACCTGCTGCGTACGCAGCGCGAGCATCGCGGCGTCCTCGGTGGGCAGCGCGTAGGTCTCGTCGTAGCTGTTGGTGTGCAACGATTGGGTGCCGCCGAGCACGGCGGCGAGCGCTTGCATCGTCGTGCGGACGACGTTGTTGAGCGGCTGTTGCGCCATCAGCGAGACCCCGGCGGTCTGCGCGTGCGTTCGCAGCAGCCACGACTTCGGGTTCTTCGCGCCGAACCTCTCGCGCAGGATCTTGGCCCACATCCGGCGGCCGGCGCGGAACTTCGCGATCTCCTCGAAGAAGTCGTTGTGGACGTCCCAGAAGTACGACAGGCGCGGCGCGAACTCGTCGACATCGAGGCCGGCTTCGATGCCGAGCTGCAGGTAGCCGATGCCGTCGGCGATCGTGAACGCGAGCTCCTGGACCGCCGTCGCTCCGGCTTCCCGGATGTGATAGCCGCTGATCGAGATCGTGTTCCACTGCGGCATGCCGCGGGTGCACCACACCAGCATGTCGCGGATGATCCGCATGTGGCCGCGGATCGGCGAGATCCACTCCTTCTGCGCGATGAACTCCTTGAGCATGTCGTTCTGGAGTGT
>JBBQJJ010000234.1:0-13707 GCA_038325805.1 Haliangiales bacterium
TGACACGCTGCGCGGTGGGAGTGCACCCGCTCGGCTGCCGGCATCACCCGAAGGCCCGCCGAAGTTTCCCGCCGCGCCGTCGCTGTTCCCCGACGTCAGCGCGCCGAACCTGCCGCCCGTCGAATCGAGCGTCACGCCATCTCGCCGGTCGGGACCGCCCGAGCCGGTCGAGCTCGAGAACGCGACGACCAACCCGCCACCGCTCCGGCGAGGCAGCGGATCGCAGCCGCCGGTCCGCGAGTCCATCCCGGGCGTGCAGCGCCTGCCCGGCATCCTGCTCGAGGGCGAGGCAGTCGAGCACGACCTGCGACTGTTCCCGAATCACCCGCGTCCGAGTGACGACGATCTTCGCGTCACCGCACCGCGGATCCCGGTCTCGCCGGTCACGCTCGCGGGTCATACCTCTGGTGAGTACGAGCTCGCCTACGAAGACGCTGGGCGCACCGAGCCGTCGATGCCACGCGTGGAGCTGCCGCTCCGAGCACCGTTGACGGACCCACCGCCGATCGCAGCGCAGCCAAAGAGCCGGCTCGCGGAGCGCGTCGACGCGGTGCTCGACGAGTGGGGCCTCGAGACGCCCGTCGCGCCTCCGTCGAAGGCAGAGCTGCGGTCGCTGCTCGGCGTCCCCGACGTCACGAAGGAACAATCGATCGCCGAGCTCGAGCGGTTGCATCTGCAAGCGCGCGACATCGAGTCGGATCCCGCGATCTTCCCACCGCGCCCCGATCGCGACACCCACGAGGTCGACCCCGACGATATCGAGGTTTCGATCGAGATCGCACCTCGCGCGCGGACGCGGGGGCCGTCGACGATCGGGGTCGCGAAACCGAAGAAGCCGTTGTGAAGGCGGTGATCCTCGCCGTGCTCGTCGCCTGTGGTGGGGCGCGCGCGAAGCCGCCGACGCCGAGTGTCGACGTGCGTGCGGAGATCGCGCAGGCCGAGCAAGCCGAGAAGGCGCGCCGCCACGACCTCGCGAAGATCCACTACGAGAAGGCAGTCGCCGGGGCCAAGGATCCGGCAAGCCTTGGCTACGCACATCGCGAGTACGCCGAGACGCTCGCGACGTGGGGCGAGTTCCCGCTCGCGATCCAGCACCTCGAAACGGCGCTCGCCGCTCGGCCCGTCGATCCGCATGCGTGGCACGACCTCGGCGTGTTGAAACACAACGCGGGGGACAACGCGACGGCGATCAAAGCGTTCGAGACCTCGCGCACGCAGGCCCCGAAGGATCCGCGCCCGCGCGTCGCGCTCGCGGCATTGCGCTGGAAGCTCGGAGACAAGACCGGCGCGGCGACCGAGTACCGCGGACTCCTCGAGCTCGACCTACCGGACCGGCTGCGCGCAAAAGTCGAGTGGGCGATTCGCGAGCTCACGAAGCCGGATCCTGCAACGCCCTGATCGGGGTATCCCGGACCTCGCGTAGCCGCCAGCGCTGGCAATGGCTTGATCCGCCGGCCATACTCGACTGCAGTGCGGATGGTCAGAAACCTCGTGGTCGCCCTCGGCCTCATGATCGGCGTTCGCCAGTCGGCCGCGTGGACCTTCGATTGGGCCGGCCACGTCGAGGTCGATGCCGAAGGGTTGTCGAGCGACGACGCGCAGAAGCGCCTCGACGCAGTCACCGACCTCGGCAAGTACGACGTCGCACTCACCGAGAAGCACCTGCTGAAGGCGCTCGATGACCCGGACGAGAAGGTCCGCCACGCCGCCGCGAAGACGTTGGGACAGGGCGGCTCGCTCAAGGCCGTGCCGAAGCTGATCGACTGGCTGTCGTCGGGCGAATCCAAGACCAAGCAGGTCGCCGCCGGCGCGCTCGGCGATATCGGCGGCGGCGAGGCCACGCAGGCGCTGACGCGGACGCTTGGCGATTCCGATGATGCCGTGCGGTTGCAGGCCGTCAAGGCGGTCGGCTCGATCGGCAAGCGGGGCAATATCGGCGTGGTGATCGCGCTGATCCCGCGCCTCGAGGATGCGAAGCAGGAGATCAAGACCGCGGCGATCACGCAGCTCGAGGAGCTCGGTGACAGGCGCGCCGTGATCCCGCTGGTCGCGAAGTTCGGCGACCACCAGATCGAGGTCCGCAAGGCGGCGGTCCGCGCAGTCGGTCGCCTCGGCGATCGCTCGGCGGTGCCGGCACTGATCCGGTTGATCAGCGACCCTGCGGAAGACGTCAAGACGGCGGCGGTCGGCGCGCTCGGCAGCCTCGGGGCCGTCGAAGCGATCGACGCCCTCACCGAGCAGCTCGGCACCGGCGGCGATCAGTTTCGCACCAAGGTCGCGTACGCGCTCGGCCAGATCGCCGGCACGCCCGGCTCCGGCAAGCCCGGCGAGGATGCGATGAAGGCGCTCGTCGAGATCCTCGCGCAACCGAATCAGCGTTCCGCGGCGCGCGATGCCCTCCGCGTCGCCGGCAAGGCCGCGGTGCCTGCACTCGTGCTCCACCTGCAGGGCCGGATCAAAGGCGATCCATCCACCGCCGTGCAGCTCCTCGCCGAGACGGCGGATCTTCGTGCGACCGCGACCCTGACCGCCGAGCTCGAGCGTGGCCGCGTCGCGATTCCGATCGTGTTGCGTGCGCTCGGCGCCACCGGCGATCCGCAGGCGCTGGTGCCGGTGCTCCGCTCGCTCGCGAGCAAGGATGCCGCGATCCGGGTCGCCGCGATGGAGAGCCTGCGCCCCTTGATCGGCTCCGACGCGCGCGCGGGTGACGTACTGATCGAGCACCTCGCCGACGACGATCTCGAGCTGCGCGTGCTCGCCGCCGAGTACCTCGGCTTGCTGCGCGTCGCGTCCGCGGTGCCCAAGCTCGCCGCGTTGCTCGGCCCCGGCAACCCGCCCCGGTTGCGCCGCGCCGCGATCGACGCGCTCGGCGAGATTCGCCGCCCGGAGGCCACCAAGCCACTCGTCGCGATCCTCAAGGACGGTCCATCGGAGCTCCACAACTCCGCCGCCACGGCGCTGTCGTACATCGCCGATCCCAACGCGATCGCCCCGTTGCTCGAGCAGCTGCGCAACGAGCGCAACTCGACGCGCCATCACGTGGTGCGCGCACTCGGAGCCACGCTGCGCGCGAAGTCCGATGCGGACGCGCGCAAGGTCCTGCGCGAGCTCGCGAACGACAACAGCGTGAAGGTGTCGCTCGCCGCGATCTCGAGCCTCGCCGCCGCGAAGGACCTATCCGATGCACCGTTCCTGCGCGACCTCGTCGAGCGTGGCGCGTCGGATCGCCGTCGCGCCGCCGCCTGGGCACTCGGCGAGATGCGCGATGCCGGCTCGATCGACGTGCTCGCGAGAGCGCTGTCGTCGGCCAAGGATGATCGCCTCGTCGGTGATGCCGCCTGGGCGCTCGGCGAGATCGCCTCGGCCCATCCGAAACATCCGAAGATCGCCGGGCTCGTCGATCGCTGGCTGTACCTCGCGAAGCATGGCGGCTGGGCCGCGGCTCCCGATGCGACGGCCGCGCTCGCGCGCGTGTTGTGGGCGTTGCCTCGCGCCGATCGCAACCAGCTGCTCGCCGGCCAGCGGCGCACTGCCGTGATGGCGCTGGGGTATCACCGCTCGCGGCTCGTCCGCATCAACCTCGCGCTCGCCCTCGGCTCGCTGACCGGCGACGACGATGCCGCCAAGACGCTGTCGACGATGGCCGAGAACGACACCAGCGTGCACGTCCGGGCCGCCGCGATCGCGAACCTCGCACGCGTCGGAGGCAACCGCGCTGCTCCCGCGTTCAAGAAGGCCGTCGACAGCGAGTCCGATCCGCTGGTCAAGGCCGCCGCCAGAGCAGCGATCGCCGCCGCACCACCGGCCCCGGCCGCGCGAAACGAGTGGCGCGTGTTCCAGGTCGTCGACCCGGGCGCGGACGATGCCCCGGTCCGCCAGACGCCGTACTTCATCCACTCGCCCGATGGCCTCGTGTGGGCGACGTACACCGACGCCCGTGGCGAGCTCGCGAGCGAACACGTCCCGGCACCGCAGGGCGAGCTCGACACCGTCGTGTGGCCGGGGTCGCGCGAATCCGAGTACTGATCTGCTCGAGGTCTTCGCGCATCCCGATCGCGTCAAGGGCGCGCGTCAAGCCGCGGCACTCGTCCGCGCGCTCGGCGTCACGCACGTGCGCGTCACGCAACCCCACACCCGCGCCTGGGTGCTCAAGGATCAGCCCTCGATCGCGCGCGTCCTCGCGGCGGTCGAACCGGATCGCAACACGCTGATCGATATCGAGGGCATCACGCGCGAAGCGACCGCTCCCCTGCTCGCGCAACTCGCCGTCGCCGATGCGCAGTTCCTCACCATCGCCGGCACCACCTCGACGCTCAGCGTCTGGCCGCAGCGCGACGAAGCATTCGTCGGCGAGCTCGCGCTGCCGCGCTCGACGGCGTTCGAGCGCTTTCGCGCCGCGTGTGCGGTGACGTGGATCAACGCGCACGTCGCCATGCCCAGTGCCGAGGCAGTGGCGCTGTTGCCGCGGATCTACGCAGAGCTCGATCAACCGGAGCTCGAGATCGATCTCGAGCTGTCGATCGACGCCGCGCTCGCGCTCGCAGAAGCGTTCCCGACGACGGAGCTCGAGTGGACGGGCGGCGCCGTGATCACGCTCCCCACCGGCGAGATCACGACCTACAAGCTGCATCCCGAGCCCGACTTCGAGGCGACCTGGCGGTCCAAGATCACCGCCGCGCTCCGTCGCTAGGCTTTCTCAGCCTAGAGGCGAACGCCGGCCGCGCGCAGCACGTCGATCGCGCGACGCATGTCGGTCTCGGCCGCGAGTCGCCAGAGCTCGCCCTCCGGGACCTGCGGCGCGTCGATGCACGCCTTGTACTCGACGACGGCCTTCTTGAGATACGTGATCGCGAGGCCGCGCAGCGTCGCGCGCAGACCCTCGGCCGACCGGCGCTCGAGCTCCGGCGGCATCTCGGCGAACGCGAGCTCGAGGGCGAGATCGTGATACAGGCTGCCCGCGCGATAGGTGGCGGCGATCAGCGGTAGCGCGCCACGCTTCCCGACCGCCTGGTACTTCGCGACGACCTCGGCGAACTGATTGACCTTGATATTGATCGATTTGGTCAGCGCCTCGATCGCGATCCGGAGGTGCTGTCGATGAACGGTACCGAGGTCACGCTCGGCCGCGGCGAACGCCTCGGCGACGGCGGCGCCGACACCGGGCAGCGTCGACCCGAGGCGCGGGCCGCGCAGATCACCAGCGCCGGCGGCGGCGACGATCTCGGCCTGCAGACCCGCGGCACCGGCAGCGATCACGGGATCGGTGGGTGCGAGTGCCGTGGCGCGCGCGACGAGATCGAGTGCCGGACGAGTGCGGCCGATGCGCGATTCGATCTGCGCGAGGTAGATCGCGGCCCGCGCGGCGACGTGCGCGGGAACCTCGGGCGCGGCGAGGACGCGCTCGTAGGCGGTGCGCGCGGCGTTGTCATGTCCGGTCAGCTCCGCGAGCACTGCATCCCCGAACGAGGGTGCAGCGCCGTCGAGGTCGGTGGCCGCACCGATCGCGGGATCTGCCGCGATCCGATCACGCGTCGGAGCGACGGTCGCGATGGCGGCCTGCGGCGTCGGGTCATCGCACGCCACGACCAGAAGGAGGAGGAGCAGGCGGTTCACTTGCCTCCTTGCCAGCGCACCGAGTCACGCGGGACGTCGAGCTTGTAACCCGCGCCGTGGATCGTGACGAGGTAGCGCGGCTTGTCGGGCTCGTCCTCGAGCGCACGCCTCAACTTCACCAGGTGGTTGTCGACCGTGCGGGTGTTCGGATAGTCCTCGTAGCCCCAGGCCTCGTCGAGCAGCGTGTCGCGGCTGACCACTTCGCCCGGCCGGCGTGCGAACACCTTGAGGATCGCGAACGCGCGATTCGGCAGCTCGATGCGCTTGCCGCCGCGAAGCGCGACCTGCCCGACCAAGTCGACCTCGATGTCGCCGAACGCGATCCCGATCGGCTCTTGCACCTCGCCCTTCGCTCGCCGCAACACCGACGCGACGCGCGCGAGCAACTCCATCAACGAGAACGGCTTCGTCACGTAGTCATCGGCGCCGAGCTCGAGACCGCGCACGCGATCGAGCTCCGCGCCGCGTGCCGACAGGATGATCACCGGCACGCTTCGCGACGTGCCCTTGCTGCCTCGGATCCGCCGACAGACCTCGAAGCCGTCGATGTCGGGCAGCATGACGTCGAGCACGACGAGGTCGTAGCGACCACTGATCGCCTTGTCGGCGCCATCGCCACCGCGGCTGACGGCGTCGACCTCGTAGCCCTTCGCGGTCAACGTGTCCTCGAGCCCCATGCGGATCGACGGATCGTCTTCGACCACCAGGATGCGCGTCACGCTGTCTCCTCTCCTGCTGCGCGCGGCAACCTGATCGTGAACGTCGCGCCGCTCCCGACGGTCGATTCCACGGCGACCGCCCCACCGAGGGCCTCGACGTGCTGCTTGACCAGCGCGAGGCCGAGCCCGGTGCCCTCGACGCCCGAGCGATACGCCTCGGGTGCGCGATAGAACTCGCGGAAGATCCGAGCCTGCTCGGCGGCCGGGATGCCGGGGCCGTGATCGCGCACCGCGATCCACGCGTGGTTGGCATCGGCACCCACGCTCACCGCGATGTCCTGGTCGGCACCGCTGTACTTCGACGCGTTGTTCACGAGATTCAGCACGGCCTGGACGACGACATCGCGATCGGTGTCGACGACGGCAGCCACTGCTTCTGGAGACACCTCGACCTCGACTGAATTGCGCGTCCCAGGCTCCGGATCTCGCAGCGTCTCGAACGTGGTGATGGCGTGGCGGGCCAGCTCGGCGATCCCCTGCCGGCTCGGGGTGTACCGGCGCGTCCCGCGCTCGATCTGCGCGTAGTCGAGGAGGTTCGCGATCAGCAGACCGAGCCGTTGGCTCTCCTGAACGATCACGCCGTGGTAGCGCGCCATCTTGCCGACATCGCCCTTCGCGACGCCCTGCTCCAGCATCTCGGCGAACATCCGGATCGAGGTCAGCGGGGTCTTGAGCTCGTGTGACACGGTCGACACGAAGTCGCTCTTGAGCTGCGCGAGCTCGCGGGCCCGGGCGGCACCCCGGATCGTCACGAGCAGGCCGAGGCCGAGCAACACGGCGAGCGCGGACGTGTAGATCACGTGGCGCTGCGAACGCTCGCGAATCACCTCGTCGAGCGGGCTCGGATCGGTCACCGGGTTGACCACCGCGACCGACAGGTGAGGCAGCTGCGTGCCGAGCGGCACCTGGACGATCGGCCGCAGGTCGGAGCTCGGTGACGCACCAGCGAGCAACACCAGCGGGCGCGTGTTCGCGGTCCCGACCCACCCCTCGACGACGCGCTCGAGCATCGGCGCATCGACGGCGATGCCGATCACGCCACCATCGGCGCGTCTGCGATAGATCAGCGAACGATTCGGTTCGCGCGACGCCGGCCGACCGCGCCACGCCGTGCTCGCGGTGCGCTGGATCTCGGCGACCTCGTCGGTGAGGCCCGCCGCTGCACGTGCCGCGTTGCGGATCGACGTGACCCGCTCGTCGAGCTCGCTGCGGCGGCGCTTCTGGTCCGCCGTCAGCTCTCCCGCGAGGACGCCGCGCAAGCGCGCGAGCACGCCGAGTCGGATCACGGGATCGAGGCCGTAGCGACCCGCGAGCACTGCCTCGGCCACGGTGAGGAGCGCATCCGGTCCCGCCGCCTCGGCGCGCAGCGTCGCGACGACGAGCTTGACCGGCACGCCCTTGAAGGCGCGATCGCCATACTTGGTCTCGAGCTCCTTGAGTGCCTGCGACGCCTTCGCCGCCTCGCCGATGTTCGCGTGGACCCGAGCGAGCCCGAGGAGCGAGTCGGGCTCGGTGTCGTCGAACGCCGCTCCTTGATACAGCCGCCGCGCCTCCGACCAGTTCTTGTTGGTCTCGGCCGCACGGGCACCGCGCAACAGTGCCGCGCGCTTGGTCCTCGTGCGCAGCTCGCGCTCGCACTCCTCGAGGTGGCCGCTCGCACAGCCGACGCCGCGGTCTTGTGACTCGCCGAGCTCGATCGTCGCCGGTGCGGCGCGCGGCACGCGAAGCTTCTGCTGGTTGTCGATCCAGAACCAGTACTTCGCGAGCGGTGTGGTCGGCTCGGCGCGATCCGCGGTGTTGTCGCGCTCGCCCCGCGTCACCATCCGCTCGACCTCGTCCAGCGACTCCTCGACCGCTTGCTCGATCCGGCGAGCGATCTCACGCGCTCCCTGACGCTGGCGCTCGTTCTCGCTGTCGACCGCGCCGCGTTCATCCCGGTACGACACGGCGCCGAGGTACGCGATACCGCCGGCGGGCACGAGCAGCGCCGCCACGGATAGCACGTAGACCCAGACGCGACGCGAGCGCACTTCTCACGAGCATAGCGCGTTACCCTCGCAGCGCGCGTTGCGGCTCGCTCGCCGGATCGCTATGGTCCGGCCGCCCGCATGACCTCGCTGATCGTGGTTCCGACCTACAACGAACACGACAATGTGCAGGACATCGCTGCGAAGTTCCTCGCGGCGCTGCCGGACTGCGAGTTGTTATTCGTCGACGACAACTCGCCCGATGGGACCGGTCAGCTGCTCGATGGGATGGCGAAGACGGAGCCGCGCATCCACGTCATGCACCGCGCCGGCAAGCTCGGGCTCGGGACGGCCTACGTCGAGGGCTTCACCTGGGGACTCGCCCGCGGCTACGAGTACCTGTTCGAGATGGATGCCGATGGCAGCCACGATCCGAAGTACCTGCCCACGATGCTCGCGCTCGCGCAGGATGGTGCAGATGGGGTCATCGGCTCGCGCTACATCCCGGGTGGCGGCACCAAGAACTGGGGGATCGGTCGCAAGGTCATCTCGCGAGGCGGCGGCATCTACGCGCGCACGGTGCTCGGTGTCGACATCCAGGATCTCACCGCCGGCTTCATCTGCTGGCGACGAGCGACGCTCGAGGGGATCGATCTGCCGACGATCACGTCGAACGGCTACAGCTTCCAGATCGAGATGAAGTACCGGGCCCTGCAGCGGGGCTTCCGACTCGTCGAAACCCCGATCGTATTCGTCGATCGCCGGGTTGGCCAATCGAAGATGTCCCGCGCGATCGTCGCAGAGGCGCTCTTGAAGGTGTGGGCGCTGCGTTTCAAGCGTCGATGATCCCGGGCGTAATTGCTCCAGAACCTTGTGTTATGGTCGCTCCGCGGTCGTGATCATTCTGAAGTTGCGCATCCGAACGCCAGACGAGTGGCGCGAGCTCGCCCCCGGTGATTCGGTTGGCCAGCCGGTCTTCGTGCCCACGACGGACGAGCTCGAGCCCGGCCAGCAGGTGATCATCGAGGTCTCCTCGCAGCTGCTGCCGAACAAGGTGCTGGTCCGCGGTGCGGTCCAGACCTGGCGCCCCGCGCTGCCCCGCATGCGCGTCCGTGCCGGCGCCACCGTCGAGCTCGCCACCGACGAGCAGATCAAGCTGACATTCCTCCACGAGGTGTTCGCGGGCAGCCGGACCGACGTGCCTCGCCGTCGGCACCTGCGCCTCCCCGTCCAGCTGCAAGTTCGCTATCGCCTCGCCAACAGCGCGGCGTGGACCGAGTGCGTGGTCGCCGAGATCGGGGTCGGTGGCGCGTTGCTCAATACGGCCGCGCCGCTGCCGATCGATACCGAGCTGACGCTCGAGCTCGTGCCGCCCGGGAGCGCGGCGCCGCTCGAGATCTCGAGCCGCTGCTCGTACCACGTGCCCAACGGTGGCTCCGGGCTGCGCTTCGTCAGTCGAGATGGCGATGGCGATCGCCGATTGCGCGAGCTGATCCGGCGCCTGCGGGCGTCGTGACGCTGAAGCGCCGAGGCACGACCACGCGGTCGCTCGAGACGCGCTCGGCCGGGACGGCGATCGGTGACGTCCTCGCGGCGCACCACCTCACCGACGAAGTGCGGGCGGGTCGGCTCGAGACCGAGTGGGCGGAGCTCGTCGGTCCCAAGATCGCGCAGCAGACCCGCCCCGATACCGTTCGCGGGCGCACGCTGTGGGTCGAGGTGGCGTCGACCGCGTGGATGCAGCAGCTCGATCTCCTCAAGCCGCAGATCCTGTCGGGGATGCTCGAGCGGCTCGGCGAGCCGAAGCTGTTCGACGATCTGAAGTTCCGTCTCGCCCGCGGCCGTCGCGAATCGCCGCAGCTGCGCGCGAAGCGGCCACCGCCCAAGCCGAACAAGCCCCTGCCGCCACCGGCCTCGGGTGCAGCGCGCGAGCGGATCGTCAACGAGGTGGCCGAGGTTGCCGACGACGAGCTGCGCGAGTTGATCGCCCGCGTCCGGATCACCCACGATCGCTGACCGATCTGCCCGAGCGTACACTCGCGAAGTAACGGATGATGTGGGGATGATGGTTGCCCCGACGATCACGGCGCTCTACGCGGCGCTCAATGCGATCCTCAACATCTACCTCGCAAACCAGGTCTCGACGGCGCGCGGCAAGCACAAGGTCAGCATCGGCCACGGCGAGTCGCCGGAGCTGCTCCTCGCCGCGCGCATCCACAGCAACAACGCCGAGTTCGTTCCACTCGCGCTCGTGATGCTGCTGATCGCCGAGCTACTCGGTGGTGCGAGCGTGATCATCCACGTCTGCGGTGGCCTGCTGCTGCTCGCGCGCGTCGCTCACGCGGTCGGGATGCCACGAAAGGCGCCGAACTTCTTTCGGTTCACAGGCGTCGTGCTGACGTGGGCCCTGATCGTCGGCCTCTCGGGATGGGTCCTCTACTTGCGGACGACGGTGTGAGGGGCAAGCCGAGATCGCGAGCACGCCCCCTGGCTGCTGCCTGATCGACCGGATCTCGGATCCTCGATGCGAGACGTTTCGTGTTACGAGGGGGTCGATGAGCAAGGTGATTGTGGTCCTTACGGTGGTACTCGTGGCGTGTAGCTCACCCGGCGAGTCCGTCATCGACGAAGCGGTGACGACGACATGCGTGACGTTCCAGCGAGGCACCCACGGAACAGTCGCCGACACGTACATCAAGAAGAACGCGTTCGCGAAGAACTACGGCGCCCAGCCGCTGCTCAAGGTGAGCGATAAGGAGCAGTCGCTCCTGTCGTTCGATCTCGCATCGATCCCGCAGCAAGCGGTGGTCAGCCGCGCGACGCTGAAGCTGTACGTCAATGGCAATCACGGCGATGGGACGATCCGTGTCCACCGTGCACTCGCACCGTGGGCCGAGAACAGCGTCACGTACGCGACCTTCCAGCAACAGTTCTCCGCCGATGCCTCGGCCGTCTTTCGCGTCGAGAGCAGCACGGCGCTCAAGAACGTCGACCTTACCAACCTGGTGCGCAATTGGATCCACGGCACCAATCCGAACGCGGGTCTCGTCCTCCGGCCGGGCCCAGATCATCACCCTCGCTGTGGGCATCCCGAGGATGATGACGAGGATCCGACAATCTTCGTGAGCAGCGAAGCGAACAACCGCAACAAGCGACCCGCTCTCGAGGTCTGCTACACGGTCCCGGTCGATCACTGCGCATCGGAACCTTGCGATCGCGGCACCTGCTCGAACACCGCGAGCGGCTATACGTGTCAGTGCGAACCCGGCTACCAGGGAACGAACTGTGACCAGACGATCGACGACTGCGCGGCCGAGCCCTGCGAGAACGGTGGCGTCTGTAGCCTCATGGGGAACGGCTACACGTGTGCATGTCCGGCAGGCTTCGAAGGCGTGAACTGCGAGACCAACGTCGATGAATGTGCGACACAGCCGTGCGCGAACGGCGGTGTCTGTACCGACGGTATCGGGAGCTACACGTGTGCGTGCGCGCCTGGATTCACCGGAGCGAACTGCGAGGTGCAGCCCGACGAATGTGCGGCGGAGCCGTGCCACAACGGTGGCTCCTGCACCGATCAGGTGAACGGCTTTGTCTGTACGTGCGGCGCTGGGTACTCCGGTCGGACGTGCGACGACAATGTCGATGATTGCGTAGGTAACGCGTGTGCGAACGGAAGCACGTGTGTCGACGGTATCGAAGGCTACACCTGCTCGTGCGCACCCGACTGGGGCGGCGCGTTCTGCGAGGTGAACCTCAACACGTGCTCGCAGCAACCGTGCCTGAACGGAGCGACATGTACCAACGGCGCCGGCAGCTACACGTGCCAATGCGCGGCCGGCTATTCGGGCCTGAACTGCGAGGTTGACGTCAACGACTGCGCCGTGAACCCGTGCGAGAACGACGGCGTTTGCGTCGACGAAGTGAACGGCCACTCGTGCGCGTGTCCGCTCGGCTTCGAAGGGGAGAGCTGCGAAACGTCAACGGTCGTCGCGACGAGCTGTCGCGACCTCAAGGCGCGCCGCACGCGCGAGACGCTGACGAGCGGTGTGTACACGATCTATCCCGAGGGTGCCCCACAGCAGGTCTACTGCGACATGACACTCGACGGCGGCGGCTGGACCACGGTGTTCGCAGGACTGAACGGTCGCGCGAACGTGTTCGATCACTTCGACGCTGCCGGGTACCAGGGCATCTGCACGGATCCGAGCACGCACTGCTTGCGCCACGCACCAGCAAGCATAGGCGACCGCGTCGCGGAGCTCGCGGTCACGTGTGGCCCGTCGGCCGTGAAGTTCCCGATGACGCAGCCGATCCGCCACTGGCTCGTTCGTGGCACGCAAGCGGACTGGACCCCGATCACCGCGACGCGACTCGCCGGAGCCCCAGCACCGCTGCCCACAGAGCTCCTCACCGGATTCGGCACGGACAACATCGGATCGATGAGCTTCATCCTCGGTGTCGAGGGCGCAGGGCCAGGCACGTTCGCGTCGTCCTCCCTCGCGGTCGGCTTCGACTACTGCGATGGCAATCCCGATTCGGGCTCGCTCGTACGCATCATGTATCGCGAGGTGCCGCCGACGCCGGTGCTCAACACGCCCGCGACGGCGGGCACGACCTGTCGGGAGATTCAGGAAGCGGGCGCCGCCGCCGGGAGCGGGGTGTACTGGCTAACGCGCGCCGATACGTCGCAGTACCAGGCGTTCTGCGACATGACCCTCGACGGTGGTGGATGGACGACGGTGTTTGCGGGCCTCAACGGAGGACCGAACGTGTTCGATCACTTCGATGCAGCGGCTTATCAAGGCATCTGCACGGACCCGGCGACGCACTGTTTGCGCCACGCTCCACCGAGCCTCGGTGATCGGGTGGCCGATATTGCGGTCACATGCGGTGGGTCGGCGGTTCGTTTCCCATTGACGCAGCCGATCCGCAATTGGCTCGTAGATGGCACCCAGGCCGACTGGCAGCCCATCACCGCGACGAGACTTACAGGGAATTCGATGCTCGAGCCGACGCAACTGCTCACCGGGTTCGGAACGAACAACATTGCATCCATGAGCTTCGTCCTCGGGCTCGACAGCGCGGGTACCGGCGCGTTTGCGTCGTCCTCCGCAGCAGCCGGCTTCGACTACTGCGATGGCGTTCCGGATCAGGCGTCGATGGTGCGCATCATGTATCGCGAGGCGTCGCCTGCGCCGTCGCTCAACCCGCCGGCCACCGCTGGTGCGAGTTGCCACGTGGTCCAGCGCGACGGCCACGCCGCCGGCAACGGGCTCTATTGGCTGACGCGGGCCGATGGCACGCTCTTTCAAGCGTATTGCGACATGACACTCGACGGCGGTGGATGGACCGCCGTGTTCGCGGGACTCAACGGTCGGCCGAACGTGTTCGATCGCTTCGACGCGGAG
>JBBQJJ010000235.1:0-13609 GCA_038325805.1 Haliangiales bacterium
GCGATCGACGCCGAGCACTGCCGCCGAGTATTGCTTCGGGTCTTTCCACGCGAGCGCGCTGCCGTCGCAGTCCAGCATGCGATAGCCCTGGATCAGCGAGCGGTACTCCGCGCGCAGCGTCGCCAGATCGAAGCCGGCGCACTGCTTCGCCGTCGCGATCACGGCGGGGGCCTTGACGTCCACGGGATCCCACGCGATGAAGCCACCGAACTTCGGGTTGTCGTCGCCGATCGCGCGCCCGCGATCGATCAGCAAGCCGACCGGCGCCCCACCCTCGTGGAACATCCCGGCGTTGATCACCGCGCGGAGCTTCTCGTCGTCGCGCCACCGATCCGCGGTGCGGCCCTTCGGATCCGAGAACAGCTGCAGGCCTCCGTCGAACCGCACGACGTCGATGCACGGTTCGCCGGCGGCGGGGGGCGCGTCGATCACCCAGCGCTCCGGCGCCTCACCCACGGGGCATTTCGTACGTGGTGCCGGCGTACTCGACGAGCCACACGCGACCAGCAGCAGGCACCAACGCACGCCGCCACAACGCGGAGGGGCATGCGGGCATTCCGTCAGCGAGGGATGTCGCTGTTCGATCCTCGCGGCGCGCGAATTAATCGCGCGCACCACCAGCATCGCGAAGACTCGTCGAGTCCACTCGCGACGAACCCGCGGCCACACCGCACGCACTGCGGCGTGGTGCCACGTGGCTCTGCTCCTCGACGACGCATGCGTTCGATGAATGGCAGGTACATAGGCAACTCCCTCGGAGTTGCGCTGCACATCACGATCCGGATCGAGCAGTCTTCACCGCGGCCGCGAGCGCCGCGATCGTCGCTGCGGGATCCTCGCTGGTCCACGCTGCACGAATCACCGCGACGGCATCGGCACCACCTCTCGCCGCGTCACGCGCACGCTCCGCCGAGTCGATGCCACCGACCGCGACGAGAGGAACTCCGAGCCGGAGCTCGAGCGCGGAAGTGCCGAGCGGCTCGAGGATTCCCTGCTTCGACGGCGTCGCCCAGATCGGACCGAGCTGGACGACATCGGCTCCACTCGCCGCCGCCTCCCGTGCGCCTTCGCGCGAATGCCGCGAACACCCCAGCGCCAGGACACCCAGCGCTCTCGCCTCCGCGATCGCGAGCCCGTGCTCCGGTAGCTGCACACCATCCACACCCGCCGCGAGCGCCACATCGACTCGATCATTGAGCCACACCTCGGCTCCCGCTCGACGAGCGATGGCGAGCAACGCGCGTGCAAAGGCGAGCAGCGGACCGCCATCCAGATCCTTCTCGCGGATCTGGAACCGGACGTCAGGGCTCGCGATCACGCGCGCGCGATCCAACATGTCCTCGATCGGTCGCAGCGATCGGTCGGTGATCGCGACGACCCGGATCACTCGATCAGGCCGGCGGTCGGCGACGACGCGTTCGCGTAGTCCTTGCGCGGCATCCGCCCCGCACGGAACGACTTGCGTCCCGCATCGATGCCCAGCCTCATCGCCTCGGCCATCAGCACCGGATCCTTCGCACCTGCGATGCCGGTGTTCATCAACACGGCCGCGCAGCCCAGCTCCATCGCGATCGCTGCATCGGATGCGCAGCCGACACCCGCGTCCACGATCACCGGCACGCCCACGTTCTCGATGATCAGCCGGATGTTGTGCGGGTTGCGAATCCCGAGACCCGAGCCGATCGGCGCCGCGAGCGGCATCACCGCGAGACAACCCGCTTCCTCGAGTCGTTTGCAGGTGATCAGATCGTCCGAGCAGTACGGCAGGACCTTGAAGCCTTCCTTGACCAGGCGCCTCGCTGCTACGACCGTCGCGGAGTTGTCTGGGAACAACGTTTTCGGATCGCCGATCACCTCGAGCTTGACCATCTCGTCCATCCCGAGCTCGCGCGCGAGGTGGAGGGTGCGGATCGCCTCGTCCGCCGTGTAGCAACCCGCCGTGTTGGGCAGCAGGATGTACTTCTTGCGATCGATCGCGTCGAGGACCGTCGGCTCCTTCGAGCTCAAGTCGACGCGCCGCAGCGCGACGGTCACGATCTCCGCACCCGACGCAGCGAGCGCCGCGCGGGTCTGATCGTTGGAGGCGTACTTGCCGGTGCCGACGATGATCCGCGACGACAACGTCTTGTCGCCCAGCTTCCAGGTATCCATCTACGAACCTCCTCCGACGAACGTGACGAGCTCCAAGCGGTCACCGGCTACGAGAATCGTGGAGGCGTGCTCGGCACGCGGCACGATCTCGCGATTGCGCTCGACGGCCACCCGTCGCTCGCCGAGGCCGAGTTGATCGAGGAGTACGAACACGGTGGTCCCTACCTCGATCTTCCTCGGCTGTCCGTTGATGACCACGTCGATACTCGTCGACATCGGCGGGGAACCTACCATCGATCAAGACCGGTCTCGTCGTGGGAGCGAATCCCCCACGGATCGCAAGTCCCCAGTGAGTGAACCGCACGATCCTGTGACGACCACGACATCCGTGCCGTGGTCGCCAATGAAGTTGTGAAGGGTTCGTCACGGTAGGGGCCTCGCTGCAGTGCGGCAACCGGCCCAAACCACACGGTTGGAGGGCGATCTCGATCACTGGCTCGCAACTGGCAGTGACCTGCGTCGGGTCGTCACCCGAGGAGCCTTGTTTCTATGACTCTAGGAATCGCCCGTCCGATGTTTATGCCGACTGCTGGTTTGCCCATGCGTGCCCCCGACCCGCGAATCGGCGGCGAGGACCCGGCCCGCATTCGAGCCACGATCGCGCGTGCGCCGCTGTTCGCGGCACTACCTATCTCTGCCATCGAAGATCTGACCGCGCGGGTGACGGTACGAAAGGTGACGGTCGGCGCTGCGGTCGTCGCCCAGGACGAGCCCGGCGACGCGATGTTCGTGATCATGAGCGGCCGCGTCAAGGTCGTCATCTTCGGCGAGAGCGGTCGCGAAGTGACGCTATCGATCCTACGCCCCGGCGAGTCGTTCGGTGAGATGTCGTTGTTCGATCAGGCACCACGCTCGGCACACTGCCTCGCGATCGAGCCGACCACGCTGCTCGTGTTGTCGCGCGAAGATCTGATGCGTCACATGCAGGTTCACGCACGCACCGCGATGAACCTCCTCGGTGAGATGTCGCGCCGCTTGCGCCGCGCCGACGAGACCATCGCGCAACTCGCGCTGTGCGACGTCAACGAACGCCTGATCCACCGCCTCGTCGCCCTCGGCCGCGAGGAAGGTGCCTCGGGTCCCGACGGCCTCGTGGTTCGCCGCCGCCCGACGCAGCAGGAGCTCGCGAACATGATCGGCAGCTGCCGCGAGACCATCTCGCGCGCCTTCAACCAGCTCGCCCGCGACGGACTCATCATCCCGCGCGGCCGCTCGCTGGTGGTCACGCCGGCGCTGATCGAGAAGGCCGAGCGGAAGAAGGCCGCCGCGTAGCTCGGTTTCCTCGACGAGAACTGCGCCGCTCGCAAGGGCGGCGTTTGGCTTTTCGGATGTCGGAGCGCCATCCAACCCGAGCTAGCGTGAGATCGCGCATTGGTGTGGTGTACGCGATACACGCGGCTGCCTTGACAGTGCTCGCCTCGGCAGCTCAGATCGCCCGGGAATGCAGCACGCGTCGACGATGATCCGACGCACGCGAGTCGAAGTCGACCTCGCGGCGATCATCGCCAATGCTCGCACCGTCAGCTCACTGACCGGCGCGCAGGTCTATGCGGTGGTCAAGGCCGATGGCTATGGCCACGGCGCGATCACCGTCGCGCTGGCGCTGACCCGAGCCAAGGCCGCCGCCGGGTTTGCCGTCAGCTTGGTCGAGGAAGGTGTCGCCCTCCGCGATGCCGGCGTGACGCCGCCGATCCTCGTGATGGGGCCGAGTCAGCACGGTGGCGAGGACGAGATCCTCGCAGCCAGCCTGACCCCCGTGATCGCGAGCTTCGACGACCTCGGTGCGCTGGCGTCGGCCGTGAAGCGGCGAAACCAGCCGATGGATGCACACCTCAAGGTTGATACCGGGATGGGGCGGCTCGGCGTCGCCACCGACGAGGCTCCCGAGCTCGCCCGCGAGGCGCAGCGGATGGGCATCCAGGTCGTCGGCCTGATGACCCACTTTGCCTGCGCGGACTCCGATGACCCCGCGGATCCTGACTCGATGACGCGCATGCAGCTCGCGCGGTTCGCCGATGTCGATCGCGCGGTGACCGCCGCGGGTGCAGCGATCAAGGTCCGCCACGCCGCGAACTCGAGCGGTGCGCTGATGTTCCCGGAAGCGCGCTTCGATCTCGTGCGCACCGGCATCGCGATCTACGGCGGCGGTCGCTGGCCTGCGGGAGCCAACCACGTGCAGGCGATGCGGCTCGTCACCGAGGTCGCGCAGATCCGGACGATCCCCGAGGGTGGCACCGTGGGCTACGGTGCGACCTGGCGAGCTGTGCGCCCGACGCGAATCGCCGTCCTCCCGCTCGGTTACGCCGATGGCCTGCCCCGCCGCGCCACCGGTCACGCCGAGGTCGCGATCCGCGGCCTGCGCGTGAAGCTGGTCGGCGTGATCAGCATGGACATCGCGATCGCCGACATCACCGACGCGCCGCAGATCCAGCTCGGCGATGCCGCGGTGCTGCTCGGTCGCGCCAGCGATGGCGCCTCGATCACGACGGCCGAGTACGCGTCGTGGGCCGGCCTCACCGAGTACGAGGTAACGTGCGGGATGAGCAAGCGCGTCCCGCGCACCTACGTCGGAGATCCTGCGTGAGCACGCAAGACGAGGAACCGACCAACGTCCAAGGTGCCCCGCAGGCTCCTCCGAAACAGGAGATCCAGGTCGCGGTCAACTTCGACGACAAGCCCGTCGAGAAGATGACGGTCGGCAAGGCCGTGTGGATCGGCGTCAAGGATGCCGGCTCGCCCGTCGGGCGCTTCCTCGACACCGTCGGTGGTCACCTGATCCTGATGATGCGCGCGATCGCGTGGCTGCCGCGCCGTCCGTTCCGCTTCAAGAACTTCCTCGACGCCGGCGAGTACATCGGCTTCCACAGCCTCCCGATCGTCCTCCTCGTCGCGTTCTTCACCGGCGCCGTGCTGTCGCTCCAGTCGGTCGCCGCGTTCCGCCAGTTCGGCCTGGAGTCGTTCGCAGGCGCGACCACGGGCAAGGCGCTGTCGATCGAGCTCGCCCCCGTGATGACCGCGCTGATGCTCGCCGGCCGCGCCGGTGCCGGCATCGCCACCGAGCTCGGCACGATGCGGATCAGCGAGCAGATCGACGCGCTCGAATCGATGGCCGTCAACCCGGTGCAGTACCTGGTGACGCCGCGCATCGTGATGTCGGCGATCGTCACGCCGATCTTGTCGCTGCTCGCATTCGTGATCGGCATGGGCGGCGCGTACATCGTCGCGGTGCTCCTGCTGGGCGTCGACGAGGGACAGTGGGTCGCGAACTTCCGCGAGGTCGTCCTAGTCCAGGACGTGCTCCAGGGCCTGATCAAGAGCGTGTTCTTCGGGTTCCTGGTCGTGCTGATCGGCTGCTATCAGGGCTTCAACGCGAAGGGCGGCGGGCGCGGTGTCGGCATGGGCACCACGCGTGCCGTCGTGACCTCGTCGGTGTCGGTGCTCGTCCTCGACTACTTTCTGACCGACATCTTGCTGTCCATCCTGGGGACCGGGAAGCAGATGTAATGCGGTATAACGTGCGGGCTGTAATGGCGGAGCGGGCTTGAAAGGCATTTCTGCAGGCGTTCGCGTCGCGATCCTCTTCCTGCTGGTCGCGGTCGGCGGATACGTCGTCTGGAAGAACCTCGGGCAGAGTGCCTCCGGCTCCAACAGCTACGAGCTGATCGCGCGGTTCCGCGATGCCGCCGGTCTGCCGAAGGGGAGCCGGGTCGTGCTCGCCGGCATCTCGCTCGGCGAAGTCACCAAGACCGAAGTCGACGGCCGCTACGCGCGGATCACGTTCCGGGTCCGGCGCGACGTCAAGGTGTTCACCAGCGGCGTGGTCGTGAAGAAGGCATCGTCGCTCCTCGGCGACAACTACCTCGAGATCGATCCGGGCGAAGCCAAGAAGCAACTGCCCGACGGCACGTCGAAGGACTTCACGCTGCTAGGCCCGGACTGCGCCACGTACAACGATGACGACGAGAAGAAGGCCGAGCCCTGCAAGCTGATCCCGAACACGATCGAAGCGACCACGCCGGATCAGCTGCTCCGCCGGATCGAGCAGACGGTACCGAAGGTCGATGTCGTGCTCGAGAGCGTGCGCGACCTCTCGGAGGATCTGCGCCGCGTCGTCAACGGTCCGCTGTCGTCGATCGCGAACCGCGTCGACGGTCTCGTCCAGAAGGAGTCCGACACGGTCGCGCGGATCATCGAGCGCGCCGATCGCTCGATGGCGAAGATCGAAGTGATCGCGAACGACATCCGCTCGATCACGAAGAACGCGGATCCGCAGGTCGCGAAGATCTTGAAGAACCTCGACGAGGCGACCGCCGATGCGAAGGATCTCGTCGCCACCGCGAAGCGCGAGCTCGAGGACACTGGCAAGTCACTGCGCGGCAAGCTCGACAAGCTCGACGGGGTGATCGGCAACACCGAGTCGATCACCGCGAAGATCGATCAGGACAAGGGCACGCTCGGCCGGCTCGTCAACGACCCTACGATCGCGGACAACGTCGAGGCAATCACCGACGACGCACGCGGCTTCCTCGGCACGCTGTTCGGCATCAAGGCGTACGTCGGGCTCCGCAGCGAGTTTAACTTCGGCGCCGCCCTCGCCCGTCACTACGTCTCGATCGAGCTCCACACGCGCCCGGACAAGTTCTACTTGATCGAGCTCGAGAAGGGTCCGCGCGGCAACTACCCGGTCGTCACGCTCAGCTTCGATCCCACCGTCGATCCCAATAACTGGATCCGGAAGTCGGTGATCGAGGACAAGGTTCGCTTCACCTTCCAGTTCGCGAAGCGGTTCGGCTGGGCCACGTTGCGCTACGGCATCAAAGAATCGACCGGCGGCATCGGCTTCGACGCCAACACCACGTGGATGAACCGCCGGTTAGGCCTGTCGCTCGATGTGTTCGACGCCACCTTCGATCAGCGACCGCGCGTCAAGATCACGGGCGCGATCGAGATGTTCCGCCACGTCTACATCCTCGGCGGCGTCGACGAGCTGATCAACCCACCGGGCGAGCTGAACGTGATCACCGGCACCGATCCGAACAACGTGCCGATCCAGTTCGAAAAGTTTAAATTCGGCCGCGACTTCTTCGCGGGCGCGATGCTGCGGTTCAACGACGAAGATCTCGCCGCCCTGCTCACCGTCGCGGGCTCGGCCGTCAGCGGCGCTGCCCAGTAGACGTCGTCGAATTCAGGCGCGCCATCACCCATCACGACGCTGTGATCTCGAGCCACAGCGTGCGCGTCGCGTTCGGTGCGAGCGTCAGCACGCGATCGCCGGTGTTGATCGCGTTGCCCGGGCACGTCCACGGCTCGAGGCAGACGAAGTCGCGACCGGCGAGCGTCCACACCACCCAGTGCGTGTACTCGGCCGAGCCGCGCAGGGTCACCGTCCCGGTTGGCGTGATCAGCGAGCACTCCGTGGAGGCGTGATCTAGCAGGTGGAGGTCGACCTCCTTCTGCCCGAGGTCGATGCCGGCGAGGTCGATGGTCTGCTTGGTCACGTTGTCGAACGCGCGGGTCGCCTTCGTCGTGATCGTGGTGTTGCCCTTGGCGGCCTCGGCGACCCGAAAGTACGGATGGAAACCGACGCCGAACGGCATCGGAGTGGCGCTCTTGTTCGTGATCCTCTGCTCGAGCTTGAGCGTCGGTCCAGTCACCGTGAACAGCATGTCGAACGCGAAGTCCCACGGGAACTGCGCGCGGGTTTCGGAAGATGACTCGAGCGACAACGTCGCCGACCCCGCCCCCTGCTCGCTGACGCGCCACGCCTGGTTGCGCGCGAAGCCGTGCTGCTTCATCGAACCGGACTGGCCGCCGTAGCTCCACTTGTCGTCGACGAGCTTGCCCGGCGTCGGGAACAACACCGGCACACCACCACGCACGTTCTTCGTTCGATCGCGTAGCGAGTCCTCGTCCATGAACAGCACGGACCTGCCGGCCACCTCGAACGTGCACGCGATCGCGCCGCGCTCGGAGTCAATCGTCGCCGTCGAGTTGCCGTCTTGCAGAGTGATCTGGTTCGCCACCCTCCCAGCCTACTACCTCTGTTACCGTGAATATCGGTGGGTCGCGCGCTCGTTGTCTTCGTCGCGGCGATCGGGTGTAGCTCACCCGATCCGACGCCGGTCGTCCCGTCCGGACTCCCACCGACGGCGACACCGATCGCGCACGCGATCGAGCTCGGCCTGATGCCGCAGGCGACCGACGCTCGCGGCATTCCTCATCTGCTGGCGGCTTCGCACTACGCCGGGCGCGGCGATGCCATCGCTCACGTGACCGCACTCTCGCGTGCCTGGGGCGTGTCGCCCGCTGCCGTGCCCTCCCTGCGTGCGATCAACGACGTCGGTTCGATCACCCGCGTGCGTCAGGAGCTCGACGGCCTTCCCGTCGACGGTGGCGAGCTCCGCGTGATGCGGACCGCCGAGGGGGCGTTGGTCGCCGTCAGTGGAGCGCTCGTCGGCACCGACACCCCGCGCACGCCCCCGCACTTCGCGCTGACCGATGCGGGTGCGATCGCGGCGGCCGTCGGCATCGACGTGGTCGCTGACGGCACTCGGTTTCGCGGGCGCGCCGGATCGCTCGCCACCACCAAGCGCAGCTGGCTGCGGCGCGGCGATGGCTTGATCGCCGGCTGGGTCGTCGAGGCCTATGTCGGCACGAGCGACTCGACTCACTCGGACCTGGTCCGCGCGCTCGTCGATGGCGATGGTCGTGTCCTCGAGCGCCAGAGCCTGGTCGCGGACGTCGCGTTCAAGTACCGCGTGTTCGCCAACGATCTCGATCTCAGTCCACTCGACGGACCGATCGCTGACGTGTCGCCCCACCCGACGGGCGTCCCCGACGGCAGCTTTCCCGCGTTCGTCGACTCGACGATCGTCGGCATCGATGGCCTCAACCATCCGGCCGGCAGCTCCATCCCCGACTCGTGGCTCGCCGCGGGGCGAACCGAGACGCTGGGCAACAACGTCGAGGCCTACGCTGATCTCAACGCTCCGAGCGGCCTGACGTTCGGCGACTTTCGCGCGACGACGACCTCCGCCGGCTTCTTCGATCGTGCCTACGATCCCGAGGCCGATCCGCTGTCGTCGCAGGCGCAGCAGATGGCGGCGATCACGTCGCTGTTCTACGTCATCAACTGGCTGCACGACTTCTGGTACGACGCCGGCTTCACCGAAGCGGCGGGCAACGCGCAGGATGCGAACTACGGGCGCGGCGGTGAAGATCGCGACGCGATCCTCGCGGAGGCCCAGGACAACGCGCTCGGCGGCTCGCGCAACAACGCGAACATGTCGACACCATCCGACGGCTTGCCGCCACGCATGCAGGTGTTCCTGTGGAGCGGCCTCGACGAACATGCGTTGACGATCCAGCCCGCCAACCGCACGCCGGCGCACGGGCTCGCGGGGTATGGCATCACCTCGTTCGACGTCACCGGCGACGTGGTGCTCGCCGTCGACGAGGGTGGCGACAACGACCTCTGCGAGGCGATCACCAACGACGTCACCGGCAAGATCGTCCTGGTCGATCGCGGCAACTGCACGTTCGAGTCGAAGGCGTTGAAGATCCAGAACGCCGGTGGCCTCGGCATGCTGGTCGCCAACAACGTCGACACCAACCCGCCGACGATGGGTGATGACGTCGCGATCACCGAGCCGATCGTGATCGCGCAGCTGTCGATCCTCCAGACCGAGGGCGCCGCGATCAAGGCCGAGCTCCTCGCCGGTTCGGTCAGCGCAGTGATGCACCGGCTCGTCGGGCCCGAGCTCGACGGCGCCGTCGACGCGACGCTGATCGCGCACGAGTTCGGCCACTACCTCCACCACCGCCTGCAGCAGTGCAACAGCCGGATGTGCGCCGCGATCAGCGAGGGCTGGGGCGACTTCCTCTCGCTGATGCTGATCGCCCGCGAGGGCGACGATCTGACGAAGGCATATCCGTTCGCGGTATACGCGACGCGGACGTTCTCCGACGACGCGGAGTACTTCGGGATCCGGCGCGCGCCGTACAGCGTCAACCCGGCGATCAACGCGCTGTCGTTTCGCCACATGAGCGCGGGGGCGGTGTTGCCAGATGCGCATCCGTTCCTCGCCTTCGGCGTTCCGCAGGAGGTGCACAACGCCGGCGAGATCTGGACCGCCGCGATGTGGGAAGCCTACGTCGCGCTCCAGCAAGCGCGCGGCACGGCGACGTTCGAGGCGACGCGGAACAAGATGGCCGCCTACGTCGTCACCGGCCTCCTGCTGTCACCGGTCGACGGCACGCCGACCGAGACGCGCGATGCGATCCTGATCGCCGCCCGGGCGACCAGCGAGGCGGATCACGACACGCTCGCCGCCGCGTTCGCGCGCCGCGGCATGGGTAGCTGCGCGGTGTCTCCGGATCGTCAGAGCGCGGACTTCACCGGGATCATCGAGAGCGCACAGGTCGTGGCCAACGTGATCGCCGCGGTACCTATCCTCACCCCCGTCGAGCAATGCGACGACGATGACGTGATCGATGCGGGTGAGCGTGGGCACCTCACGCTCGCACTCTCGAACATCGGTGGCAGACCGCTGACCGGCGCGACAGCCACGCTGACGACCACCACGCCCGGCATCAGCATCCAGACCGCGGAGCGCACGTTCGATCTCGACGCCCACGCGAACACCATGCTCGCGTTCGACCTCACCGTCGACCCGTCGATCACCGAGCCGCTCGCCGGTGCGTTCGAGCTGGTGATCACCGGCACCGACGCATGCCAGACGCCGATCACGCTCGCGATCCAGCCGCGCCTCAACGTCGACGATCGAGTCTCGCAATCGGCGACCGACACGTTCGATTCCGTGGTCACGCCGTGGCAGGCGACGCTGTTCCCGACCTGGAAACCCACCCGCAAGACCGCGCTCGATGGCGAGTGGCACGGCGGACCGCCGGCGGCGTTCTCCGACGGCTCGCTCGAATCACCGTTGCTCACCGCAGCCGCGGGCCCGGTGACCCTGAGCTTCGAGCACCGCTACTCGTTCGAGGCCGATGACGACGAAGCGTTCGACGGCGGCGTCGTCGAGGTCTCGCTCGACGGGACGATCTGGCAGGACGTCAGCACCCTCGACGCCACGCTGCCGTACGGTCCGCTCGCGATGACCGGCGTCGGCCAGGCGCTTGCGGGGCGCAAGGGCTTCACCGGCACCAACCCGAGCTTTCCTGCCACGGACACCGTGACCGTCGATCTCACTGAGCTCTCCGGCAAGCTGTTCAAGCTGCGGTTCCGGATCGCGAGCGACAACTCGAACGCCTCCCCGGGGTGGGATGTCGACAACGTCTCCTTCACCGGCCTCGCCACCACGCCGTTCCCGATCCAGGTCGCAAACGTGCGTCGCTGCGACGGAACCACCCCTCCTCCGGACGGTGGAGTCGATCCGTTACCGCCGGGTGAAGGTGGCGGTTGCGGCTCCGGTGGCTCGTCGAGCTCGCTGCTCTTTGCATTCGGCGTGCTCGTGGTGATCTTCCGCCGCCGCTAGATCTTCGGAGTGCAGCTTTGATCGAAGGTGGCAAGGTGCGGGGATGGCGTTTCAAGTTCAGATCGACGATCAGCTGTTCCTCGAAGAAGGTGGCGACGAGATCGGAGCCGTACGCGCGGTCGCGCCGGATCACCTCGTCGTCTACATCGAAGCCGCCGGCGACTTCATCGTCCAGGGCGACTGGGTCCGTGCGGCGCATGACGGCAAGGTGGTCCTCGACGAGTCGAAGATCGGCAACCCTGCCCTCGTGATGGCGGCGCGTCGCGCGCACGACAACGAGATCGATCCAGCACGGGAGCACCGCTGACGGCGGCAGCGAACGTTTGATACGGTAGGTGCAGATGGCCGATCCCGAGCTCACCCTCTACGCCGAATCCAGCTGGATGAGCCCCTGGGTGTTCCACGCGATGGTCGCACTCGAGGAGAAGCAGCTCCCGTACAAGCTCGAGGTCTACTCGATGCCGCTGACGGCGGAGCAGCGGAAGCGTCTCCAAGCCAAGGCCATCCTCGGAAAAGTGCCGGCGCTCCAGCACGACGAGCTGACCATCACCGAGTCGCTCGCGATCTCCGAGTACGTCGCCGAGAGGTTTCCATACCCGGCGTCGCCACGGCTGTTTCCCGCCGATCTCGGGCTGCGCGCACGCTCGCGTCAGGTGATGTCGTTCCTGCGCACCGGCCTGTTCGCGCTTCGCGAGGATCGCCCGACCTCGTCCGTGTTCGGGCGGCCAACGATCAAGACCCTCTCCGACAAGGGCAAGGCCGACGCCGACGAGCTATTGCGACTCGCGACCACGCTGGTCCAGCCCAAGGCGACGACGATGTTCGACGAGTACTGCATCGCGGACTCGGATCTCGCGCTGTGCCTGATGCGGCTGATCGCGAACGAGGATCCGGTACCGACGCACCTCATCGACTACGCGCTCGCGCAGTTCGATCGCCGCAGCGTGAAGCGCTACATCGCGCATCTCCCGACCACCCCCTGAGACAGCTCCTGCGACGCAGATCGCGAGATCTGATACGCGCGCCAGAGTGGCGCAGACGGCAAGTCGGCGAGCCACTGCGACAGACACTCGCATCGCGAGTTTCTCGTCGAATTTCAAGCACATGACGCAGTGCGCACACGGGTCTGTATGTTGCTTGGCCGCAGCGGATAAACGTTCGCTTATTGGAGATCTGAAAATGAAGAGCCTGGGTTTCGCCGCGATCGCGGTCTGTTCACTGTTTGCCACCGCCTGTACCTCCGATGCCGCCGACGAGCTCGTCGGCCCCGAGGAAGCTGAGCCTCTCGATGGCAAGGCCGACATCTCCGAGGGTGGCGTCCACACGTACTTCGAGATCTCGCGCGACCTGCGCAAGTGCTCGTTCCCGATGTGCAGCGGCTTCTTCCTCGACCGCCTCAACGCGAGCAGCACCAAGTGCCACGACGGGTCGACGAGCGAGGCGTGCTACACGCCAGAGCTCGACTGGTCGCAGTCGGGTCTCTCGCAGGCGGCCATCGACCAGCTCGAGGTCGCGGCCGCGCAGTCGGTCCTCAAGGAAGGCGTGCACGCGATCGTGCGTGGCCGGTTCGCGAAGAAGAACCTGACCACCCCGGTGCCGGAGCTCGGTCGCTTCGTGGTCACCGAAGCGTGGCTGTCGCAGAGCGACTCGGTGTCGTCGGGCGTGTTCGCGAAGGTCGCGGACAACGGCGTGCGCTGCATCATGGCGCCGTGCCCGTCGACGGGCGAGAAGGCGCTCAACACGTCGCGCACCGCCGCGATCGCCGAGATCGATTTCGCGGAGTCGGGCCTCGATGACGCGGCGTTATCGGAGCTGTCGAGCGACCTGTTCGAGCCGCACGGTCTGATCATCGCCGGCGACCGCTTCACCTTCAAGCAGAACGGCAACAAGGCCAAGGGCCGCACGGCGACCGCCGTGTATCGCCGCCTCAAGGACACCGCACAGGCCGAGTGCTTCGTCGGTGG